>NZ_KV786456.1:0-77197 GCF_001806945.1 Corynebacterium sp. HMSC30G07 | reverse complement strand
TCGCTTGGTAGCCGGGTGTAGGTAGCTGCAAACGCGTTTTCGGGGGGGGGGCGCCGCTGCACGGCGTGACCCCACGCGCCGCGACCCCGGGCGTCTCACGCCGCGCGCCGCGACCCGCGCGGGCGCAGCGCCGGCGTTACTTCTTGTACGCGTCCAGGGAAGCCTGCAGGATCGCCTCGGCCTCAGCCTTGTCGCCCCAGCCGGAGCCGGTGACTTCCTTGTTCGGCTCCAGGTCCTTGTAGTGGACGAAGAAGTGCTCGATTTCGTCCTTGAGGAACTGGGAGACGTCGGAGATGTCCTGGTAGTGGTCGTAGCGGACGTCGTCAATCACGCACAGGAGCTTGTCGTCGCCGCCGGCCTCGTCGGTCATCTTGAACACGCCGAGCGGGCGGGCCTTGACGGTCACGCCGGGGAAGACCGGCTCCGGGGTGATGACCAGGGCGTCGAGCGGGTCGCCGTCATCTGCCAGGGTGTGGTCGATGTAGCCGTAGTCGGCCGGGTATGCCATCGGGGTGAACAGGTAGCGGTCGAGGTAGACGCGGCCGGTTTCGTGGTCTACTTCGTACTTGTTGCGGGAACCCTTAGGGATTTCGATGATGACCTCGATAGCCATTGGGAAGCTCCTTTTGCTCGGTTCGGAATGGGATTCGTTGGTAATCGTACTTCGCGGCTCAGCCCCGTGGGTGGTGTGGGTGCTTGATCGCCTAGCTAACACGCCTAGCTAACTACCCAACAAACTATTGCTTAAACCGTACTAAAAATAGTACGCTTCAAGCATGAGTCGGCTAATTTCACGAAAACCAACGTACCGTGACCGCCTCCGCCAGGCTGCACGTGAGAATGATGGTTTTGTTACGCCGACCATCGCTGCGGATTATGGCGTGCCAAAGGTTGAGCTGCGCAAGCTTGCCCAGCGTGGCGCTTTTGAAAAGGTGCACCGTGGCGTCTATTGGGATCCGTTGTACCCCGCGGATGAGCACACGGAGATTCGTGGGATCTTGAGATCGCTCGGCGATGAAGCCTACTTAGCGGAAGACTCCGTCTTAGCCCTTTTTGACCTTGCAAACGTTAACCCGAGGGTGATAACCATTGCGTCGCCCCAGCGTCATCAAAGGGAGCTGCCGGACAACATCCGCGTTATCAAGCCCAAGCGCGCCGAGGATATTCATCTATACAAAGGAATCCCATGCCAGCCGCTGGTGACCGCATTCGAGGATGCCGCTCCAGGCATCATGCGAGAGCGTCTCGTGGCGGCGATCAGGAAAGCGCGCGAGGAAGGGTTGTTGTTGCGCCGTGAATACCGCCAACTGATGGAGAAATTCAGCGATGAAGACTTATGATTCCCCACCCGCCAATCTGCAGTCTTTGCAGGCGCGTGTGGCCCAGCAGGAGTTGGGCCAAGACGATGCGAACCGTCGACATTTCTTGATGGCCATGGTTGTGGTGTCTCAGATGATGCCCGAAGGCATGGTTATTAAGGGTGGTAGTGCCATGGTGCTTCGATACGGCACTGGTGTGAGACGAACTACGGATGTGGACTCAGCGCGGGCGCTGGCGGAAGATGACGTCCTTGATCTTTTTGAAGAGAACCTCCGTGACGGTTGGGCTGGGTTTACTGGTGTTTTGAAACAGCTGAAAAAGCCATCTCCCCGTGATGTTCCCTCGGATTATGTGACCTCAAAGTTCCAAGTAAAGCTTGGCTTTCGCGGTAAGAGCTGGAAGAGCGTCGATTTTGAACTTGCTCAAAACGAAATTGGTTCCGCAGCGTCGTCGCACTTAGCCATGCCTGATGAACTCGTGAATTTGTTTACTGCGATTGGGCTTCCGGCGCCTGAGCCGGCGCCGGTTATGGGTGCCGAGTACCAAGTTGCGCAGAAGATTCATGCTCTTACTTCACCTGGAAGCGAAAGAGCCCATGATCTTGTGGATCTGCAATTGCTGGAGAAACATGAGGCAATAGATCTGGGGCAAACGAAGCTTTTGTGTGAGAGACTGTTCCGCTACAGGCAGCGACAGGCGTGGCCGCCGATGCTTACTCCTGGGCAGGGGTGGAAGGAACTGTACGACACAGCTCGGGCGAGCCTTCGGGATCCAGCTGATGTTGCCGATTATGACGGGGCGCTGTGCTGGTTTGGACGATTCCTGGAGGACATAGTTCTGTGTACTACCCTCAACAGCGATGAGTAAGAGCAGCGCACAGCGGATTGGTACTTGGGTGGTTTCGGCGTTGGCGTTGACGGCGGTCGGCGGTGTCGCGGGCTTTGGTGTTGCGGCGCACGAGCAGCTTTCGGCGCTTGAGCACGCCCCGGCCTACGAGCTGCCCGCGGCCAGCCAGCCCCTCACTCCGGCTACCGGGGCGCCGATCGAGCAGCACCTGCTTGCCGACGCCTTAACGCACGCCGCCCAAAACCCCAACCTTGGCCAGTTCCACGCCCACATCACTGATGCGACCACGGGCAACGTTGTCTTTGAGCAGATGGCGGATGTGCCGTTGCGCCCGGCGTCTACAACCAAGGTGCTCACCGCGGCGGCGGCACTGTATGAGTTGGGGCCGAATGACACGCTGACCACCACCATCTACCGGGATGGGGATGCTGTGTATATCAAGGCCACGGGGGATGTGTGGATGGGGCAGGAGGGGGTGGACGAGGTGGCGTCGATAAGCAGTGGTGCCCGCGCTGTGTATGTGGATACCTTCCAGTGGGCGGGGCTGCCGGAGATGATGCCGGGCTGGGACGAGCTGGATATTGATGGTGGCTATGTGGCGCCGCTGCAGCCGCTGATGCTCAACGGTGGGCGCGGGCTGGAGCATGAGACGGGCGACGTGCCGCGATCGCACACCCCGGCGCTGGACGTGGCGCAGGCCGTGGCCGACCGGGTGGGGGCTACCGAGGTCGGTGTGGCCCCGGTGCCGGAGGGCGCCGAGAAGGTCGGTGCGGTGGAGTCGCCGACGCTGGTGGAGCGCATGGAGACGATGATGAAGCGCTCCGACAACGTCTATGCCGAGGCGATCGCCCGCGAGCTGAAGGAACACACCGGTAAGGACCCGCTGACGGTGCTTGCGGAGCGCGGTTTCACCACCGCCGGCTGTGTGATTGAGGACGGCTCCGGCCTGTCCACCCTGAACCTGATCACCCCGCGGCTGTTGGACGAGATTCTTGCGGACGCCGCGATGAACACCCCGCTTCGCCCGCTGCTGGCAACCCTGCCCGTGGCTGCTGGCGAAGGCACCTTGATCGACCGCTACGGGGATCTGGATGGGCGTGGCTGGGTGCGCGCGAAAACCGGCACGCTTGATGACACCTCGGGACTTGCCGGCACGGTGACCAGCGTCAACGGCAACGTGTACACGTTTGCGTTCCTCTCCAACGGCTCCAACATCCTGGACGCGCGCCGGGCGATGGATGAGATGGCATCGATCCTGCGGGAGTACTGATGGCTGAGCCTTTCTGGCCGCGCAAGAGCCCGCACTTTCTTGCTTGCCGACGCGCCGTGCGCCTGTGTTGGCAAACGTCCCATGGCGGGGATACTGGCGGCCCTGTTGTGATCGGCCTTTCCGGCGGGCCGGATTCGTTGGCGCTGGTGGCTGCGGCTCTTGCGGAGGGTGTTCCGGTGTTGGCCGTGGTGGTCAACCACAACTTGCAGGAGGGATCTGCGCAGGTTGCTGGGGAGGCTGCGGTGCAGGCGAGGGCGCTTGGGGCGTCGACAAGAATCGTGCACGTGGATGTGGACGTGGAGCGTGGCGGCAGCGTGGAGGCGGCGGCGAGGCGGGCTCGCTACGCTGCGCTATTCGAGGTAGCGGCGGAAGTTGCGGGTGATCGGGCTGAAGTGTGGGTGGCCCACACCGCGGACGACCAGGCGGAGACCCTGCTGCTGGGCGCCTTGCGCGGCAACCCGTCTGGCATGCTGCAGCGAAGCGGCAACCTGGTGCGCCCCTTTCTCTACCTGCGCCGCGCCGATACGGTTGGCGCCTGTACAGAGCTGCACCTACATCCCTGGCACGACCCGATGAACGCGGACCCGGCGTTTCGGCGCGTTGCCATGCGCACCGAGATCATCCCCGCGCTATCGGAACTGCTTGGCGGCGACGCCGTCCCGGCGCTTGCCCGCACCGCGGACCGGATCGCGCAGAGCAACGAGGTTATCCGCGAGCTGGCTAGCGCCAGTACAGAGATGGACTGCGAGGAACTGGCGGCGCTGCCCGCGGTGGTGAGGCGCTTTCGGATTCATGCGTGGCTCGTTGAAAAGCATGTGCACCCAAACGGTGCCCAACTCGACGCGATTGAGCGCCTTGTTACCCACTGGCGCGGCCAGGTTGGCGTGGAGTTGGCCGGTTCCCAGGCGGTAAAGCGTGAGGCTGGGCGGCTAGTTGTTGTGCCGTGTGGCCGTGAAGTGGCAAGATAGGCGGGGTTACAAGACAGGGAAGGGCACCCATGACTGAGCTGCATGACACCAAAGATTTCAACGTCCCGGCGAACCGCTACGGCGACGATGTGGAAGCGATCCTGATCTCGGAGGAGGTGCTGCAGGAGCGCATCCAGGAGCTCGCCGACATGATCAGCGAGAAGTACAAGGATTCCGCCGAGGACCTGATCTTGGTCTGCGTGCTCAAGGGCGCGGTCTTTTTCCTTACGGATTTTGCGCGCAAGCTGTCCATCCCGTGCGAGATGGAGTTCATGGCCGTGTCTTCCTACGGCAACTCCACTACCAGCTCTGGCGTGGTGCGCATTTTGAAGGACCTGGATAAGGAGATCGCTGGCCGCGATGTGCTGGTGGTTGAGGACATCATTGATTCCGGCCTGACCTTGAGCTGGCTGTTGAAGAACCTGTCTGGCCGCAACCCGAAGAGCCTTGAGGTGGTCACGCTGCTGCGTAAGCCTGAGGTGCAGACCGCCAAGATTGACCTGTTGGATGTGGGCTTTGACATTCCGAACGAGTTTGTCATCGGCTACGGCCTGGATTACGCGGAGCGTTACCGTGACCTGCCGTATGTGGGCACGTTGCACCCGCGTGTGTACTCGGATGCGTCTGAGGATTAGAAGCTAGTTAACTTTCACGGATTACATGAGCAAAAATCAAAACGTTTTGCGGTGGGGCCTGTTTGGCGCCACCGCGCTGATCGTCCTGTACCTGCTTACGTTGATTGGGGACGATTCCCGTGCCTACCAGCCGGTTGACACTTCCGTTGCGCTTGAGCAGCTGGAGAAGGGCAACGCCAAGGAGGTGCAGATTGATGATCGGGAGCAGCGCGTCCGGATTGAGCTGAGGGAGCCCATTACTGTCGACGAACGCGAGAACGTCGAAGCCGTCTCCACCCAGTACCCGGCGCGCACAACTCCGACGATCTTTGACGCAGTCAAGTCCTCCGGGGCCGATAGCTTTAAGACGAATGTGACGCAGGAATCCTTCCTGATGTCCATGTTGGGCTTCATGCTGCCGATGGTCCTGATCTTCGGCCTCTTGATGTACATGATGTATCGCATGCAGGCCGGTGGCGGCATGTTTGGCATCGGTGGCTCCAAGGCGAAGAAGCTGGATAAGGACAACCCGACGAATACGTTTGCGGACGTGGCTGGTGCCGATGAGGCGGTGGATGAGCTGCAGGAGGTTGTGGATTTCCTGACGGATCCCACGATTTATGAGCAGCTGGGTGCCAAGATTCCGCGCGGCGTGCTTTTGTATGGCCCGCCGGGTACCGGTAAGACGCTGCTTGCCCGCGCCGTTGCCGGTGAGGCGGGCGTGCCCTTTTACTCCATCTCTGGTTCTGACTTTGTGGAGATGTTCGTGGGCGTGGGCGCCTCGCGTGTGCGTGACCTGTTTAAGCAGGCGCGTGAGAACGCGCCGTGCATCATCTTTGTGGACGAGATCGATGCCGTTGGCCGCCAGCGTGGCTCCGGCATGGGCGGCGGCCATGATGAGCGCGAGCAGACCCTGAACCAGTTGCTGGTGGAGATGGACGGCTTTGACGGCCGCGAGGGTGTCATCCTGATCGCTGCGACGAACCGTCCGGACATTCTGGATCCGGCGCTTCTGCGCCCGGGCCGCTTTGACCGTCAGATTCCGGTGACCAACCCGGACATGACGGGTCGCGCGAAGATTTTGAAGGTGCACGCCAAGGGCAAGCCTTTGGCCAAGGACGTGGACCTGGATGCGTTGGCGAAGCGCACCGCCGGCATGAGTGGTGCGGACCTTGCGAACGTGCTCAATGAGGCGGCGCTTCTGACGGCGCGCATCGGCGGCAACGTGATCACTCCGGATGCGTTGGAGGAGGCCACGGACCGTGTGATTGGTGGTCCGCGCCGCTCCACGAAGATCATCTCGGAGCACGAGAAGAAGGTCACGGCCTACCACGAGGGCGGCCACACGCTGGCTGCCTGGGCGCTGAAGGATATTGAGCGCGTGTACAAGGTGACCATCCTGCAGCGCGGCAACACCGGTGGTTTTGCCATGACTGCGGACGAAGACGACAAGGGCATGTACAACCGCGACGAGTTGTTTGCCCGCATGGTCTTTGCCATGGGTGGCCGAAGTGCTGAGGAGCTCGTGTTTGGCACGCCGACCACGGGTGCCTCCAACGACATTGAGCAGGCCACGAAGATCGCGCGCGCCATGGTTACGGAGTACGGCATGTCTTCGGTGCTTGGCACGGTGAAGTACGGCGAGGCCCAGGGGGATCCGTTCTCTGGCCGCGGCGCCGGCGCCAGCCTGGAGTACTCCCCGGCGGTTGCAGAAACTATTGATAGGGAGATGCATGAGCTTCTGGACGCCGCGCATGAAACCGCCTACTCCATCCTGTCGAAGTACCGCGATGAGCTGGACACGCTGGTGACCAAGCTGCTGGAGAAGGAGACGCTGCGCCGCCCTGATCTGGAGGCGATTTTTGACACCATCGAGCCGGAGCGCCCCGAGCTTCCAGCCCATGACGTGCGCTTTGTGCGCCAGGCGGGCCGCGAGCCGGTGAAGACTCCGGTGGAGCTGGCCAAGGAGCGTGGCGAGGAGCCGCCGAAGCGTTTCTCCATTTTGGAGGCGTCGAGGCAGACGCGTGAGCGTCGCCGCCGGGAGCGAGAAGCGATGGGCGGCACAATGGGTGGGGCGCCGAAGCACGCGAAGCCGGGGTCCTCGCGCTGGCAGCCGAACAAGCCGGGCCAGCCTGGCCAGCCGCACTACGGTGGCCCGACCCCGCCGCCGGGCTGGACCTACCCGGGCCAGCAGCAGGGCCAGCAGGGCCCGAACCCGCAGCAGGGCCCGAACCCGCAGCAACAGGGCCCGGGCGAGAGGCTGGGTGGGGTGCGTGGGGGCGTCGATAAGCAAGAGGCCCCAACGGAGGAGATTGGCTTCCGCCTGCCCGAACACGAACAGCCAGACCACCCGGAGGAGAAGTAGCATGGGGACGTTTGATCGCGAGCGCGCCGAAGCCGCGGTGCGTGAACTGCTGATTGCGGTGGGTGAGGACCCGGACCGCGAGGGTCTTGTGGAGACCCCGGCGCGTGTGGCGCGGGCCTACGAGGAGGTTTTTGCCGGCCTGCACCAGGATCCGACGACGCAGCTGGAGAAGACGTTTTCTGAAAACCACCGCGAGCTGGTGCTGGTGCGTGACATCCCGATCTACTCCACGTGTGAGCACCACCTGGTGCCGTTTTACGGCAAGGCGCACATTGGCTACATTCCGGGCAAGGACGGCAAGGTCACGGGCCTGTCCAAGCTCGCACGCTTGGCGGATCTGTACGCGAAGCGCCCGCAGGTCCAAGAGCGCCTGACCGCGCAGATTGCGGATGCGCTGGTGGAGAAACTCGATGCTTCTGCCGTGATTGTGGTCATTGAGTGCGAGCACCTGTGCATGGCTATGCGTGGCATCCGTAAACCGGGCGCGGTGACCACCACCAGTGCGGTGCGTGGCGGGTTCCAGAACAATGCGGCCTCGCGCGCAGAGGTCATGAGCCTGATTAGGAGCTAGCTTGTGACTGTTCAACGTCGCGTCACGCTTGCAGACATCACTGCGCCGGGGCGCACCACCGTGATGGGGATTGTGAATGTCACGGAGGATTCCTTCTCGGACGGCGGGCAGTTCCTCGCCCCTGAGGCCGCGCTTGCGCATGCGCGTGAGTTGGTGGCACAGGGGGCTGACATTATCGACGTCGGCGCCGAATCCACCCGACCCGGCGCCGTGCGTGTGCCTGCCGAGGTGGAAGCCCAGCGCGTGCGCGAGGTGATCTCGCTGCTGAGCCAGGAGGGGATCAAAACCTCCGTGGACACCATGCGTGCCGCCACCGCCCTGGCCGCCGCTGAGGTCGGCACGCACCTGATTAATGACGTCTCCGGTGGCTTGGCGGATCCGGACATGTACCGGGTGATGGCTGACACTGGCTTGCCGGTGTGTCTGATGCACTGGCGCGCCGCCCGCTTCGAAAGTGCCTCGGGTGCCGCCGACCACGGCGGAGACGTGGTGCGCGACGTACACGAGGTGCTCAAGCAAGTCACCGACAACGCGATCGCCGCGGGCGTTGACCCGGCGCAGATCACGGTGGACCCGGGCCTGGGCTTTGCCAAGACCGCGGAGGACAACTGGGCGTTGCTGCATGCGCTGCCGGAGTTCATTGCGGGTGACTATCCGGTGTTGGTGGGGGCGTCGAGAAAGCGGTTCCTCACCGCCATTCGTGCAGACCGCGGCCTGCAGCACGGGCCGGTAGACGCCGACCCGGCCACCGCCGCCGTGACCGCACTGTCCGCGCACCTGGGGGCGTGGTGCGTGCGCGTGCACGAGGTGGCGGTGTCGCGGGATGCGGTGGATGTTGCTGCAGCTTGGCAGCGCGGTGCTAAGCAGGAAGATCAAGCTTATGGCTGACCGGATTGAGCTCAAAGGCCTGACATTCCACGCCAACCACGGCGTGTTGGCACACGAAACCGAGTTTGGCCAGGCGTTTTCCTTAGACATCACCTGCTGGTTGGAGTTTTCAGAGGCCGCGCGTGACGACGACCTAACGAAAACCGTCAACTACGCCGAACTCGCCGAGACCGCACTGGCCATTGCCACCGGCACGCCGCGCCAGTTGATTGAGACCGTGGTGGTGGAGATCGCAGAGACCGCCATGTGCACCTACAACGTGCTGCACGCCATCGAGGTCACCCTGCACAAGCCGCACGCGCCGATCCCCGCGGTGTTCGAGGACGTTGCCGTGGTTGCCCGCCGCTCCCGGAAACGGATGTGACCGCCATGCGCGCAGTGTTATCCGCCGGATCAAACATGGGTGATGCGCGTGCACACCTGCGCGCGGTTGTTGATGAGTTTGCAGGCGAGCTCGTTGCCGCTAGCTCTATCTACGCCACCGCGCCCTGGGGCAAAACCGACCAGCCGGACTTTCTCAACCAGAGCCTGCTGGTGGAGGTTGACCAAACCCCGCTTGAGCTTTTGCAGCGCTGCCAGCGCCTGGAAAACGACGCCCAACGCGTCCGCGAGGAACGCTGGGGGCCGCGCACCCTGGACGTGGACATCATCTGGATCGAGGGCTACACCTCCGACGACCCGGTGCTCACCGTCCCGCATCCGCGCGCTCATTTACGACGCTTCGTTCTCCAACCGTGGTTGGAAATTGATCCGGATGGGCAGTTGCACGGGGCGTACATAAGCGAACTGCTCCAAGGCCTGGAAGAGCAAGGGGTGCGCAAACTGTGAAGCGGACCTCGATTGCGGGCCTGTTCGGTGCGGCGCTGTTTACCGCGGCCGCCGCGCTGATTCTGGTGCGCCGATTCTATGGCCTGCTGGAGTCTTTGAGCCTGGTTGTGCCCATGAGCTTGTGGATTGTGGCGCTGGCCTGCGCGTTTTTTGCCTGGGTGGTGAAGAAGCGCCGCGAAGACGGCCAGGTGGGACTTGACCGCAGCCAGATCAACCCGATGATGGTGGCCAACCTGATGCTGCTGGGCAAGGCAAGCGCGTGGACCGGGGCCGTCTTCGGCGGGGCGTATGTGGGCGCGCTGGTGTACGTGGTGCCCAAGCTTTCGGTGTTGACGGCGGCGGCGCAGGACTTTCCGTCGCTACTGTCGGGTGCTTTGGGCGGGCTGGCGCTTGCGGTGGCTGGTGTAGTGCTGGAACGGGCTTGTGAGGTGTCGCCACCTTCACAAGGAGAGCAAGCCAGCTAAGGTAAACGACATGACTGACCACAGCACCGAACGCAGCCCGAAAAGCAGTTCCGGAAACCTTTGGGTTGTTGTCCCGTTTGTGCTTGCCGTCATTGGCACCGTGGTCATGCTGTTTACAAACTCCGCCAACGCGCTGAAGATCGCGCTGATCTTCGCACTGTGGGCGGCGGTTGCAGGAATTATGGTGATTGACCGGACGCGTCGTGACCGCGACGCCGCCCTGGCCACCGCCGCCACCCGCGAAGCCGAGCTTGCGCAGGCCCGCAGCCAGCTCGAAGCCCAGGCAGAGGAGCACGCAACCGCCCAGGCAACCGGCCAGGTGCCCGCAACCGTCACCGGTTCTGCCGAGGCGCACCTGCAGGCATCCGATCTGGCCGTGCTGCGTGAGTTGCAGGAGGAGATCAAGGCGCTTCGCTCCCAACTGGAGGAGCTGCGCGGCCAAGTCTTCGAGTACGAGCCGGCCGCGGTGCGCGCCTCTGCACGCCGCATCCAGGAGATCGAGGAGCCGAAACCGGCGGAGCCTGTTGCGCCGTCTGCACCGGCGGAGCCTGTTGAGCCTGCTGCTCCTGTTGCTTCGCGACCGGGCCCGTCGAGCGATGAGACCACCCGCATTGCCAAGGTCAACGTGCCGGAAGAACCCCGCGAGCAGACTCATGCGCAGGCCCGCCCGCAGCGCACCCGCCCGGCAGGCGCACCGTCGGCCGCAGCGATTTCTGGCCGCATCGGCCAGCAGCCGACCTACGAGCACCCGAACCCGCTGTCCACACTGATCAGCGAGCGCACCCGCGAACAAGAGGCTGCACAAGAAGCTGTGCAGCCGGAGCCGGTGGTCAAGCCGGTGCCGACCCCGGAGCCGGAGCCAACCCCGGAACCCGTACAGCCCGAGCCCGAGCCGCAGCAGGAACCGGAAGTACAGCAGGAACCGGAAGTACAGCCCGAGCCGCAGCCTCAGCAGGAGGAGGCGCCGCGTAGGGGTGGGCGTAGGCGTCGTGACGAGCACACGAACGCCATCTCTGTTGCCGAACTTCTGGCCCGCCGCGCCCAGAACGCCCAGAGCGAGCAGAACAAACCAGAGCAGGATAGCTAGCCCGTGCCGCCTCGTTTAGTGGTCGGTTCCGTTTTCGGCCACACCCCGTTAACGAACGCGTTGGAGCGCGCCGGGCACACCATCATCCCGATCGATGCAGACGATGATCCGGGCGCCATTGTGCACGTTGACCTTGTGGTTTTGGATGGTGGGGTGGGTCAGGTGCGGTGGGGCGTCGAGAAGCTTGAAGCTCACGCGCGGCCGCAGCAGATGTTTTTGCACACCGCGCTGGAGGCTGGGGCGCAGCTGTTGGATGATGTGGAGACCGCTCATGCGATTGTGATGTGTGCGCACAATGTGTTCGGCGATGTGTGGGTGACGTCCGCGGCCGATGAGCTGGGTGAATCCGTCCTTGGGTTGCTGGTTGCGGAGCTTGGCGGCATCAACATCCCCATCGCGGACACGGCGCGCCCCGCCCTTGTTGCGGCGCAGCGCCTGCGGGCTTTGGAGCACATTTTGCGTATCGACGCCCACGCTCTCACCACCACCGCCTCCCCCGACATCGCCGCTTTGGAGGAGCAGTTTTTCAGCGCCCCACGCGGCCCGCTCGAAGACTTAACCCCCGCTGAGCTGGACCGGATCGCCGACGCGATCGCGGACCCGGGGGTGCGGAGGTTGTACGTGGACGTGGAGCGCAGATACGCTGAGCAGGCCCAAGCCACCGACGCGGAGCTGTGGGCGTACGCGAAATACGAGGGAACAATATAAATGGCGTTTGAACCAGGCCAAGCCGTAGTAGTCACCGATGAGGCGCATCTGGCGCAGTACGGGCGCGCGTTTCGCAAGATTGGTAAGAAGATCGCGCTGGTGGTGATCAACAGTGACGTCACCGGCGCGCACGTTGAGCTGATCCGCGCGGCCAAATCGCTGCTTGGCGCGTACACGTTCGTGGTGTTCCGCGGGGCGGAAGTGCCCGAGGTGTTCGCGCGCGAGGAGGTGGACGTGGTGTTCCACGGCCCGCTTGCCGCCGAGGTTGCGGTTGCTACCGGCCTTGATCACCTGGAGCCGGCCGATGAGGTGGCGCGTGAGGTTGCCGCGATCTTGGCGGCGATCAACCTTTGCCACGCCACCGATTTGGTGATGGGGGAGAAGGACTTCGAGCTCCTGGTTGCCGTGCAGCGCGCCGTGTCGGCCCTGCGTATGGAGGTGCTCTTACACTCCCTGCCCACCGTCCGCCACCCGGATGGCCTTGCCATCAGCGTGCGCAATGGGCTTTTGCTTAGCGACGCCCACCGCGAAGCCGCCCTCGCACTTTCCGCAGCCTTAACCGCCGGAGCCCATGCGGCGGAACACGGTGCGGACGTGGTGTTGGAGACCGCCCGCGGTATCTTTGCAGCCGCCGGTGTGGAGCCTGTCTACCTGGAGCTTCGTGATCTTGGTTTCCGCCCCGCCCCCGAAACCGGCGACGTCCGCCTGCTCGCCGCTATCGACGTGGACGGCGTGCACCTGATTGACAACGTCGGCCTGCCGTTGGGCGTGGGCTTCAAGTACACCGGCCAGGAGTAGTGGTTGGGCGTAGGTGGCTGGGCGTAGGTGGCTGGGCGTAGGTAGTGCTGGGGTGCGCTACACTCGCTTGCATGTCTGCGCCCCAACTCGCCGCACTGCTGAATGAACGCTACGGCTTCGCGTTTGCCGCCGACCGGATTGTGGAGGTCGGCCGCACGAGTGGCTCCACGCTGTTTGAGGCGAGCAATGACGAGGGGGCTGCGGTCCAGGTTGAGCTGTTTGACACCGCGGAGGTGCGCGGCATTGGTGGCGACGTAGATTCGTTGGACGCCGAGCTGGAGAAAATCGCAGCACCCGGCGCGTTTCGCCCCCGGCACGCGGGCGTGACCGAGGACGGTCAGTTTTATGTGCTGCGTGAGGCAACCGTCGGTACGCCGCTGCGCGACCTGATCCTGGAGAAGCACGACGCGGGCCAGACCTTCACCAACGAGGAGGCGCGCGACCTGCTAACCGCTGCCGCCGAGGCCGTTGACGCCTACAACGCAGCTGGCTACCCGGGCTTTTTGGCGCGTTCCATCAACGCGGACCAGCTGCTGGTGCAGCCTTCGTGGTCTGAGGTGCCGGTCAAGCTTGCGCTTGTGGGGCCGAGCGTTGACCTGGCGACCACCGAGGACAACCTGCACGATTTTTGGAACGTGGTTGCCCAGGTGACCAGCCAGCCGGTGGATGAACAGGCGGCGGCCCGCCACGCCACCGCGGCGGGTTACCTGCAGGAGGTCACCTCGGTTGAGAAGCCTGAATCCTCTGAGCTGCCGGCGGAGGCGTCCGCTGCCGTGGCGCCGCGCCCGCAGGATGGTTACCGCAAGCCGCCGGAGCCGTACCCGTCTGGTTACACGCCGCCGTCCACCCCCGTAAACGCGCAGCGCAACCCGTGGCCGTGGGTTATTGGTGCGTTGGCTGCGGCGCTTGTGGTCATGCTGGTGGCGTGGTTTGTTACCACGCAGCGTGGCCAGGAGTGGACCGCGGCGGAGCAGGAGATTGCGCAGGCGTACCCGGGGGTCGTCGCAAAGAAAGGCGGCAAGCGCGGCTGGCAGGGGCTGGAGTGCGAGTCTGCCGCACCCGATGTCGGCCAGGAGGCCAAGATCCGCTGTGCGGGTGAGGAGCTGGGTGTTTCGGTGGCGAAGTACCCAACCCAGGCCGCGCGTGACCAGGACTTGCCGGGCGAGGAATACGCCACCGTGCTGGGCTCTGGCGAGTGCATGATTGCGGACTATGAGATTCCGGAGGCCTACCCGCAGGCGTTTGCCATGGCGCCGTATGACAAGGGCCAATTCCTGTTCATTGTGAACGGCTACCAGGCGGAAGAGATGCGTCTGGATCTGCCGGTGTGTGAGTAATCGCTGCGGGCGACTAGCATGGTCATCCGTGACTAAGCAGACGACTTCGCAAGCAGAGCAACCAGTAAACGGCCAGGACCTTTCGGAGCAGCAGCGCATCCGCCGCGCCAAGCGCCAGAAGCTGATTGATGAGGGCCGTGAGGCCTACCCCGTTGAGGTGCAGCGCACCACGAGCCTGCGTGATTTGCGCGCGAAGTACCAGGTCGTGCCCGAGGGTGAGGGCGATGGCGTGACCCGCCTGGAGGCTGGCCAGGAGACCCAGGACGTGGTGTCGGTTGCCGGCCGCGTTATGTTCCAGCGCAACACCGGCAAGCTGTGCTTTGCCACCCTGCAAGAGGGTGACGGTACGCAGCTGCAGGTCATGCTGTCGCTTGCAGAGGTTGGCGAGGACGCGCTGGCCAGCTGGAAGGCAGACACAGACCTGGGCGACATTGTTTCGGTAACCGGGCGCATTATTGCTTCTCGACGCGGCGAGCTCTCCGTCCAAGCACAGTCCTGGCACATGGCGTCGAAGGCGCTTCGCCCGCTGCCGGTGGCCTTTGCGGACATGAATGAAGAGCAGCGTGTGCGCCACCGCTACACGGACCTGATCATGCGCGAGGCTGCCCGCAACAACGCGATGACCCGCATCAAGGTCATTGCTGCTGTGCGTAAGTTCCTCACGGGCCACGACTTTGTTGAGGTGGAGACGCCGATGCTGCAGACACTGCACGGCGGCGCTGCCGCTCGCCCGTTCATCACGCGTTCCAACGCGTTGGATATGGACCTTTACCTGCGCATCGCGCCGGAGCTGTACCTGAAGCGTTGCGTTGTTGGTGGCATTGAGCGCGTCTTTGAGCTCAACCGCAACTTCCGCAACGAGGGCATTGACTCCTCGCACTCGCCGGAGTTCACCATGCTGGAGACCTACCAGGCGTGGGGCACCTACAAGGACGGCGCGAAGACCATGAAGGATCTTGTGCAGTTCTGTGCGCAGGAGGTCTTCGGCTCCACGACGGTCACGCTTGCCGACGGCACCGAGTACGACCTCGGCGGCGAGTGGAAGGTCATGGAAATGTACCCCTCTTTAAACGAGGCTTTGCAGCGCCAGTTCCCGGGCCAGCCTGAGGTGACGGTGGATTCCTCCGTTGAGGAGCTCATGGGCATTGCTGAGGTTATTGGTCTGAAGGTGCCGAAGGATGAGGGCTGGCTGCACGGCAAGCTTGTCGAGGAAATCTGGGAGCACCTCTGCTCCGACCAGCTCTACGAGCCGACGTTCGTGATCAACTTCCCGGTAGAGACCTCGCCGCTGACCCGCGACCACCGCGAGCAGCGCGGCGTGACCGAGAAGTTCGACCTTTACGTCCGCGGCTTCGAGCTGGCTACTGGCTACTCCGAGCTGGTTGACCCGGTGATCCAGCGCGAGCGTTTCGAGGACCAGGCACGCCTTGCCGCCCACGGCGACGAAGAGGCCATGGTGCTTGATGAGAACTTCTTGGCCGCCATGGAGCAGGGCATGCCACCGACCGCCGGCTGCGGCATGGGCGTGGACCGCCTGCTGATGGCCCTGACCGGCCTGGGCATCCGCGAGACCGTGCTCTTCCCGCTGGTCAAGCCGGAAGCGAACTAGAATCCAACTAGAAGCAAACTCGGTTTTGCTCGCGCGGAGCCCGGCTTTTGTGTCTCGGCCTGGGGTTTTGTAAATGTCGTCTAGCAGGCTGCGTGTACTGCTAGACGACATTGTATTTTCGCCCCTTTTCGCCAAAACGCGACCTGCGGAAACAGCGGGGAAAAGTTTTATCGTCTAGCAGCATCTCGCATACTGCTAGACCACATTGCAATCTGCCCGGGTTTGGCTCCCAGCTGCCTGGGGCGTTGGGGGAAATCGTCGAAAAGCAATGTGTGCTAGGAGTTAGGTAACCCTTCCTAGCAGACATCGCTTTTTCGCCCTCTGCAAGCAAGAGGCGACCTGCGAAAATGTTGGGCCGAGAACTTTATCTGCTAGTAGGTAAGAGACCCTTCCTAGCAGACATTGCTAGCAGACATTGCAAATGGGACTGGCGTGCGTGCGTTAGGATTCGCGCATGCGCTCTCACGGGATCTTTACGTTCGTCGCCGCCGCTGGGCTGGCTGCCGGCCTAGTGGCGTGCACACCCACAGTAGTGCAGGAGATCGCGGAGCCGACCCCGCTGTTCACCTCGGTCGAAGCTATGCCCGCAGAAACCCCCACAGCAACGCCAACAGAGAAGCCAACAGAAAAGCCGTCATCCCCGCCGGTGTGCGACAACGCGTTGCTGCCCACGAACTCGGTAGGTATGCAGCACAAGTTCTTCGATTGTGAGGGTGGTTTTGCGTACGCGGGTGTGCCGTCGTCAGACGAGTTCAGCTTCCTGCGGTGGGATGGCAACCAGTGGGGGCCTTTGCTTGCCGACGGCCACGTCGAAGACACCAAATGGGGCGAAGCCCCCTGCTGGGACACTGCACACATGCGTGACATTGGGGTGCCGGAGACCATTTTGGTGAAGATGCGCAAGTGTCCAAGCGGTAAGACCGGTTTTGATGAGTTCTTTGAAACCGCGCCGAAGGGGGACCCGTCGAGTCCGTACATCACGCTGGTCAATCTTGGTGAGGCCGGTGAGGCCGCCAGCTACCCCGCCTGCGATGGCCGCAACATTTTGATCCTGGATTCGGTGATTGACAATGAGCCGGATACTGCGCACAGGATTGCAAGGCAGGTGTTGGCGGTGCACCCGTCGGGTAGGAGTGTGAAGTTTACGGTGCCGGGGCGGTGTGCGTCGTTACGCGGGCAGCTCGATGGGGACGATATTTACCCGGTGTATCTGGATTTTTTGTCCGATGTTGATGAGATGTGTCGGGCGAAGGCGCAGTACGGTGGTAATGGTCGCGTGTTGGTTGACCGCGCTGAGTACTTTGATCCCTGTTAGGGATGAACCGTGAGGATTGGATGATGGCCCACTACAACCTGTATGACTCGCTTCGTCTTGATCGGGCGAAAGACCCGGCCGCGTTGGCCCAGGAGATTGACCAGCGGATTCAGTCTGGCAACACGTGGAACCCGGGCGGGTTGGAGGAATTGCAGGTGGCGCGTGCGGTGCTGGGGGATCCTTATCGACGTTCAGCGTACGACCAACGTTTAAACGACCCGAACGCGCCGGCGATGACGCCGGATTCCCTGCGCCAGCTGGCCCACACGAACATGGGTGGGAGCGTGGATTCGGGCGTGGATTCGGGCGTGACTGCATCACGGCCTGCGCAGAAACCGGCAGAGAAACCTGCAGTTGCTGAGCCGTTGACGGGCCGACCGTATCAGTATGGGCCGAGTAGGCAGACGTCGTCGATCCAGCAGCCAGCAACACAAGTACCGCAGCAGCAGAAGTACCCGACGGAGCCGATCCCGAAGGTGGAGGAAGGCCAAGCGTCTGACAAGAAGAAGCGCCCGGTGTGGCCGATCGCTGCTGCGGCGGTGGCCCTGGTTGCGATTGTGGGCGGCGGCTTGTGGTGGTTCGCGGGCCGGGACACTGCACAGGGCTCGCCGTGGGAGCAGCCGTACGCGATGGTTGCGGAGGACTTTCCGCAGATCATCGCCGCCAACGATGGCGGCCGCGGCATCGACGGCTTGCCGTGTTCCTCGCGTGAGCTCAGCAATGGTGAGACGGCGAAGATCCGCTGCGCCAACGACAAGCTTGGCATCACGGTGATCCAGTACGCCTCGGAGGCAGAGCGCGACACAGCGATCCCGGCTAGCGAGCCAGTGGAGCACTACGGCAACGAGACCTGCGAGTTCACCTCCGCCGAGATCCCCGGGCAGTCTTTCGAGGCCTATTACATGGCGCCGAACAGTCACTGGAGTAACTACCTGATTCTGGTCAACGGCGAGGGCGCGGCGGACCTGCGCGTACGTCTGCCGATCTGCTAGCAGCCGAGAGAAACCATGGTTACGCTGCGCGGCATCAGTGTCTGTCCGGGGTTTGTGGCGGCACCGGTTGTGCGGGTGTCGCAGCCGGTGGGCGTGGATCCAAACGAGCCTCCTTCGACGGACCCGCAAACCGACGGCCAGCGGATTCGTGAGACCTTGGAGGCGGTTGCGGCGTCGGTAAGGGCGGTAGGGGACGGGCCGCACACAAGCATGCTGGAAGCTACCGCAGCCTTGGCCACGGACCGGGCGCTGATCAAGGCGATTGACAAGGAGCTGGCGAGCGGCGCAGGTGTCACCGCCGCTGTGGCAGGTGCCGTGGAGGTGTACGCGGAAAAGCTGCGTAAGCTGGGCGGATACTTCGCGGAGCGGGTGGTGGATCTTTACGACATTCGGGATCGTGCGATCGCACGCCTCCAAGGTCTGCCGGAGCCGGGGGCGCCGCATCTTGATCGCCCGAGCATCATCGTTGCGTACGATTTGGCGCCGTCGCAGACCGCCGCGCTGGATCCGGCGCTGGTCGCGGGCATTGTCACCGAGGCAGGTGGGCCGACCTCCCACACTGCGATCCTCGCGGCCCAGCTCGGGATTCCTGCGGTGGTGCAGGTCAGGGGCATTTTGCTTACCGACGCCCACCGCATCTCCCTCCACGCCACCACCGGCGAAGTGCACGTCAACCCCACACCCGCGGAAGCCGCTGGCTTGGAGGCAGCCGCGCGGGAGGCAGCCGCGCGGGAGGAAGCAGCGACTGAGGCTGCAGCGGTTGCAGCCGGGCCGGGCAGCATTTCCGGCCAGATTCGAAACGGCCAGACCAGCGACGGTCACCCGGTGAAGCTCATGGCCAACATCGGCAGCGCTGCGGAGATGGAAGGGCTCGACGCGGAGGGCGTGGGGCTTTTCCGGACTGAGTTTCTCTTCCTGGATCGCGATGACGCGCCGGGCCTGCAAGAGCAGACCGATCAGTACGTTGCTGTGTTGAAAGCGGCGGCCGGGCGCCGGGTGGTCGTGCGCACGTTGGACGCGGGGGCGGACAAGCCGCTGCGGTTCGCGCCTGGGCAAGCGCCCACGCCAGCGCCTGGGCAAGCGCCTCCACAAGCAGAGGCAAACCCGGCGCTCGGGGTGCGGGGAATCCGCATGTCGCAGCGGTACCCGGAGCTTATGGACACCCAGCTTGAGGCGCTTGCGAACGCCGCCGAACAGGTTCCAGGTTCGGAGCTGTGGGTGATGGCGCCGATGGTGGTGTCGGCAGATGAGGCCCGCTGGTTCGCGCAGCGCGCCCGCGCCCACGGGCTGCCCAACGTGGGCGTGATGATTGAAACTCCGGCGGCTGCGATCATGGCCGAGGAGATCCTGGAGGAGGTGGATTTCGCCTCCATTGGCACTAATGACCTGGCGCAATACGTGATGGCAGCCGACAGGATGCATGGCGAACTCGGCGCGTTGCAGGACCCGTGGCAGCCGGCGGTGCTGAGGATGGTTCGGGGGGTGGTGCGGGTGGGCGTCGTGAAGAAAAAGCCCATCGGGGTGTGCGGTGAGGCTGCGGGCGATCCGGCGCTTGCGAAGGTGTTGGTGGGGATGGGTGTGAGCTCCCTGTCCATGGCAAACGTGAAGATTCCGGCGGTGCACGCCGCGCTGCGCCAATGCAGTCTGGAGGAGTGTCAGCAGGCGGCTGCTGAATAAAAACCTGCCGCATACTTTCAAAATGAACAAAACGGTCTAGGGTTTTCCTCTAGAAACTGAACCAAGCTGTTCATTATGAAAGGATTGACCATGTCAGAAGCCACGCTTCCAATCATCTCCTACGCAAAGCTTGCCGCCGGAGATACGGAAGAAATGGACAGACTGCGCCAAGTTACCCACGAGATCGGGTTTTTCTACCTGGCGGACCACGGTGTGGACGAAGCGCTTCGCGACACCGTAATTAGCAAGTCCAAAGAGTTTTTCGCGCTACCGCTGGAGCAAAAGAACGAGATCTCCAACCTGAACAACCGCCACTACCGCGGCTACTCCTGCCTGGGGGATGAGCGCACGCAGAACAAAGTCGACTGGCGCGAGCAGCTGGATTACTCCTTCGACCTGCCTGCGCCCGATGAGGCGGAGTACAAAGAGCGCCCGTGGCGCGTGGTTGAGGGGCCGAACCCGTGGCCGGCGCAGGTGCCGGAGCTGAAGGGCGCCGTGAATGGTTATATCGAGCACCTCACGGGTGTTGCGCAGAACATTATTCGCGCGTGGTCGCAGGCGCTTGGCCAGGACCCAGGGGTGTTTGATGGGCAGTTTGCAAACCCGTTCCCGCTGCTGAAGCTGGTGCGTTACCCCGCGGTTGAGCACAACGAGGCCACCCAGGGTGTTGGCGCGCACAAGGATTCGGGCGTGATCACGCTGCTGTACATTGAGCCGGATTCCTCTGGCCTGCAGGTGGAGACGGACAACGGTTGGATTGACGTCCAACCCATCCCGAACACGTACGTGGTCAACATTGGTGAGCTGCTGGAACGCGCCACGGATGGCTATCTTGTGGCTACGCGCCACCGCGTCCTGCCTACGGCGAAGGGGTCGGAGCGCTACTCCTTCCCGTTTTTCCTGACGCCGAATCTTGACACGGTGCTGCCCACGCTTGAGCTGCCGGACTCGCGGGGTGTTGGCCAGGACATGCAGGGCCAGCAGATTTATGAGAACTCGGGCCTGAACACCTTGAAGTCCCGCTTGCGCGCGCATCCCGAGACCACAGCGAAATTCAACCAAGCTATTGCCGATCAATTCCAGGAGCTGTAAATGAGCCTTCTTGCTTTTCGACGCCACATCGCAACCGCCCTCACCACCACCGCCGTCATCTTCACCACCGCGGCGTGTGCCTCTTCGCCTTCTGACTCGGCGGGGGAGGCAGCCGGCGACGGTGCTTCATCTGAGGCGCTGACTATCCTTGCCTCCCCGGTGCCGCACTTGGAGATTCTGGAGCACTTAGACGAGGTCAATGACTCGTTCACGCTGGATGTCAAGACCGTCACGGATGTGTCGGCGGCGAATATGGCTGTTGCTGATGGTTCGGCGGATGCGAACTTCTTCCAGCACGTGCCGTACCTGCGTGACTGGGAGGACCAGACCGGCAAGCAGCTGGTCAATTTGGCCGGAGTGCACTTGGAGCCGACGTCGATGTACTCGGAGAAGATCACTTCCGCGGACCAGATCCCGGACGGTGCGGACATTGTGGTGCCGTCGAGTCCGTCCAACCTCGCCCGGGGCTTGCTGCTGTTGGAGAAGAACGGGCTGATTACGTTGGATGCGGATTTGGATCCGGAGGCGGTGACGTCGATAAGCCTGCTGTCCATAAAGGACAACCCGCGCAACCTGAACATCGTGCCGGTGGAGGACCTGATGGTGCTGCAGTCGATTCGTGACACCAACGTCTACGGCGTCATCGCAGCGTCCTCACTTGCCTTGGAGTCCGGCTATGACCCGGTGGATGACGCGGTGCTTTCAGAGTCCCCGGAGAACAACCCGTACGTCAACGTGTTTGTGGCCAGCCAGGAGTCCGCGGATGATCCGCGCGTGAAGGCCGTGGCCGAGGCGTTGCAGTCTAAAGAAACTGCTGACTGGATCCGCGAGAAGTACGGCAACGCTGTGCTGCCGGTGAACTAGGAACATGGGTGTTCGCTACGGGCGAACATTGCCATCTACCTGCGTAAATGCCCCACACTGCCCGAAATGCAGGGAAGAAGTGTGGGGCTTAGCCGTTATGGTGTGAGAACGACTATTTAGGGAATCTGTTTTAAGAAGGGGTCGCCACATGTTTGAGCGGTTTACTGATCGCGCTCGTCGCGTCATCGTTCTTGCCCAAGAGGAGGCGCGCGCGCTGAATCACAATTACATGGGCACCGAACACATCCTGCTTGGCCTGATTAAAGAGGGCGAGGGTGTTGCCGCCAAGGCTTTAGAGTCCATGGGCATCAATCTTGATGACGTACGCAATGAAGTCATCGAGATCATCGGCCACGGCACCCAGCCGGTTACTGGCCACATCCCATTTACCCCGCGTGCCAAGAAGGTCCTGGAGCTCTCCCTGCGTGAGGGCCTGCAGATGGGGCACAAGTACATCGGCACCGAGTTCCTGCTGCTGGGCCTGATCCGTGAGGGCGAAGGTGTAGCAGCGCAGGTGCTGATTAAGCTGGGCGCGGACCTGCCGCGTGTGCGCCAGCAGGTTATCCAGCTTTTGAGCGGCTACGAGGGCGGCGAGGCCCAGAACCCGGAGGCCCCGACGTCGGCGCCCGGTTCCCCGGCTGCTGCCGGCCCGGGCCCGCGCGGGCAGGGCGAGCGCTCCAACTCGCTGGTGCTTGACCAGTTTGGCCGCAACCTCACCGCAGCTGCCAAGGAAGGCAAGCTGGACCCGGTGGTGGGCCGTGACAAGGAAATTGAGCGCATCATGCAGGTGCTCTCCCGCCGTACGAAGAACAACCCGGTGCTGATCGGTGAGCCGGGTGTGGGTAAGACCGCCGTTGTGGAGGGCTTGGCGCTCGACATTGCTAACGGCAAGGTCCCGGAGACCCTGCGCGATAAGCAGGTGTACTCCCTGGACCTGGGCTCTTTGGTTGCGGGCTCTCGTTACCGCGGTGACTTTGAGGAGCGCCTGAAGAAGGTGCTCAAGGAGATCAACCAGCGCGGCGACATCATCCTGTTTATTGATGAGATCCACACGCTTGTTGGCGCGGGTGCGGCGGAAGGTGCGATTGACGCGGCGTCGTTACTCAAGCCCAAGCTTGCCCGCGGTGAGCTGCAGACCATCGGTGCCACCACCCTGGATGAGTACCGCAAGCACATTGAGAAGGATGCGGCGCTGGAGCGTCGCTTCCAGCCGGTGCAGGTAGATGAGCCGTCGGTGGAAGACACCATCACCATTTTGAAGGGCCTGCGCGACCGCTACGAGGCGCACCACCGCGTGTCCTACACAGACGATGCGCTCAAGGCTGCGGCGAACCTGGCGGATCGCTACATCAATGACCGCTTCCTGCCGGATAAGGCCGTGGACCTGCTGGATGAGGCAGGTGCGCGCATGCGTATTAAGCGCATGACGGCGCCGGAGGGTCTGCGCGAGGTGGATGACCGCATCGCTGAGGTGCGCCGCGAGAAGGAAGCCGCGATTGACGCACAGGACTTTGAAAAGGCCGCTGGCCTGCGCGACACCGAGCGCAAGCTGGGCGAAGAGCGCGCGGAGAAGGAAAAGAAGTGGCGCTCCGACGACCTGGAGGACATCGCTGAGGTTGGTGAGGACCAGATTGCAGAGGTCCTGGCTAACTGGACCGGCATCCCGGTGTTCAAGCTGACGGAGTCCGAGTCTTCGCGCCTGCTCAACATGGAGGGCGAGCTGCACAAGCGCATCATCGGGCAGGACGAAGCGGTGCGTGCTGTGTCTCGTTCCATCCGCCGTACCCGTGCGGGCCTGAAGGACCCGAAGCGTCCGAGCGGTTCGTTCATCTTCGCCGGCCCGTCCGGTGTGGGTAAGACGGAGCTGTCCAAGGCGCTGGCTGAGTTCCTGTTCGGTGATGAGGATTCGCTGGTGCAGGTGGACATGGGTGAGTTCCATGACCGCTTCACCGCCTCGCGCCTCTTCGGTGCCCCTCCGGGGTACGTGGGTTACGAGGAGGGCGGCCAGCTCACCGAGAAGGTGCGCCGCAAGCCGTTCTCGGTCGTGCTTTTCGACGAAATCGAGAAAGCCCACAAGGAGATCTACAACACGCTGCTCCAGGTGCTGGAAGAAGGCCACGTCACCGACGGCCAAGGCCGCATGGTGGACTTCAAGAACACTGTGCTGATCTTCACCTCCAACCTGGGCACCGGCGACATCTCCAAGGCTGTGGGCTTGGGCTTTACCGGCAGCACGGCCACGGATGCGGATGCGCAGTACGAGCGCATGAAGAACAAGGTGCACGATGAGCTGAAGAAGCACTTCCGCCCCGAGTTCCTCAACCGTATCGATGAGATTGTGGTCTTCCGCCAGCTCACCCAGGAAGAGATTGTGCAGATGGTTGATCTGCTCATCGCCCGAGTGGACAAGAACCTGGCTGCTCAGGACATGGGCATCGAGCTTACGGACGCTGCGAAGAACCTCCTGGCCAAGCGCGGCTTCGACCCGGTGCTGGGTGCTCGTCCTTTGCGACGCACCATCCAACGCGAAGTCGAGGACATCCTGTCCGAGAAGATCCTCTTCGGCGAGATCGGTGCGGGTGAGATCATTACTGTCGACGTCGACGGCGACATCGACGCCGACGAGAAGAGCGCAAAGCTGACGTTCACCCCGCGTCCGCGCCCGCTGCCGGCCGAGACGTTTGACGAGGCCGACATCGAGCTGGAGAGCGAAGTCCGCGAGATCGACCCGTCCCGCGTCGAGCCGGAAAGCCCGGCCTCCGAGTTCCCGGACGAGACTGACCAGGGCGGCGGGTTTGAGGATGAGCCGGCAGGCACCGTCCTAGACAAGGACCTGAACACGGACAACGCTGCTGACTTCGACAACGGTGAGGGCCACGACAACGGCACCGACGCCGACAACGGCACCGAAAACGGTGACTCCGATGGCTACAGTGACGGTGAGGACGGCGAAGACGGCCCGAGCGGCCGCGGCCCGATGGAGCCGGCATAAGCGCCAGCCGGCCCAGCCGGTCTAACCTAACCAGCCGTAGCGCTAGAGCTGCGGCAGCTGCGGCAGCGGCGGGATCATCCCCAGCCACTGCTGCGGCACCATCGCCAACCACTCGCTGGGGATGAGGCCTAGGTTGTAGGCGGCCCAGCCGCCCAACCCGACAATCCCTGCCACCGCTGCGAGCACGCCGAGGGCAACGGCGGTCTGCTCCACAGAGTTCAGCTCATCGGTGAGCTCCACCGGGGTTTCTTCACCAGGGCAGACCTGGGTAAATTTCTTGCCCGCCATGCGATCGTCTAACCAGGTGATCGCATTTTTCGTCTCCAACACAAGTGGTGCGGCGTGTCCGCTGACTGGCACCCTCTTTGCTGGGAAGGAGGACGCGTCACTTGATGCGGTAAACAGCGGCATCGAATCCGTACCCGGCACTAGTACCTTGCGGTACTCAACTGGGGCGCCAACCGTGCAGTAGTCGCTCGCAAGCTGGGTGGCCTGCGGTTCCGGCACCATGTCATCATCCGGGTTGGTCAGCACCATGATAGGCGCGGAGGTGCCCACGCGGCCAAGGACGTTGTGGTCGAGGACGTTGAAGATGCGAGCATCAGTCCGCGCGGCCTCCGCGAGTGTCTTGCCGGTTTTGGTGTAGGCGGAAAACGGCTTGGTTACCACCCGGGGGCCGTCCAGTACGCAGGCGTTGGCCAGCTCTTTGAGCATTTCTCGGCCTTCGTCGGTCAACAGCTCATCGATGGCTTCCTTGAACTCCGGGTAGGTTTCGGAGTAGCTGATCGCGCCGAAGCCGGCGACGGTGGTGATGAGGTCCACGCTGGCGTCTTCAATCACGCGCAGCGGATCCGCCGGGGGAGCGCCCGCGAACGTGCCAACAACGTTGAGCTCCGGGGCGTATTCCCCGACCAATTCGGCTGCTGCAGCTGCCGCACCGCCGCCTTGGGAGTAGCCCCAGAACGCGACTTTTTCGTCGGGTTTGGATACGTGGCGTGCGGCGTCGATAAGCGCATGGCCCTGATCAATCCTGTTCAGATACGTGTGTACCTTCGCCGAGCCGCGATCGCCCAAGCCCATGTAATCCGTGACCACCACGCGGTAGCCTGCCTTGTTCAGCAGGCGCACCACCGGCGCCTCATAGTTCACATTCACCGAGCTGCCCGTGATGGAGGAAAACCCGTCCTTCGGTGCACTCGGAGCACAATGCTTGCCGACGCCCCTCGTACCCGGCGCCAACGCCACCAACCCCTTCGCATTGTCAACATCAAACACGGCGCCACTGACACGCACGGTTTCGCCCAGCTCGTTGACCGAGTCGTACACGATGCGCTCACCGGTGCGGCGCTCACCAACACTGGAGAGCACCCCGGCCGCCGAGGAACCAAACGATGACAATGATGAGAGGGACTCAGCGCTGAGATCCTGTGCATGCGCCGGTGCGGCGGAGACGGCGGGGACGGAAACAAGCGGGACGACAAGCGTGGTCGCGACTAGCGACTTCAGGAAACGAGACATGCACAAAGTGTAAGCTTCTGCGCATGGGTCTTCAGTATCGGAAACGGCACAAGGTTGGCAAGAACGTCTGGATTAACCAGACCGGCACCGGCGCTTCGATGTCTACCAAGGTCGGGCCGGTGACGTTCAACTCCCGCGGCGGCGTGTGGATCAAGCTGCCCGGCGGCATGACCTACCGCGGCAGGTGGAAGTAGCCGCGTTCGTTTTGGACGGCCAAGCCGTCTTCGAGCAGGGAGTACAACGCTCGCGATCGTTGTGCATCGTCGGGCCACACCACGTCGATGTCGGATTGGGGGACGGGGCCAGGGGCGTCGCGAAGCACGCGCATGATCTTGCCGCGGACCTGCCTGTCGGTGCCCGCAAACTTCTGTGAGGGCGCCTTCACAAACGTCTTGGGGTAGCCGCGCTCGCGCCACAAACACTGACTAACTGGGCATGCCTCGCAGACGGGTTTGGTTTTGCAGACCAGCGCGCCGAGTTCGATAAGCCCTTCGGAGAACACGGGCCCTTGCTCGGGCGGCAGCAGCTCGGTGGCGTCGGCGATTTCGGATTTGCGGGGTTTCTGATTTTCCTGCCCAAGCACCACACGCGCGTGGACGCGGCGCACATTGGTGTCCACAACCGCCACGTTCTGCCCGTATGCAAATGCGGCGACAGCGCGCGCGGTGTACTCACCAATTCCGGGAAGAGCCAGCAGCTTATCGACGCCACGCGGAACCACCCCGCCGCATTCATCCACAATGACCTGCGCACACTCCTTGAGGCGAAGTGCACGGCGGGGATACCCCAGAGACCCCCAGGCGCGTAGGACGTCGGCAGTACTGGCGGCGGCAAACGCTTCGGGCGTGGGCCAGCGGTGCATCCAGTCCACCCAGATGGGTGCGACGCGCTCAACTTGGGTTTGGTGGCTCATCACTTCACTGACCAACACGCCCCACGGGGTGGTCGATTCATTGCGCCACGGCAGGTCGCGGGCGTTGTCGGAATACCAGTGGATGATTTCGTCTTGCAGGCTCACAATGAGTGCAACAATAGTGACTATGGAACATTCTTCCCCACGTCAGGTTTGGAACAGCCTTCTGGAAGGCAACGAGCGCTTCGCTACAGATTCGGCGACAACGCCACACAGGGATCCGCGCCGCCGCGCAGAGATCGTCGAAGGGCAAAACCCGGTCGCTGCGATCGTGGCGTGTAGCGACTCCCGTGTGCCGGTCGAGCTGCTGTTTGATGCCGGCTTCGGGGATCTGTTTGTCATCCGCACCGCAGGCGGTTGCGTGGACGCGGCAGTTTCGGCGAGTGTGGAGTACGCCGTAGAGGGCCTTGGCGTACCACTGGTCGTCGCGCTCACGCACGAGTCGTGTGGCGCTATCGGTGCCGCGATCGGTTCGGTGGAGGACCCAGAGCATGCACCGCACGGTTTGACCCGCGTGTTTATGGAAAAGATCGCGCCGTCCGTCCTGGCCGCACGTGCGGCGGGCGAGAACTCCCGCGAGAAGATCGAAGAAACCCACGCGAAGATCACCGCACAGCACCTGGTGGAACGCATCCCATCCATTAACAAAGAGGGGACGGGTGTGGTGGCGGCTCGCTACCTGCTTGACAGCGGCCGCGTCGAGACCGTCTGGGAGCATTTCGCGAACTAGAGTGAGGGCATGACAAACCAGCGCCCGCTCCCAGACGAGATCTATGTGCGCCGCAGGGTCGGTGCGCTTGTCGTTCTTTTGATCCTTGTTGTCCTAGTGGTCTGGGGTTTAAGCGCGGTAGCGAAGTCCGGAAACAACTCCGGCGACGGCTCTGACGCTGCAGTCGCTTCCACGGACGTCACCCCAAGCATCACGCCCGTGACGGAGCCGACGGTGCCCGCCCCGGAAGACGCTGAGTCTCCAACGTCAGCCACGACGGAGGCCACCGCGACGGATGCGGAAAAAGAGGGGGACGTGGAGGCGTCGGCAAGCGAAGAGCCCCTCGCGAAAGGCTCCTGCGAGCTGTCTGACCTGCGCATTACAGCGCTAACAGAGTTCCCGTCGTTCAAGGTGGGAGATTCGCCGAAGATCTTCATGGAAGTGGAAAACCCCACCGACACCGACTGCGTGCTCGACCTTAACGACGGCGACATGCGCTTCGAAGTCTACGACATGGCCACCAACGCCCGCGTGTGGAGCGACACTGACTGCTACGCCTCCATCGTGGTTGGCCAGGAGACCTTCCCGGCCGGCGAGAAGCGCCCGTACCAGGCCGTTTGGTCCGGCACTGCATCCGCGCCGGGCGCATGCACCGACCGTAAGACAGTACCGGCGGGCTCTTACTACCTGCACGCGGTGATCGGCGACAATGCTTCGGACGCCGCACCGTTCAACTTCACGGCGTAACGCGAAACGCTAGCTAATGCGGCGTTAGCTAATGCGGCGCAGGCCCTCGGCGATGTGGCGCGCCCACAGGCCGGAGACGTGGTCGGCGCTGCTGAGCTCCTCGGGCGTGGCGTTGACAATCGTCGGCAGTTCGCCGAAGGCGGAAACGATGTGGTCCATGAGGAACTTCTGCACGCGTGGCACGCGCGAAAGCGCCCGGTAGCCACGCGGCACGACTGATTGCATGAGGTTTTCCTCGGAAGCCGGAAGCCCCAGCTGGCGGGCAAGCGCGGAGGAGTGGAGCAGTTCTGCATCGGGAAGTGCCTCGAGGGCGCGCACGGCGCGGGTGACCTGCTCATCGGTTGGCACCGTGTCGGCGGCGATGTAGTCGCGCACCAACATCTCAATGTCAGTGGCGTTGGAACCTTCAAGCTCGGTCAGCTGCAGGATCAGCTGGCGGGCGTCTGAGCCAAGCTCCACAATGGTCAGATCCAGGTCCATGGCGGCGCGCTCCAACATCATCTGGCGCTGCAGCGTGCCCACCACATCACCCACGGTGGCGTACCCGTTCATCTCTGCAACGAACAGGCGCTGGTTGGCCATGTCTAAGCGTTGGCGGTAGCGCTCAATGGTGGACAGCGCCTGGTTTGCCCGCGCGATCAGTACGGCGGATTCCTCCAGGCGGTGGCGGGTTCCGTCGTGGTACAGCGTCACCGTATTCATGGAGGCGGATACGCTGACCACGGGCACGCCGGTCTGCAACGCCGTGCGTTCGGCGGCGCGGTGGCGGGTGCCTGACTCGACCGTTACGTATTCCGGCGAGGGCACAAGCTGGACGTTCGCGCGCGTGATCCGTGATCCGTCGGCGGACAAGATCACCGCGCCGTCCATTTTGGAAAGCTCGCGGAGCAGGGTGGGGGAGAAAGGGGCGTCGAAGGTCACGCCGCCGTCGCAGATCTTGGTTACTTCCGGGGGATCTCCCAGCACGATGAGGCCGCCGCTGCGGCCGCGTTGGATGCGCTCCAAACCGTCGCGAAGCGGGGTGCCTGGGGAGAGCTTGGCCAAGATTTCACGCAGTGTCACGCAAGCAACCCTATCGCCTCGGCCACCGTGGATACCTGCTGGACGCGCATCCCTTTCACACTCACCTTCTCACCGGCGGGCACGATCGCGCGCGTGTAGCCCAGACGCGCCGCCTCCTGCAGACGACGAGTCAGGTTGGGCACGCGGCGCAGCTCACCGGCAAGGCCAACCTCGCCTACAACCACCGTTTTTTCCGGCAGCGGTTTCTCGTGCAACGAGGACCACGTAGCCAGCGCCACCGCAAGGTCCGTGGCGGTCTCCGTGATGCGCACTCCACCCACGGTGGCCACGTATGCGTCTTTATCGTTGGTGCGCTCCCCGCAGCGCGCCTGCAGCACTGCAAGCACCATGGGCACGCGGTTGCCGTCTAGGCCCGTGACCACGCGGCGTGGTGACTTATTCACCGGATCCACCGTCAATGCCTGCACCTCAGCCAGCATGGGGCGCACTCCATCCATGGCCACGGTTACGGCCGAGCCGTCCGGTGTTTGGCCGCGGTGGCTCAGAAACAGCCCTGATGGGTCCGACACCTCTCGGATGCCGTCTGCGGTCTGCTCGAAACAGCCCACCTCATCGGTTGCGCCGAAACGGTTCTTCAGTCCCCGCAGCATGCGCAGGCTGGATTGCCGGTCGCCTTCAAAATTCAGTACCACATCCACCAGGTGCTCAAGCACGCGCGGGCCGGCCACGTTGCCGTCCTTGGTCACATGTCCCACAAGCAGCACAGGCAGGTTCGTGGTTTTGGCCAGCGTGGTCAGCGCGGCCGTCACAGCGCGCGACTGCGCCACACCGCCAGCAACGCCTTCCACACCGGATGCGTGCATGGTCTGCACCGAATCTACGATCAGCAGGCTGGGTTTGACCTCTTTGACGTGCCCAAACACCGTATCCAGGTTGGATTCAGCGGCCAGAAACAGCGTGTCCTGCAGCGCGCCGGTTCGCCCCGCGCGCCCCCGCACTTGCCCAGCTGACTCCTCCGCCGTGACATAAAGAGCCTTTTTGCCTATCGACGCCCACCTCGACGCCACCTCCAACAACAACGTGGACTTACCCACGCCGGGCTCACCGGCAAGCAGAATGACGGAGCCGGGAACTACCCCGTTTCCAAGCACGCGGTCAAGCTCACCGATGCCGGAAGGCACTGCGTGTGCGGCGTCGGCCGCGACTTTGGTGATTGGGCGTGCCGGAGTGGCAGGGGTTAGTGCCCCTGCGGTCACGCTGACGTTACCCCCGATGCCGCTTTTCGCGGCACTACCTGTGCTGACAAGAGTTTCCTCCTGCAGCGTCCCCCAAGATCCACATTCGGGGCACCTCCCCAACCATTTGGGGGAGGAGTACCCGCATTCAGAGCAGGTGTGGATTACCCGCGCCTTTTTGGCCAAGTGTTTCTACTTTGCCTTTTGCGTGCTTACTTGGAGAAGTCGCGGTCTTCCTGGCCGGACACCAGGTTCGGTGCGGAAACGGTCGCGTCCACCTCAACGGTCGAATTGTCAAAGGTGAAGGAAACCGGGACGTTGCCTGCGAACGCGAAGTCCTTGTTCACAACGGTGTTTGGCACGTACTGGATGCACGGATCATCAGACTGCGGGATGCGGTTGAGGCCTTCAGCGGAGTCAGAGACCAGGCTGCAGTTGTAGGTCACCGGCTTGGATACGCCCAGGTTGACTGGGGTGCCGGCAACGCTTACGGCCTGCAGGGTGTGGTCCTTCATGGAGGTGTCCTGGTTGGTTGCCACAAACTTCAGTGCAGCCTGGCCATCCTCGGTGAGGATCAGGGTGACATCCTGGACGGACACTGCGCCGTCTTCGGTGAATGCGGTGGCGCCATCAACAGCAGCGACCTGGTCGGCGGTCTGGGTGATCTGACCTGCAGAGCAGCCAGCCAGGACCATAGCGCAAGCGATTGCAGCAACCGGCTTCAAGGACTTCACGGGGAGTGCCTCCATAATCTTTCTGGATATTCTTTCGCGCAAGACAATAACCAACGCAATGACAATGGGATTAACTCTAGTCTCCGCTGCCAGTTATTTCTAACTTTCCCAGTGGTAGTCTTGTGGGGCAATTGAGCCACTAAGGAGTGACGTATGGAGTTCAAGGTCGGGGAAGTTGTGGTGTACCCGCACCATGGTGCCGCAAAGATCGCAGATATTGAACAGCGTGAGATCGGTGGGGAAACCCTCGACTACCTGGTGTTGCAGATCCTTCAGTCCGACCTTGAGGTCCGTGTGCCGATCAAGAACACTGAGCTTGTCGGCGTGCGTGACGTGGTCAATGAAGAGGGCCTGCAGCGCGTTTTTTCGGTGTTGCGTGAAACCGACGTTGAGGAGGCTGGCAACTGGTCTCGCCGTTATAAGGCTAACCAGGAGCGTTTGGCGTCGGGTGACATTAACAAGGTTGCGGAGGTTGTGCGTGACCTGTGGCGCCGTGACCAGGGCAAGGGTTTGTCTGCTGGTGAGAAGCGCATGTTGGGCAAGGCTCGCCAGATTTTGGTGGGTGAGCTTGCGCTGGCTGAGCCGGTGGATGAGAAGAAGGTCGAGGAGATGGAGTCCGGCATTGCCAAGATCATCGAGGAGCAGGTGAAGGCCGGCATCAGCGAGGATCCGAATGCTGTGGATGATGAGGATCTGGATCTGGATGATCTGAGCTTCGACGATGAGGATGAGGACTAAGCCCTCAGTTATCGCCATTGTGGCGGCGGCGGGCCAGGGCACTCGTTTGGGCGCTGCGTTGCCGAAGGCGTATGTGGAGCTTCGCGGCCGCAGTTTGCTTGAGCGCTCTGTGAGTGCGATGGCGCAATCGGGGGTAGTGGATGCTGTGTACGTTGTGGTGTCTCCGGAGATGGAGTCGCTTGCCGCGCGCTTGCTGCAGGGCCACGATGTGACGTTTGTCCACGGTGGTGCCGAGCGTGCGAACTCCGTGTGGAATGCGTTGCAGAGCATCCCGCTTGACGACGCTACGGTGCTCATCCACGACGCCGCCCGCGCACTGACACCGCCAGCGATGATCGCGCGTGTCGCCGCTGCAGTTGAACATGGTGTGCAAGCCGTGATCCCGGTTGTGCCGGTGGCGGACACTATCAAGGTGGTGGACAACGGGTTCGTGGAATCCACGCCCGATCGTGCTCGCCTGCGCGCGGTGCAAACGCCGCAGGGATTTGACTTGCGCACCTTGCGCGAGGCGAACAAGGCCTACTTTGCGGGTGCGCAGGATTTTGTGGCTACTGATGATGCCTCGTTGATGGAGTGGTTCGGCATCCCCGTAGCCACCGTTGAGGGCGACCCGCTGGCCTTCAAGATCACCACTCCGGTCGACTTTATGCTGGCACAGCGCATTACCGATGAGGCGGAATCATAAAGCCCCATCCTTATTTAGACTGCCTCAAACCCTGTTCGGTTCCATAAATTTGAGAACTGTGGGAAATCTCAAAAACCCTTGTAGAAGGGCACTTTTGGTCAATATCTTTGGGGCATGAACTTTGAAAATGTGATCGAGGCCCTTTCGGGGGGCGCAATAGAAATGTTGGAAGGGTTTGACCGCGAAGCCGCGTTGGATGCCGGGATGTCGCAGACAACTGCGAATAACTGGAAGCTCGTGCATGACGCGTATTACGGTCCGACGACGTCGCCGTCGAAGCAACGACAGGCGCGGGAGAAGGCTCGTGTGCAGGGGGTGAGCCTGGACAAGCTCATCCACATTGAGAAGAAGCTCAGGCAGATTAAGAACAACCGGACGCGCAACAAGCTGCGGCTGACTATGCTCTCCGTGCGCGGTACGTACAAGGCGCTGCTCGCGCTGGTCAGGAAGATTCTGCCCAGCGCGGACAAGGCGCCGGAGAAGAAGATGACTATTTCGGCGTCGCGTCATGGTCGGCGTCGGGTGATGTTCTGGGCAGATGAGCGTGATGTCGCCGACTTGGAGCACGCGTTGTTGCAGAAGGTGGACCCAGATTTGCCTCTTGCGGAGCAATTACTTGAGCATTTCCTTGCGCTTATACGCAGCGGCGGGGGAGTGCCGCATGCTGTTCCGCGGCCGCAGTTGCTCATCCCGTTGCCAGAGTGGGTGCGCATTATCCGTGGCGAGGGCGATGACGTTGTGCTCGGGCTTACTGATGGCACCACCATGACCGGCGCCGACTTCCTCACCGCCCACACCGCCAACCGGGACAACGAATTGGAGGCGGTGGCCTTCCACCCGACGGAAGGCGCGGTGAACCAGTACCGTCTGGAGCGGTTCGCCAACGCGAAGCAGCGCGACATGGCGCGGGCCACGCAGCCGATCTGCACCAGTCCGGACTGCCGCCGTGGCGCGGACCAGTGCGAGATCCACCACATTGAAGCGTGGAAGAACGGCGGCGAGACCAATGTGAGCAACCTGGCGCCCCTGTGCCGGTATCACAATCGTGTCAATGACGATGACGTGCATGTGGTTCGCCGTGGCCACATTGAGATGCGCGGCGGGGCACCGGTGTGGGTCTCTCCGCGCGGGTTCGCACGGGCGAACACGCTGCACCCCTTCGGCGGGATGCGCTCCCTGTTCAACCATGACCCGGCGAAGGTGGTCGTCCACGCCAACTAGGATCGGGGGTCATGGAATCTTCCCCGACCCCGAACCCGCTTTCCGCCTTCCGCGTTGGTACTGCTTTTGATGCCCACCAGATCCAGCCGGGCAAGGACTGCTGGATCGCCGGCATTCTTCACCCTGATCAGGACGGCTGTGAGGGCCATTCTGATGGCGATGTAGTCAGCCACGCCATCGTGGACGCGGTGCTTTCGGCCGCAGGCTTGGGCGACCTTGGCTCGTTTGTTGGCGTCGGTCGTCCGGAGTATGACGGTGTGCGCGGTGTGCAGTTGTTGCAGGAGCTCAAGTTGCTTTGCGACGCCAAAGGCGTCACCATCATCAACGCCTCCGCCCAACTGATCGCGCAGACCCCCAAGATGTCGGCGGTGCGCGAGGAGTGCCAGCAGGTGATGAGTGAGGCGTTGGGTGCGCCGGTGTCGGTGTCCGCGACCACTACGGACCACATGGGTTTTACTGGCTCCGGTGAGGGGCGCGCTGCGATTGCGACGGCGCTGGTCAAAGTAGGGTAAGAAACGTGCAACAAAAGATTTTTGACACTGCCACCAAAACGCTTCGAGATTTTGAGCCGCTCAAGCCCGGCCACGTCTCCATGTACGTGTGCGGAGCCACCCCGCAATCGGCCCCCCATATTGGGCATTTGCGCTCTAGTGTGGCGTTTGACATCGTGCGCCGCTGGTTTTTGGCCAACGGCTATGACGTGGCGTTTGTCCGCAACGTTACCGATATTGATGACAAGATTTTGAACAAAGCCGCCGAAAACAACCGGCCCTGGTGGGAGTGGGTGTCCACCTATGAGCGCGAGTTCACCCGCGCCTATAACGCGCTTGGCGTGATGCCGCCGAGTACGGAGCCGCGCGCCACCGGGCATGTGACGCAGATGGTCGATTACATGCAGCGCTTGATTGACAAGGGCTTTGCCTATGCCTCCAAGGGCTCGGTCTATTTCGACGTCAACGCCTGGGTCGAGGCTGGCGGGGACTACGGTTCGGTTTCCGGTAATAGGGTGGAGGATTTGAGGGGTGAGGGGGGCGTCGATAAGCAAAATGCCCTGGACTTCGCCCTGTGGAAAGCAGCCAAGCCGGGCGAGCCGCACTGGCCAACCCCCTGGGGCGACGGGCGGCCCGGCTGGCACTTGGAGTGCTCGGCGATGTCCACCTGGTACCTGGGTCCGGAGTTTGACATCCACGGCGGCGGGCTTGACCTGCAGTTCCCGCACCACGAGAACGAGCAGGCCCAGTCGCACGCGGCGGGCGATGGCTTTGCCAACTTCTGGATGCACAACCACTGGGTGACCATGGCAGGCGAGAAAATGTCCAAGTCTTTGGGCAACGTGCTCTCCCTGGACGCCATGCCGGTGCGCCCGGTGGAGCTGCGCTACTACCTGGGCTCCGCGCACTACCGCAGTGTGCTGGAGTATTCGCCGGAGGCGCTCCAGGAGGCGGCCGCGGGCTACAAGCGCATTGAGGAGTTTGTGAAGCGAGCAGGCTACCCTGAGCCGACAACCTGGACCGATGCGTTTGAAGCCGCGATGTGCGATGATTTCGCGGTGCCGCGCGCGCTGGCGGAGATCCACAACACCGTGCGCGAAGGCAACAAAGCAAAAGACGTTGAGGCGGTCACCGCCGCGGCGGCGCAGGTGCGTGCGATGGCGGCAGTGCTGGGCATCGACCCAGGCCAGTGGCGTGAAGACGCTGCGGGTGACAGCACCAAGGCACTCGACGTGCTGGTGGGCGCAGAGCTTGAGCGACGTGCAACGGCGCGCGCGAATAAGGACTGGGCCGAGGCGGACGCAGTGCGTGACAGGCTGGCAGCGGCCGGCATCGAGGTCACGGACACCCCCGAGGGACCGAAATGGGAGATGAAGTAAATGGCGAAACCGTACGGCCGCCCCGATAAGCAGAAGAAAAACAAGAAGGGCGCAACAAAAGGCTCTGGCGGGCAGATCCGCCGCGGGCTGCGCGGCAAAGGTGCCACGCCCAAGGCGGAGGACCGCGTGTACCACGCGGCGCACAAGCGGAAGTTGGAGCAGCAGCGTCGGAATCAGGGTCGTCACGAAAAGGAGCAGGCTGACCTGGTGGTTGGCCGCAACCCGGTGGTGGAGTGCCTGCACGCCAAGGTGCCTGCAGAGGCCCTCTACGTGGCGTTTGGCACCGGCCACGATGACCGTCTGAGCGAAGCTGTGACCTTGGCAAACTCCCGTGGCATCCCGGTGCATGAGGTGCCGCGCCAGCAGCTGGATGACATGACCGGCAACGGCATGCACCAGGGCGTGGGCTTGAAGATTCAGCCGTACAAGTACGCGGACGTCTTTGACCTGATCGCTAGCGTGAAGGAGCGTGGCGAGACCGGCATGTTCGTCGTGCTCGACAACATCACGGACCCGCGCAACCTGGGTGCTGTGATTCGTTCCACGGCGGCGTTTGGTGGCCACGGTGTGGTGATCCCGGAGCGTCGCTCCGCGCAGGTCACGGGTGTTGCGTGGCGTACCTCCGCCGGTACTGCGGCGCGCCTTCCGGTGGCTCGTGAGACCAACCTGACGCGCACCATCAAGCAGTTCAAGGACAACGGCTACATGGTCGTGGGCCTTGACGCAGGCGGGGAGCACACCCTGGATACGTTCGACGGCGGCACGGACCCCGTGGTCATCGTGGTTGGCAGCGAGGGCAAGGGCATCTCGCGCCTGGTGCGTGAGAATTGTGACGTGATCATGTCTGTGCCGATGGCGCCGTGGGTGGAATCCCTCAACGCCTCCGTTGCCGCCGGCGTGGTGCTCAGTGAGTTTGCCCGGCAGCGTCGAGGAAACGCGTAAGCAGCTGCGCCCCGGTCACCTTGTCGGTCCCCGGTCCCAACCGAGGGTCTAGTTGCTTATCGACGGGCACGAGATGCCCCACCCCCGCCACCGACACCAACCTCACCGGCTGGGCGCCCGGGGCGTTCCAGGTGTCTTCCGTGTACCCGTCATGCTGTGTGTGGGTGTGCTGCGTTTCGGCACCGTTGTAGCGCGCCAGGCGCCTTGCGGAATCCATGGCGGACATTGTCTCCCCGCGATTCGCGTTGCCAATGCCAGACATACCGCCCTGGTAAGGCACGAGCGGGTCCTCGGTGCCCTGGACAATCAGCAGCGGGGTGGGGGTGAAGGGGGCGGAGAGTTCGATGACGTTGGCGTCGATAGGCAAAGAAGCCCCAAATAACGCTGCTGCCTCGAAGGTGATTGGTGACTCCCACAGAAGCCTGAGCACCATCTGCCCACCGTTGGAAAAACCGCAGGCGATAACCCGGTCGAAGCGGCCAGCCAGCGCGGTGAGAAAACCCACGTCATCGATGTTGTCGCGGCGGGCACGCTCCTGAAACTCGACCCGAAGATCGTTGAAATGATGGTGGTAGCCATCCGGGTACACCACCGTCGGGCCGAGGCCCTCGAACTGGTGGTTAGTAGAGTTACGCACCACCGACGCCGACTGGCGCGAACCGTGCAAAAACATGATCGCCGTGCCCGGGTCGCCGTCGATTTGAATCCAAGTGCGCTCAAGCCCGCCGTAGTCCATGGAATGCCGCATGGCACGCGATACTATCGGCTGCATGCCGTCTCTTGCTTCACTGGCCGCAGAACTAGGCGTTTCACGCACCACAGTGTCCAACGCCTTCAACAACCCAGACCAGCTTTCAGAGGCGCTGCGCGAACGAATCCTGGCTGCCGCGAAAGCCCAAGGCTACGCAGGCCCCGACCCCATGGCGCGTTCCTTGCGCACGCAAAAGACCGGGGCCGTTGGGGTGGTGCTGACGGAAGAGCTCAGCTTCGCCTTCGAAGACCGCGCGTCTGTGGATTTCCTCGCCGGGTTGTCTTCCATCAAGAACTACTCGCTGACCCTGATCCCCGCGTGTGCGAGCGTGCACGATGCGATTGTGGACGGCATCGTGGTCTACTCCGTTCCCGAACACGACCCCCAGCTGCAGGAAGCCATCGCCCGCGGCCTGCCACTTGTTGTGTGTGACCAGCCGAAACAGGTCGACGCCCCGTTTGTTGGCATTGATGACTACACGGCGATCCAGTCCGCAGCCCATGCGCTGAAGGCTGCCGGGCACACGCGCGTGGGCATTTTGGCTAAGCGCATGTTCTCCACTCCGTTCAACGGGGAGGTTGCTGACGTTACTCTGGCAGACCTGGAGGTACAGCGCGCCCGCGTCGAAGGTGCGCGCGCCGTGCTGGGCAACGTCCCCGTGGTCACCCGCCACCTCAACGACATTGACTCCGCCGCCGATGGTGCCCGCGAACTGCTCGCCCGCCACCCGGACCTCACCGCCGTGTTGTGCACCACGGATTCCATGGCACTCGGCGTCCTCGCTGCCTACGGTGACCGCGTGCCCCATGATCTCTCAGTCACCGGGTTCGATGGCATTGAGGCAGCAGAGCTTCGCAGCTTATCGACGGTACGTCAACCCAACCACCTCAAAGGCACCACCACCGCCACCCTTCTCAGCGATCTCCTCGCAGGAGGTTCGCCGAGTTCTACTGGGAGCTCTACCCGCGTGCTTCTGGACACCGAATTCGTCCCCGGCGCCACCATCGCACCCCCACGCACGGACTGACCCAACGTGAGAGACCTAGCGTGAAAGACCCAGAGTTAGAGCTTGCGCAGGGTGATGATGGGGGCGTCCACAACGTCCGGGTCGACTTTCACTAGGGAGAGGCGGGAGTTGGGGTGGACGTTGACGTCGAAAAGCAAACCAGGCTCCAAAAGGGAAGCGAGCTGCTCGTGTGTGTAGAGGCGGCCGCCGATGCAGTCGACGTCGGTGCGTGGCCGCATGTCGATGCTATCGATGGTCAACTGCTCATCTTCCAGCGTGACCTGGGCGGTGACGAGAGCGCAGGGGGTGGTGCCGTGCACTGTGTTGCCGGACAGGGAGAAGTTGGCGGAGCCGTGGGCGTCCGGCGGCAGGTCACCCGGGACCGAAGGATCGGTGTAGACCGCAGTGACCTGCCAGATGTCCTCCTTGGCGCCGCATGCGCTCAGCGTGAGCGCCGCGGCAGCCGCAAGGGCGTAAAGCGCACGCGCCATGACTACTCAGTAGTCGTCGTCTTCTTTGCAGCCTTCTTGGCTGCCTTCTTCACCGTCTTCTTGGTGGTTTTCTTGGTCGCCTTCTTAGCGGCCTTCTTCGCAGTCTTCTTGGTGGTCTTCTTCGTCGTCTTCTTGGCGGACTTCTTCGCGGCCTTCTTTGCAGCCTTCTTCGTGGTCTTCTTGGCAGGTTTTGCTGCCTCGGCCTCGGCCGCTTCCGCTTCAAGCTGCTCTGCGTAGCGCTTGTACACAAAACCCTTCGGCTCCACGCCAAGCATGGACATGAGGGTCACGCCGTCGAAGAAGTCCTCCGCGTAGGTGGCCACGATCCGACGTGCGCCTGCTGCGGTCTGCTCCTCCATCTCAAGAACAGCATCGGGTGCGGGCCGCGAGTCCGTGATCTTCGGTGGCACTAGGGATTCCTCCTTGGACGTTTACGAGATACTCCGGCCATGCTACCGAAGGTCATCCGCCCAACGCGCTTCAGTGCACGATATGGCAGATAAGTTTGCGGTGCGCGCAGCCTGCGGGCGATCCATTCGCCGAAGACAACGCCGCCGGCCAGAGCCATGCAGGTGGCGATTGCCATGAAGATGTTAGTCAGGCCGACAACCATTTGCTCGTTCATCACCGCGTACATGCCGCGGTAGATGCCCGAGCCCGGCAAGAATGGGGTCACACCGGCAACGGCGGTGATCACCGGGCTAATCAGGTAGCGGCGAGCAATCAGACCGCCGGCTAAGCCGATGACGATGGCGCAGGCAGTGGTTGCAATGAAACGCCCAGTGCCTAGCGGCAGCAGGAACAGGTAGTACATCGCGGAACCTGCGCCCGCGGTGAGGAATGACAAAAATACCGCGGGTTTTTCGGCGAAGCAGGTCACGGCAAACGCGCCGGCTGCCGTGGCGCCGCCGAGGATGCGCCACACCACGGAATCCAAAGAGGGCTTGCCCAGCATCGTCTCAATCGGCGGCAGGCTCACGCCCACCAGATTTGAAAAGTAGAGCCCCATGGCCACGCCGGCGACAATGCCCCCGGTGAAAAGGACTGTTTGGAAGAAGCGGGCGGAGGCGGTGACGGGGGAGCCCGTTATGCCGTCGAGAAGCGACTGCACCAGCGTCAAACCAGCAAGCAACACCACGATGCCCGAGGCGATGACCTGGCTGGGCACGATGGTGTGACCGATGTGTGCCGAGAAGTCATAAAACACCGCCGCGGGGATGGTGGCTAGGAAGCCGCCGATGACGCAATGGAAGAAGTATGGCAGCGAGTTTCTGGACAGGATTTTGTTGAATCCCATGATCAGAAACGCGGTGATGCCGCCGATCAGTGACATCAGCCAGTCGCCGCCAAGCAGGATGGCAACGGCGGCGCCCATGACAAACCAGCCAGCGAGGAAGCGGGTGTTGCGGTATGGGATGGGCGAGTGATCAATGTCGTCCAAGATCTTCTCGGCCATCTCGGGCCGCGTCGCGCCGGCACGGATGGAGCGGATTAGCCGGTCAGCTTCCTGCAGCTTGTGGTAGTTCTCACTCATCATGGTCACCACACGGAAGACGGTGACCGGGGTTCGCTTCTCCTTACCGACGATCACCGTATTCATCGTGATCGTATTCACCGTAATATCCACGTGGCAGTAGTGAAGGCCATACGAGGAGGTCACGGTACGGATCTGGGCAATCGCGTCCGAGGACGTCGTGCCGTTCGCAATCAGAATCTCCCCGATGCGGGCCGCGATAGTCATCACAGCAGCGACCTGCGTCGGATCCGTCAGGACGACAGGTGCCAGCACACTCGGCGGCGGAGAAGTTCGTGCAGCGTCAATTGTGGCCACGCGTTGCCGCGAGCCGCGCAGCATGTCCCACATTGATTTCACCCGTCAAACCCTAGCCGATGTAACAATTTCCGGTTTCGTTCTGTAGGCTGTCTCCCATTGCTGGAGTGGCGCAATCGGTAGCGCAACGGTCTTGTAAACCGTAGGTTGCGAGTTCAAGTCTCGTCTCCAGCTCCATTTCTTTTTTGGGGCGGGTGTGTTTGGGGTGGGGTCGTTGGGGGTGCTGGGGGTTGAGCACTCCAACTGAACATCGCGGAACTTCCTGTTGCGCATGCAGTAAACGTTCAGGAAACGTACAGTCTGTGGGTGTTAGATATCTGTGAGATACGCGTTTGAGCAGTTACCCAAACAAAACCCAAACGCGAACCCAAGCAGAAACAAAGAGGAGATGACCCCACACATGGCTGAGAATCCGGCTGTAAAGGTGCTTGTTGTTGATGATGAGCCGAACATTGTTGAGCTTTTGACTGTGTCCCTGAAGTTTCAGGGCTTTGAGGTTGAGAGTGTGACGTCAGGTCAGGAGGCGCTTGAGCTGGCGCGTTCCTTTAAGCCGGATGCGTACATCCTGGACGTGATGATGCCGGGGATGGATGGCTTCGAGCTCTTGACCACGCTGCGCGCTGAGGGGTTGGATGCGCCGGTGCTATTCCTCACCGCGAAGGACGCCGTGGAGGATCGTATCCACGGCCTGACCATTGGTGCGGATGACTATGTGACCAAGCCGTTCTCCTTGGAGGAGGTTATTACTCGCCTGCGTGTGATTTTGCGTCGCGGAAACGTGATGGAGGCTGAGAAGGGTGACGGCACCCTGCGTTATGCGGACCTGACGCTCAACGATGAGACGCATGAGGTGACCAAGGCGGGCAAGATCGTGGACCTTTCCCCGACTGAATTCAACTTGCTGCGCTACCTCATGCTGAATGCGGAGGTTGTGGTGTCCAAGGCGAAGATTTTGGACAACGTGTGGCACTACGACTTCGGTGGCGATGGCAATGTGGTGGAGTCGTATATTTCGTACTTGCGTCGCAAAGTAGACCAAGGCGAACAGCAGCTGATTCACACCGTGCGTGGTGTGGGCTACGTGCTGCGCACCCCGCGCCAGTAACACGCCACGACGCAGTCAATGATTCTCTCCAAGTCTTACGGCCAGAACACCCCGCTTCAGAAGCAGCTGGTGACGGTGGTTGTGGCCGTGTCCTTGCTGGCGATGCTGCTCAGCTTTGTCACGGTCTACCTGCTGATGCGTTCGCTGCTGTACCAACGTGCGGACGATCAACTTGAAGACGGTTTGGATACCTGGGTCGGCCAAACCGCATGGCTGCCGTCCTATGGTGCGCCGAGCGATTTCCACCAGGGGATGCTGTTTCCTGGCTACACGCATTTGTGGGAGCCGGCCTACAGTGCAACGCCACCGGACTACACGCAGCTGCGCAGCTTCAACAAGGGACAGACCATTGGCTCCCAAGACGGCGCAGACTTCAACCGGCAATGGCGTGCCATGAAACGCCAGGAGCCGGACGGCACTGTGAAGTTCGTGGCCAAGAAGTTGGACCAGGAGCGCAGAACGCTGACAGCGCTTGCAATTGCTGAGACCGCGATTGGTGCGTTGGCCATGTTGGGCATTGTCTATGTGGCTCGCAGCCAGGTGGATCGGGCGCTGAAGCCGTTGCGGGTGGTCGAATCCACCGCACTGGCGATTGCAGCAGGCGAGCAGTCACGCCGCGTCCCCCGCTGGTCCCGTGAGACTGAGGTTGGCAAGCTCTCTTACGCCATGAACACCATGGTGTCGCAGCTGCAGGAATCCGTGAAGGAAGCAGAAGCGAAAGAGGAACAGATGCGCCGCTTCGTCGGTGATGCGTCGCATGAACTGCGTACTCCGCTGACCAGCGTGCGCGGGTTCGCAGAGCTGTACAACAAGGGTATGGCGCCGGACGCGGACATGGTGATCCGCAAGATCGACGAGGAATCCGCCCGCATGCAGCTGCTGGTGGAAGACCTGTTGGCGCTCACCCGCGCAGAGGGAGCGCGCCTGAATAAGCGTGAGGTAGACATGCTGGAGCTGACCGCCTCGGTGGCAAGCTCGCTGGGCGCGGCGTTTCCGGATCGTGTGCTGCGTATCAACCACGATTGCAGCCGCCCGCCTGTGGTCAACGGCGACCCGGACCGTCTCTACCAGGTGTTGACCAACCTGATCACCAACGCGTTCAAGCACGCCGGCCCAGACGCGGAAGTCACCGTGACGCTCAGGGAGTACCTGGACCGGGTGTCTATAGATATTGCAGACAACGGCATCGGCATGGATCCGAAGGATGCGGCGCACATCTTTGACCGCTTCTACCGTGCGGACACCTCGCGCACGCGCGGCACCGGCGGCGGCTCAGGTCTGGGCCTTGCCATTACCAAGTCACTGATAGAGCAGCACGACGGCACGATCAGCGTGAAAACCGCGCCGGGCGAGGGTTCAACATTTACTATTTCGCTGCCAATGCCAGCTGCTAAGCCGGCCTAAGACTGCCTAAGCCTGCTTAGCAATTGCCTGCCTCAGTGCTTCGGCAACCTCGTCCATCTTGGAGGGGTCCGTGGCGTCTGCGGCCATGACGTTAGCCAGGTTGTAGCCGCTCATGTCATTGGCAGGGAAGACGTGGATGTGGGTATGCGGAACCTCAAAGCCGGCAATCAGGTAGCCGGCGCGCTCACTGCCGCATACTTCGAGGACGGCTTGGCCGACTTTCTGCGCGACGTCGTTAAGGTGAGCCCAAACCTCCGGGGAGAGGTCGGTCCACTTATCCACCTCTTCAACCGGCACGACCAGCGTGTGGCCGTACGCAATCGGCTCGATGGTGAGGAAGGCGACGACGGTCTCGTCGCGGTAAACAAAGCGGCCGGGAATCTCGCCGGCAATGATCTTGCTGAATACGGTGCTCATGCTTGCCCAAGCTACCTGTAAATTTGTCTGTATGCGCATCCTTGTCATCGGTTCGGGCGGCCGTGAACACGCCCTGCTTGCAGGTTTAGCCAAAGACAGTTCCGTTGAACTTACTGTCGCGCCGGGCAACGCCGGGATGGCGTCTTTAGCCACGGTTCGTGACGTTGACGTGAAAAACCCAGAGGACATCGTGGCGTTGGCGAAAGAGATCAACGCTGAATTGGTAGTTATCGGTCCAGAGATCCCGCTGGTTGCCGGGGCGGTAGACGCTCTGGTGGCGGCGGGAATTCCTGCCTTTGGGCCGACGAAACAGGCGGCTCAGCTTGAGGGGTCGAAGGCGTTTGCAAAGGACGTCATGGCGGCGGCTGGTGTGCGTACTGCGCAGGCGCGTCGTGTGACGGTGGAGGATGAGATTGATGCCGCGCTTGATGCGTTTGGCGCGCCTTACGTGGTTAAGGACGATGGTCTTGCTGGTGGCAAGGGCGTTGTGGTGACGCATGATCGCGAGGAGGCGAAGGCCCACGCGCAGGCGGTGATTGGCGCGGGCAACCCGGTGCTGATGGAGTCTTTCTTGGACGGCCCGGAGGTCAGTCTGTTCTGCCTGGTGGATGGTGAGACGGTTGTGCCGCTTCTGCCTGCGCAGGATCATAAGCGTGCTTATGACAACGATGAAGGCCCGAATACCGGTGGCATGGGCGCGTACTGCCCGCTGCCGTGGCTGCCGGAAGGCGGGGTGGAGCGCATCGTTGATGAGGTTGCTAAGCCGGTTGCGGCCGAGATGGTCAAGCGCGGCATCCCGTATAGCGGCCTGCTTTATGTGGGTGCTGCGTGGGGTGCTGAAGGCCCGTCGGTGGTGGAGTTCAATGCTCGTTTCGGTGATCCGGAGACCCAGCCGGTGCTCAGCTTGCTGGAGACCCCGCTGTTGGAGCCGCTTTGGGCAGTTGCTTGTGGACGTCTGCGTGAACTCCCACCCCTGCAATGGAAGCCCGGCTACGCCGCGACTGTGGTGTTGGCGGCGCAGGGCTACCCGGCGCAGCCGAAAACTGGCGGCGTGATCACTGGCGAGGGCCTGGATGATCCGACCCGCGTGCTGCACGCAGGTACCGGCAGAGATACTGACGGCCAGCTGGTGGCCTCGGGTGGTCGTGTGCTCAACGCCCTAGGCCAGGGCGAGACGCTTGAGGCCGCTGTTGCCAACGCCTACGAGGTTATTGACGCGATCAACCTGGATGGTGCGCATTACCGTCGTGACATTGCTCGTCCCGCTATTGATGGAAGGATCACCCTAAAGTGAGTGCCGTGAAACCGAATAACGCCAATGTTTTGAGTAACCGCTACGCCTCGCCGGAAATGGCGACGCTGTGGGCGCCTGAGCACAAGATCATTCTGGAGCGTCAGCTGTGGATTGCTGTGTTGCGTGCGCAGGAGGCTTTGGGCGTGGAAGTCGCCAAGGGGGCGATCGAGGCGTATGAGCGCGTGATTGATCAGGTGGATCTGGATTCCATTGCGGCTCGTGAGAAGATCACCCGCCATGATGTGAAGGCGCGTATTGAGGAGTTCAATGCGCTGGCCGGTTTCGAGGAGATCCACAAGGGGATGACCTCGCGCGATCTGACGGAGAACGTGGAGCAGCTGCAGCTGTACCGCTCACTGGAGCTGACGCGTGATAAGGCGGTGGCGCTGCTGAAGGCAGTGGGCAACCGTGCGGGTGAGTACAAGTCGTTGGTTATGGCTGGCCGTTCCCATAACGTGGCGGCGCAAGCCACGACGCTGGGCAAGCGCTTCGCGTCCGCGGCTGATGAGATTCTGGTGGCCATTGAGCGCATTGAGGAGCTTCTGGGCCGCTACGCCCTGCGTGGCATTAAGGGCCCGATGGGTACCGCCCAGGACATGCTGGATCTTTTGGGTGGGGATGAGGCGAAGCTGGCCCAGCTTGAGCAGGGCATTGCTGAGGGTTTGGGCTTTGAGCGTGTCTTTGATTCGGTGGGCCAGGTCTACCCGCGTTCCTTGGACTTTGACGTGGTCTCTGCGCTGGTGCAGTTGGGCGCTGGACCGTCGAGCCTGGCCACCACGATCCGCCTGATGGCCGGCAATGAGACGGTAACCGAGGGCTTCAAGGAAGGCCAGGTTGGTTCTTCCGCGATGCCGCACAAGATGAACGCCCGTTCCTGCGAGCGTGTTGGTGGTTTCCAGGTGATCCTGCGCGGATACCTCACCATGGTGGCTGACTTGGCTGGCCAGCAGTGGAATGAGGGCGACGTGTTCTGTTCCGTGGTGCGCCGCGTGGCGCTGCCGGATGCCTTCTTTGCCATCGACGGCCAGTTGGAGACCATGCTCACCGTGCTGGATGAGTTCGGTGCATTCCCGGCGATGATTGGCCGCGAGCTGGACCGCTACCTGCCGTTCCTAGCAACCACCCGCATCCTGATGGCCAGTGTCCGCGCGGGCGTTGGCCGTGAGACGGCCCACGAGGTCATCAAGGAAAACGCGGTTGCCATGGCGCTGGATATGCGTGAGCGTGGCGCGGAGCAGAACCTGGTGGAGCGCCTTGCCAAGGACGAGCGTCTGCCGCTGACTCAGGAGGACCTGGAGGCGGCGCTGGCGGACCGCCACGCATTCATCGGCGCGGCGGAGTCCCAGGTGGATCGCGTGTTGGCGCGTATCCAGCAGGTTGTGGACGCCCACCCGGAGGCCGCCCAGTACCGCCCAGGCGACATCCTGTAGCCGCAAGCTACTCCGGCAGTTACTCCCAGGTCACCGTCTGCGTCGCCGTGCGCAGGCGGACTCCGGTCGCTGGAATGCCGTATAGGCCGTCCCAGCTGGCCACGTAGAACTCAAACGGGGTGCCCACCTCTAGCTCGCCGGTGTAGCCGTGGGGTGGGGTTTGGGGGCCGCAGATGGAGGCGTCGTCAAGATAGTTCGCCTCTAGGTCACCAGCCACGGCGCTAAATTCCGGCACTGCCACCGTGACGTCCACTGGGTAGTCGCCGATTTCCTGAGGCGTCATGGTCACCGCAAAGCACAACACCTCGGGGAAGGTGGGGGTTGCGGCTTTGAGCTTTGGCTTTGCGACGTCCACGTTCCACACCACCGGCACCCCATAGCGCACATCACGCGTGACCACCTCGGCGCTTTTGCCGAAGGAGCGAGTTTGGGTTTCTGCCTCCGTCTCCCCGATGGATTCGGCATATGGGGGAGGGGGTGTGCAGGAGGTTAGCGTGAGCGTCGATAAGCAAAAGGCTCCAACCGCCCACCTGCGCAATCTCATGAGCGGGAGCCTACCACCGTGAAAACCTGCCCAAGGGCATACACTGTGACGCATGCCCGCAGATCTTTCTGATTACAAGCATATTTCTGGCGGTAAAGTACGCGAGATCTATGAAGTAGATGACCAAACGCTGCTGATGGTGGCGTCTGACCGCATTTCAGCCTTTGACTTTTCGCTGGAGCCAGCGATCCCGGACAAGGGACGCATCCTTACAGCCACGTCGATGTTCTTCTTTGACCTGCTTGAAGGCGTGCCGAACCACCTGGTTGGCGGCGTGGAGGACTCCCGCATCCCGGAGAGTGTTCTGGGGCGTGCGATGGTGGTGAAGAAGCTGGACATGGTGCCCTTCGAGTGCGTGGCCCGCGGCTTTCTCACCGGCTCCGGCAAGAAGGAATACGACGCCCGCGGCAAGGTGTGCGGCGTTGCCCTGCCGGAGGGCCTAGTTGAGGCCTCAAAGCTGCCGGAGCCGATTTTCACCCCCGCAACCAAGGCGGAGCAGGGCGACCACGACGAGAACGTTACCTTCGAGTACATGGCCAACAAGCTGGGAGCGGAGCTTGCAGAGAAGCTTCGTGATCTGACGCTGCAGGTCTACACCACCGCCGCCGAGCACGCGGCGGAGCACGGCATCATCCTGGCGGACACCAAGCTGGAATTCGGCCTAGACGCGGACGGCACGATTGTCTTGGCCGATGAGGTGCTGACCCCGGATTCCTCGCGCTACTGGCCCGCTGATTCCTACGAGGTGGGTAAGGTGCAGCCGAGCTTTGACAAGCAGTATGTGCGCAACTGGCTGACCGGCCCGAAGGCGGACTGGGACCCGGCTAGTGGCGTGCAGCCGCCGGAGCTGCCGGGCTCTGTGGTGGAGGCAACCCGGGATCGCTACATTGAGGCCTATGAGCGCCTCAGTGGGAAGCGTTTCGCGGATTGGCCGGGGGCGTAAATGGCTGACTCCCAGGCACGGCTCCAACCACCACATGCTGCGAAGCAGCCGTACACGCGCACCTTCCACGGCCGCGAGTTTGTAGATAACTACGAGTGGCTGCGTGAGAAGGAAAACCCGGAAGTCATCGCGCATCTGGAGGCGGAAAACGCCTACACGGAGGCGATGACCGCGAACTTGGCTCCGCTGACTGAGAAGGTCTACGAGGAGATCAAGTCGCGGGTGAAGGAAACGGATATGTCCGTGCCGCGTCGTCAAGGAAACTGGTGGTACTACGGACGTACGGTGGAGGGCAAAAGCTACGGCATTTCCTGCCGGGTGCCGGTTGAGGGTGATCCGTGGACCCCGCCCGAGGTCACCGATGACATGCCAGGCGAGCAGGTGCTGCTGGACAGCAACGAGCTTGCGGAAGGCCACGAGTTTTTCGCGCTTGGCGCGTCCTCGGTGTCTACCAGCGGCAGGTTTTTGGCCTACTCCGTGGACACGGAGGGTGATGAGCGTTTCACGCTGCGCATCAAAAACCTTGACACGGGCGAGCTTTTAGAAGACCAGCTGGAGAACGTCTTTTACGGCGCGACCTGGGCAGGCGAGGACTACCTGTTCTACATCCGCATGGATGACGCGTGGCGTCCGTACCAGGTGTGGCGCCACCATGTGGGCAGTACCGAAGATGACGTGCTGGTCTACCAGGAAGACGATGAACGCTTTGCCGTTGGCGTGGGTGCGGATCGCGCGGAGCGCTACCTGTTTATCGCGGCGTCGTCCTCGTTGACCACGGAGTACCGTGCGGTGCCGATTGCAGATCCGACTAGCACCCCGCAGGTGTTGTGGCCGCGCGAGTCCGGTGTTGAGTACAGCGTGAATTTCGCCGAAATCGCTGGCCAGGAGCACTGGGTGGTCACCCACAACGCGCACGGCCCGAATTTCTGCGTGGCCCTGGTTCCTACAGGGGAGCTTCCCAAGCTTGTCGACGCCCACGTGATCACCCCACACCGCGACACCATCCGCATCGAAGGCGTGGACACCTACCGCGATTTCGCGTTTATGGAGTACCGCCGCGGCGGCATCTCACGCCTGGCGATAGCTCCGCTGGGGGAGAGCTTCGGCGAGTTCAAGGAGCTGGAGTTCAGTGAGGAGCTCTACACCGTGGGGCTGTCTGGCAACCCGGAGTGGGACGCACCCGTGGTGCGCGTGATCTACACCTCGTACACCCAGCCTTCGCAGCTTCTGGACTACGAGGTGGCCACCGGCAAGTTCACCCTGCTCAAAGAGCAGGAGGTTGAGGGCGGCTACAACGCGGATGACTATGAGGCGTTTCGCGTGTGGGCGCAGGCTCCGGATGGGGCGCAGGTGCCGGTGTCGGTGGTGCGTCGTAAAGCCGCAAGCTCTGATGCCGCACCGCTGTTGCTGTACGGGTATGGCTCCTACGAAGCCTCCATGGACCCAGGGTTCTCCATTGCGCGGCTGAGCCTGTTGGACCGCGGGATGATCTGGGCGTGCGCGCACGTGCGCGGCGGCGGCGAGATGGGCCGACAGTGGTACGACAACGGCAAGATGCTGCACAAGACCAACACGTTCACAGACTTCATTGCGTGTGCGGACAAGATGGTTGAGCTGGGCTTAACCACGCACGAGCAGATGGTTGCTGAGGGCGGTTCCGCAGGCGGCCTGCTCATGGGTGCGGTGGCCAACCTGGCCCCGGAGAAATTCGCAGGCATCCAGGCGATCGTGCCGTTCGTGGACCCGCTGACGTCCATTCTGAAGCCCGAGCTGCCGCTGACGGTTGGGGAGTGGGAAGAGTGGGGCGACCCGTACCACGACCCTGAGGTGTACGACTACATGGCGACGTACGCTCCCTATGAGAACATCCGGGATGTTCAGTACCCGCCGATTCTTGCGGTGACCAGTCTGAATGACACCCGCGTGCTGTACGTCGAGCCCGCCAAGTGGGTAGCGAAACTGCGCGAAGTCGGCCGCGGCGGGCCGTTCCTGCTGAAAACGGAGATGTCCGCCGGCCACGGTGGTGTGTCCGGGCGCTACGCAAAGTGGAAGCAAACCGCGTTCGAGTATGCGTGGACGCTAGTGACCGCGGGTGCGGTGGATACGGGTGATCTGGCTAGCTGATCTGGCTAGCTGACATAGCGAGCGCAAGTGTGAAACCTGTGCGAGACTAGTGCCTATGTCTGGCCGTCTGCTTGTTTCCGTCTCTTCGATTTTTAGCGAAACACTCGACGGCGTCCGCACCCTCGTCGATGCTCTCGACCGTGCGGACATCCCCGTCTCCCTGCTGATCGCCCCGCATATCGACGCAAAATGGCACCTCGCCAGAGACACCACCACCCGCACCTGGCTCGAAGAGCAAGTGGGCACCCGCGCGGTGTTGCTCAACGGGTTCGATCAGGCGGTGCAGGGTAGGCGCGCGGAGTTTGCCACGTTGCCGGAGCATGAGGCGCGGTTGCGTCTCAAAGGAGCGACGCGGCAGATGGAATCCCTGGGCTTTGCGTTTGACATGTTCGCGCCCCCGCGCTGGCAGATGTCTGAGGGCACTCTGGCCGTGCTGCCGGATTTCGGCTTCGGCTTGGCGGCTTCTACCGCCGGGATCCACCAGCTGCGCACCGGCGAGTTCACGCAGTGCCGCAACCTGTCCGTAGGTGAAGGCTTTGGCGCGGCGAAGTGGTGGCGACGCAACATCATGAAAGCCGCCGTGCGCGGCGCGGAGCGCGGCAACACGATCAGGCTTTCGGTTTCGGGTCGTGAGCTAGGGGAGAAGAAAGTCTGCCGCGACTTCGTGGCTGCCGCTCGCGCGGCCGTGAGCGCAGGTAGCGTGCCTGCGGACTACCGCGCGTACCTTTAGCGCGCTCTGATTCGCGAGTCCTTCATTCGCGCAATAACCCGGCACACCAAGTAAATGCCGAACGAGATGAACGCCACGAACACACTCACCGGCACGCCCGGGGCGAGCGAAAGGACCATGCCGCCAACCGCAGCAGCCTCCGCAAACAGGATGGACAGCCACACCGCACGCACTGGGTTGGCAGTGACTTGAGCGGCGGCCGCGCCGGGTGTGATCAGCAGTGACATAACCAGCAGCGCACCGACAATCTGCACCGACTGCGCGGAAGCGATACCCACCAGCACCGCGAACATCAACGCCATGGTGCGCACGCGTACGCCGGAAGCAGCGGCCATCTCTGGGTCGGCGGATGCGAACAACAAAGGCCGCCACAGTGCAGCCACCGCGATGATGACCAGCGCCGTGGTTGCCGCCAGCAGCCACAAGTCCTGTCCCGTGACACCGACGATCTGGCCCGTAAGCAGGGCAAGTGCCCGGTTAGCGTTGCCGGGGTAGAGATGAATAAACAGCACAGATAAGCCCATGCCGAAACTCATGACCACACCCACGGCTGAGTCTTGCTGGCCCTTCAAACCCAGCGCTGCCAGGACGAGGGCCGCGACGATCGCCCCCACAATCGCACCCGCCCCCACGTTGATGCCAACCAGCAGTGCGGCAGAGGCACCCATCAGTGCCAGCTCACTGGTTGCGTGCACCGAAAACGACATCTGGCGAAGCACAATCAGCGGCGCCATTACTCCTGAGAGCAACCCCAGCAGCGCACACGCGATCAGTGTCGCCTGGACAAAGTCCAGTTGCAGTAGCTCTAGCGTGGTCACAGGACCACCAGCTTTCCGCCGACTTCAGCAACGTCGACGTGGGTGCCGTAGAGCTCGCTAAGCACGGAGGAGCGCATGACCTCGCCAACCTCACCAATCACATGCCCCTCAGGCCCGAGATATAAGACGCGATCCACTACGCCCAACACCGGGTTAATCGAGTGGGTCACGCACACCACGGCAGCGCCCGATGCGACAAACCTGTCTACGGCTTCCCGCTGTTTGGAGGGGTCGAGGGAGAGCAGGGGTTCGTCGGCAAGCAAAAGCTCCGGATCCTGCGCAAACGCCTGTGCCTGACGGATCAGCTGCTGCTGGCCGCCCGAAAGGGTGCCCACACGCTGATCCGCGAACGAGGCGGCGCCGACACGGTCAAGCAGCACATCAACCCGCGCGCGGTCAGCACGGCCGCGGTGATTCACCGCAAGCGAAACCAAATCACGCCCACGCATAGGCAAATCACGGGGAAACATCCGCTGCTGCGGAATCAACCCCACCCGGCCATTGGTCTCTACCGAGCCATGGGTGAGCTTGCGCGTGCCCAAAATCGTGCCCAACAGCGTGGATTTGCCCACGCCATTAGGCCCGAGCACGGCGAGGAACTCACCGCGGTCGAGCTCAAAATCCAGGCCGTGCCACAACGGGTCGACGGCAGCGTCAGTGAAGCGAAGGATCACGGAAAAGCAGCCTAATTGTTAAAGCGCGGAAGCTCCGTGTCAGGGCGGGGCTCAGCAGCATCCACAATCGCCTCAATCTCATCAACAACCTGCTCAAAGTAATCCAGGAAGTTCATGCCCTCCGGCGGGGTCTCGCGTATCTCAACAATCGGCAGATTGTTGTCCTTCGCAGCCTGCGCCAGGCGATCCGTAGCGCTGTTGGTGCTCTGCGGATTCACCACGAGGAAGTCGAGAAAGCCACTCTCAATCAGCGCAAGCGTCTCCGCGACGGCGGAAGCAGACGGCTCTACCTCATTCAGCGTTGCCAAAAGGTAGGACTCCGGGGTGATGTCGTGCAGCTCAGTGCCCCAGATCAGCGGCGCGGCAATCGGCTCGGTCATGGCCAGGTGGACGTGCTTGAAGGAATTCAGACGCTGCTGAATGGCATCCATGCGAGCCACCACGTCATCCGCGGAGCCGCCGGTACGGTCAGCTACCTGCGTTGCCACGTCCTTGACTTTGCTGGTGGCGAACCACACGTGCTCCAGCTCGTCCATGGACTCAGGGATGGTATCGATCCAGCCGTGCTCGTGGTCGTGGCCCTCGTGGTCGTGGCCTTCGTGATCATGATCGTGACCGTGATCGTGCTCATGATCATGGTCGTGCTCGTCGTGCGCGTGCGGCGGCACCGCGAAGATCACGCGATCTTGCTCGGCTACGCGGTAGATCGCCTGGTCGTAGTGGCCGCCGTTGGCAACCACAAGGTTCGCAGCCTTGACGCGCGCGAGGTCCTTCGCGGCGGGCTCGAAGTGGTGGGGGTCGATGGAGGCGTCGCTGATAATGGCCTCAACATCGTCGCCCGTCACCGCAGCCGCGACATCGGCCCAGACATTGGTGGTGGCAATGATGTCTGCCGCGTTATCACTTTGGCTTTCAGAGGAGCAGCTGCTTACCGACGCCCCAACCAACGCCACCGCCGCCACAACCGCCAAACCGGGAATCATTTTCGTTTTGTGCATGCGAGCGATTAAACCACTACTGAAAACGGGTTTCAATTGAAGGGTAGTTTTGCGGGCACTTGAGACGGTGTGCGGGATGGGGTGTGTTCACGGCCTGACGGATAGGTGCACCTTTTTGGGCTGCGGCAACACGTTGCCAAACCGGTGATATCTGCCACAGCTGGCCGGCAATTGCCGGGTTCAGGTGTTTCGGACTGCCGCGAGCTGCTCCAGGCTGGCCCTGCTCTTGGCAGACAAAAATGTCGTCTAGCAGCCACATGGAGCGCTAGACGACAAATGTAATTACTGGGAGGGATTACTTGGAGGACCCGCTGTCGGTGGAGCAAGCCGCAGCGATCGTAGCGATTGCCGCAACCGCAGCCGCGGTTACCGCCACACCGCCAGCGATCTGTAGGTCTTGCTTGCTGATCGGAAGCGGATCGATCGTGCTGCTGATCTGCTCCTTAACCGGTGCCAGCGCCGGGATATCCATGGCGGCCGCCAGTCCTAGCGGGATCAAAGCCAACAGCGGCAGGGATACACCAAGCGCAGCCGGCAAGCAGCGCTTATTGCTATCTTCGCTCGGCGTCGTCGGGGTGAGGCCGTCCTTACCGTCGGCGCCTTTGACCTTGCCCAGGTTTTGGATCGTGCCGTCGGTGTAGGTCAGGATCAGCTCACCGTTTTCGTTGACTTCTGCGTTGGTTACGCCGCGGCCGTCTTTGCCGTCCTTGCCGTCAGCGCCGTCTTGACCGTCAGCGCCGTTGGCGCCGTCTTCACCATCCTGGCCGTTGGCGCCGTCCTTACCTGGCTGGCCCGGCTGGCCAGGTTCGCCGTCCTCGCCGTCCTTGGCGTCCTGGGTAACCTTGCCCAGATTTTCGGAGGTGCCGTCGGTGTAGGAGACGACCAAGTCGCCCTCGTCGTTGATCTCGAAGGATGTGACGCCGCGGCCGTCCTTGCCGTCTACGCCGTTCTGGCCTGCGGCGCCGGTGTCGCCCTTCTTGCCCTTCTCGCCCTTATCGCCCTTCTCGCCCTTCTCGCCCTTCTCGCCCTTCGGGCCCTGCTCGCCGTCCTTGCCGTCGACACCGTCTTTGCCGTTGGTGCCGTCTTTCCCGTCCTGGCCGTCAACGCCATTCTTGCCATCTTGACCGTCTACGCCGTCTTTGCCATTAGCGCCGTCTTGGCCTGCGGCGCCGGTGTCGCCCTTGTCGCCCTGGTCGCCCTTGTCACCCTTCTCGCCCTGGTCGCCCTTCTCGCCCTGGTCGCCCTGGTCGCCCTTCGGGCCCTGCTCGCCGGTGACGTTGCCAAGGTTCTCGGTCTCGCCGTTGTCGTAGGTGACGACGAGGTTGCCGTCCTGAATCTCGGCCTTAACGATGTAGCGCGCCTTCGGCTTGACGTTCACCACAACATCAACGGTCTCAGAGCTGCCGTCTGGGTAGGTCACCGTGATCACGCCAGTCTGGTTGTCGCCAGCGGTGTTGGTGTCCACCGGCGTGGTCCACTTGAAGGTCGTTCCCTCGGGAAGTTGGTCGGTGTTGGTGATGGCGGTTGGGGCGTCGGTAAGCGAATCGCCCTGTGCAACCGTGATTTCCTGGACCTGGGGCTCGTGCTTGTCGGCGTCGGACTCGGACGAAGAAGCTGCCTCGCCGAAGCCGACCTTCACCGGGTCATGGTCGGAGGAGCGGAATGGGTTGCCGTAGCCGTACAGTGGGTCGTCGCCGTCGCCGAAGAAATCCTGGACGTTGTAGAGGCGGCGGGAGTACTCGAACGAGTTCGACTCATCGCCGTTAATGTTCCACACCGCAGAGTCCTTGATCAGCTTCTGCGCTGCCTCGTTAGCAAGGATGTGGTCAAGGGAACCCAGCTGGCCGCTGAATTGGTAGGACGCCTGGTCGAAGTCGCGCTCGGACTCCACGATGCTGAAGCCGCCCTGTTCGAAGAGACCGATGGCGTCTTCCTTGGAGTATGCGTTGAAGTCGCCAACCAGGAACGTCGGAAGCGTAGCCCACTGGGACTGCTCGTTGAGCTTGCGAAGCAGCGCCTCGGACTGCTGTGCGCGCAGGCGTGCGTTGTTGCCCTGGCCATCACCGGTGTCTTCGTCGCCCTTGGCAACGGAGCCCTTGGATTTGAAGTGGTTGACCACGGCCACGAAGTTGTCGTCCTCATCGTTGCCGATGGTGTTGAACTCCTGGGCGAGTGGCTGGCGGGCGGTGCGGGTGAACGCGGAGTCGTCGAAAATGATCGACTCCCCAACCGGCTCCACCTTCGCCGGCTGGTAGATGAACGCGACGCGGATCACGTCCTCATCGGTGCCGAGCTTCTGCGGGGACTTCACCAGATCCCACTTGTTCGGCTGCTTCTCATTCAGCGCGTCCACAAGGTTCTGCAGCGCCTCGTCGCGCTTCGACTTATTGCCGGTCACGCTGTAGGTGTTTTCGATCTCAGAGAGGCCAAGCACGTCAGTGTCCAGCTTGTTAATTGCGGAAACAATTTTCGCCTGCTGATCCTGGAACGCCTTCTGGGAGAACGCGCCGCGGACCTTGCAACGGTTCGTCGCGATCGGAGTGCCGTAAATGTCGTTGTAGGCCTTGCAGCCCTTCTCGTCTTCACCCAGGCTGCTGAAGTAGTTCAGCACGTTGAAGAAGCCGATGGAGTAGTCACCCTCAACAGTGTCCGGCACGTCGTAGGAGGTCTTGCGGGAATCCTCCCACGTGATCGGCAGCTCCTCTGCCGCATTTTTGCCGGTGATCGGCTGCAGCGGCTGGAATCGCCACTTGTCAAAGGAGTAATCCACAACAACGTCAGTTTGGAACTGCACCTGGTCGCCCGTGCGGATGGATTTGATGCCGTTGTCAGACGTCAAGATGTACGGCAGGGGGGTGTTCTTGTCGGTGCGGAAGTAGTCGCGGGTTCGGCCGTCGTCAAGCGTGACAAGCTCCAGATCCTGCTGCTGCTGCAAGGTGGTTGCGGGCGCACCCGGCGCAACCACATCCGTCGGGGTGCGGTGGGCGCGCTCGCCCGGGGCAAGGCCAAGGTCACCGGTGGAGTTGAGGGTGTAGTTGTTGGTCACCGTGTAGGCGCCGGTCGGGCGGACCAGCATGCCTTCGTAGGGCTCGCGGGCATCGTCGCCGGCCGGCAGGGTGTCGATCTCGGTTGCCTTCGGCGCCTCAAGCGCCTCGCTGAGCTTTTCAATCGCGGAGAGCGTGAGCTGGGTCTGCTTGTAGTACTCGCTGACCTTGCCGGTCACGCGTATCGACGCCCCACGCTCCGGAAAACTCTGCCCACCACCCACATAGACGAAAATGCCGTCAGACGCATCGCCCGGATTCTTCGCAGCACCGCCGCTACCTGCGGTTTGGAGGAAGAAGCCGTTCTTGCCGCCCTCGTCATACACAGCCGTGACGACGCCCTCCGTAGTCACCGTCTGCCCCTCCAGCGGGGAAGCGGCGCCGGTACCCTGGATCTCTGCGATCGGAGTGATCGCGCCGGGTTGCGGCTGCGGAGTGCTCGGGTTCTCCGGGTTTTCGGGCTGCGGGTTTTCGGGCTGCGGGGCTGCTTCATTGTCCGAGTTCTGCGGGGTCGGCTCAGCCACGATGAAGTCCGTCGCGTTGTTGTCTGTGTCCACGCCTACCTGCGCGCGCTGGACGGACTCGGAGTTGCTCGTGCTTGCGGCAGAGGTGCCCTCTGGCTTGCTCGCACCGCCCCAACCGACTCGGTCAACTTCGCCGCTCGGGCTGGTTAGGACGGCAATTGCACCCTTGGCGCCGAAGTTGAACTCTGCAACCTGGTCAGGTGTAGGCAGGCCTGCACCCTTATCCGGAGTGCCCTGTCCCTGAATAAGGAAAAAGCCACCGGCGGGGACAATGCCCTTCAAGGAGACTTGTGCGCCCCTGTTGCCTTTGGCGGACTGCTGGTCCAGCTTCCAACCGGTCAGATCGATGTCCTGGTCGGTCGGGTTGTACAGCTCAACAAAGTCGTGGCTGTACTTCGAGCCGGAGTTACCGCCGCCGCCGTAGACCTCATTGATGACAACGTTGGAGCCGTCTGGAGCTGCAAGAGCAGTTGGCGTGACGACGGATACGGTACCTGCTGCCAGCGCAATCGCGAATGCTGCGCTCAGGCTTCTGCGTGGAAAAGACATGGAGACCTCTTCGGGAAACTGAACAAATGGTGTGCAATAGCAAGATCAAACTAGCGGCGGCACTCAGTTTCCGCTTGGTGAGATGACAGGCTTTTCCAAGAATTCAGGGGTTGTTCACTTTGGCGCCACGTTCATTTTGCGTAGCAGGGTTTTTGCGCTGGTCAACGTACGTTCGAAGGCGTGTGGCCTCGTCGGATATACTGGTGCGCGTCCTTGTAAGAAAGGCGTTTAAGGCGTCCAACCTCCCTCAACACGAAGGATTCTCATGGCACGAGTCGTCGTCAATGTCATGCCCAAGACTGAAATTCTGGACCCGCAGGGCCAAGCAGTGCTGCGTGCACTGGGCCGCATCGGGGTGGAGGGCGTCGCTGACGTCCGCCAGGGCAAGCGGTTCGAAATCGAGGTAGATGATTCCGTAACCGATGAACAGCTTCGCCACATGGCTGAAACCCTGTTGACTAACACTGTGATCGAGGACTTCGAGGTTGTGCGATGAGCGCAACTATCGGAGTCATTACTTTTCCAGGCACGCTGGATGACGTAGATGCGCTGCGTGCCGTCCGCCTTGCCGGCGCTACGCCGAAGCAGTTGTGGCACGCGGATGATTCCCTCGACGGCATCGACGCGGTGGTCGTCCCTGGCGGCTTCTCCTACGGTGACTACCTGCGCACCGGCGCGATTGCTGCGCAGGCGCCGATGATGCAGGCAGTGATCGACGCTGCGAAGCGCGGCATGCCGGTGCTGGGTATTTGCAACGGTTTCCAGATCCTCACCGAGGCTGGCCTGCTGCCGGGCGCGTTGACCCGCAACCAGGGCCTGAACTTCCACTGCGTTGACACCTACCTTGAGGTAGCGAACGCGGATACCGCTTGGACCAGCAAGTTTGAGCAGGGGGACAAGATCCTCGTTCCTGCAAAGCATGGTGAGGGCCGCTTCCAGGCGCAGCCGGAAACCATTGAGGCGCTAGAGAAGGAAGGCCGCGTGGTCTTCCGCTACACCGATAACTTCAACGGCTCGATCAACGCGATCGCGGGCGTGACCAATGAGACCGGCCGCGTCGTCGGCCTCATGCCGCACCCGGAGCACGCCATCGAAGCCTTGACCGGCCCCTCCACTGATGGGCTGGGACTGTTCCATTCCGCCATCGACGCGATTTCGAAGATTGGAGCGTAAGACGCTGTGACTGTGGTGAACGATACCGTCGATAATGCAAAAGCAACCCCGGAAATTGAGCAGCCATACGCTGAGCTGGGGTTGAAGGACGATGAATACCAGAAGATCAAGGAGATCCTGGGCCGCAGGCCGACGGATGCGGAGCTGACCGTTTATTCCGTGATGTGGTCTGAGCACTGCTCGTACAAGTCCTCCAAGGTGCACCTACGCTACTTCGGCGAGACCATGACGGAGGAGATGGCCTCCAAGATCCTTGCCGGCATTGGTGAAAACGCTGGTGTGGTGGACATCGGTGGCGGTGACGCGGTGACCTTCCGTGTGGAAAGCCACAACCACCCCTCCTTTGTGGAGCCGTATCAGGGTGCCGCAACCGGCATCGGTGGCATTGTGCGCGACATCATGGCGATGGGTGCACGCCCGATTGCCGTGATGGATCAGCTGCGCTTCGGCGCGATTGACGCAGATGACACGAAGCGTGTGCTGCCGGGCGTGGTGCACGGCATCGGCGGCTATGGCAATTGCCTGGGCCTGCCCAATATTGGTGGCGAGACCGTGTTTGACCCGGCCTACGCAGGCAACCCGCTGGTCAACGCACTGTGCGTGGGCACGTTGAAGGTGGAGGACCTCCACCTGGCATTCGCTTCCGGCACTGGCAACAAGGTGATCCTGTTCGGCTCCCGCACCGGCCTTGACGGCATTGGTGGCGTGTCCGTGCTGGGCTCCGCCACCTTTGAGGAAGGCGAGGAGCGCAAGCTGCCGGCCGTCCAGGTGGGCGACCCGTTTGCAGAGAAGGTGCTCATTGAGTGCTGCCTGGAGCTCTACCAGGCTGGCGTTGTCGTGGGCATCCAGGACCTGGGTGGCGGCGGCCTGTCGTGCGCTACCTCCGAGCTTGCGGCTGCCGGTGACGGCGGCATGCGCGTGGACCTGGACGCAGTGCCGTTGCGCGCAGAGAACATGACCGCGGCAGAGATCCTCGCCTCCGAGTCCCAGGAACGCATGTGTGCTGTTGTGGCGCCGGAGAACGTGGACCGCTTCATGGAGATCTGTGCGAAGTGGGAGGTTGGCGCAGCCGTCATCGGTGAGGTGACGGATGAGACTGACCGCCTGGCTGTCTACCACCAGGGTGAGCTGGTGATGGACGCGCCGCCGTCGACGATTGATGCGGGCCCGGTCTATGAGCGTCCGTACGCACGCCCCGAGTGGCTGGATGGTGTCCAGGCTAAGACCGAGGTAACCAAGTCTGATGACCTGGTGGGCGCTTGGAAGCAGATGGTTGCATCGCCTGCGCTGTGCTCGCGTGACTTCATCACGCAGCAGTATGACCGCTACGTGCGCGGCAACACCGTGCAGGCGAAGCACGCCAACGCTGGTGTGCTGCGTATCAACGAGGAGTCCGGCCGCGGCGTGGCTATCTCCGCTGATGCTTCCGGCCGCTACACCTACCTGGATCCGAACATGGGCGCGCGCCTGGCGCTGGCGGAGGCGTACCGCAACGTTGCTGTCACCGGCGCAACCCCGGTTGCCGTGACCAACTGCCTGAACTTCGGCTCCCCGGAGAACCCGGACGTGATGTGGCAGTTCGCTGAGGCAGTGCATGGTCTTGCCGACGGCGCACGTGAACTCTCCGTACCTGTCTCCGGCGGCAACGTGTCCTTCTACAATCAGACGGGCGACACCCCGATTCTGCCCACCCCAGTAGTTGGCGTGCTCGGCGTGATCGAGGACGTGGAAAACTCCATCCCGCACGCCCTGCCAGCCGGTGCGGAAGAGCACGTGCTGGTTCTTCTGGGCGAGACCTTTGAAGAGTTCGGCGGCTCTGTCTGGCAGGACATCTCCGGCCAGGGCCTGGCAGGCCTGCCGCCGCAGGTTGACCTTGCTAATGAGGCCCGCCTGGCGGAATTCTTCGGCGGCGTTGAAGGTGTTTCCGCAGCCCACGACCTGTCCGAGGGTGGCCTGTCCCAGGCGGTCTTCGAGCTGCTGCTCGCCTCCGGCTTGGGCGCAGACCTCAACCTGGAAGCCGTGCATGAGGACGCGTTCACCGCGCTGTTCTCTGAGTCCGCGTCCCGCGTGCTCATCGCCGTGTCCCGCGACCGCGTTGATGCAGCGCTTGAGCGCGCCGCCGCTGTTGGGGTGCCGGCTGTGGTGGTTGGTGAGACGTCGGCAAGCGGCAAGCTCTCCTTCGGCAACCAGGAAGTCGCCGTGGACGAGCTGGCGCAGGCTTGGGCCGCGACGCTGCCGCAGCACTTCGGCCACAGTGTGGCACCGAACGCTGCGGTCTAAACCCGCAGGCTAGTCCACGCGCTGGGTAGCCTTTGGCATTTCCACCAAAGGCACCGGCTCGTACTGGCCGCGCAGATCCTTCAGAGCCTGCGTGTGCTCCCACAGCCGCCTGTCTTCCGCCGTCACCGGAGTGAACTGGCGGGCAGGCAGCGGGGTGCCGTCAATGTCCGTAGCCAGGTAGGTTACGGTCGCATGGATGGCATCTTTAAGGTTCTCGCGCCCGCCACGTGGGTCGCCGGAACGCACGTGGATTGAGGTGTGCAGCGAGCGATTATCCGTACGCGTCAGGCGTGCCTCAACCTCAATCAAATCCCCAATGTGAATCGGATGGTAGAAGCGAATGCCGCCCGCATACACGGCGACGGTGCGCTCACCCGACCACTCCATGGTGCACGCCATACCGGCTTCATCGATCCACTCCATGGCGGTGCCACCGTGCACGTTGCCGCCCCAGTTCACATCTGTTGGCTTTGCCAGGAAGCGGTGCACAACCCGCGGTGCGGTGGAATCGTCCGTGTAGGTTTGCTCGCCCATCTCTGCCTCGATGGCCTTGCGCAGGTCAATGCGGCTCAGCGCGGCTTGCTCTACGCGGCGCTCCTCATCGGTAGACGGCACAAATGTAGGAACCGGGGTGGGCTTGCCGGTCTCGGTGTCCTTAGCCACGAAGATGACCAGGCAGTCGCATGCGCGCGTGAAGATTCCCTGGCGAGGGTCCGCCGACAGCACCTCGTTAACAATGTGCATGGAAGAGCGCCCGGTCATGGCCACGCGTGAGCGGACCTCCACAATGTGGCCCGAGGGGATCGGGCGGGTGAAATGGATGTGCCCAACGTATGCGGTTACGCAGTAGGTGGATGACCACTGTGCGGCGCACGCGTAGGCGGCCTTATCAATCCACTCCAAGACGCGTCCGCCGTTGACGCCTTGGGCGCCGGCGTGCAGCACGTCGGTCGGTGCGGCCATAAAGCGCAGCGTGATGGAGGGGGACTTTTCAGTGGGTACGGGTGCTTCGGACTTGCTTCCAGACATAGCAACACAATAGCCATCGTCGCGTGTTGTGCTGGCATGGCACTATGCAGTTATGGCGAGCAAACAGGTTGATCCGGCGGAAATGACGCAGGCTGTGGCGGCGGTGGCTGCGTGGCTTGAGGGGGAGGGGGTAAAGCCGACGCGTGCGCAGCTTGCGGCGGCGTGTCGCACGACGGCTCGCACGCTTGCGCAGGAGTTGCCGGGGCATGCGGTTGAGCTGCGCATTCCGCCGTTTGTGGCGGTGCAGTGTGTCGAGGGTCCTCGGCACACGCGCGGTACGCCGCCGAATGTTGTGGAGATGGATCCGGAGACCTGGTTGCGGCTTGCAACAGGGCTTTTGCTTTTCGACGCCGCGTTATCTTCCCCCCACGTCACCTCCTCCGGCGCGCGTGCGGGTGAGGTTGCGAGGGGGCTTCCGGTCGTTTCACTTTCGGCAGTTCGGCGCTAGTCGGATACCATAGGGGTCGTGCAAGGTGAAGCCAGGGAAGAGTGCGGCGTCTTTGGGGTATGGGCGCCGAAAGAAGACGTATCTAAACTGACGTATTTCGGGTTGTTTGCGCTGCAGCACCGTGGTCAGGAAGGCGCCGGCATTGCTGTTGGCGATAAGGAAAACATCGTGGTGTTTAAGGACACCGGCTTGGTCAGCCAAGTTTTCGATGAAACCGTCCTGGGCGCGCTGCAGGGTGATGTGGCGATTGGCCACACCCGTTATTCCACCGCGGGTGGGAATAGTTGGGATAACGTGCAGCCGATGTTCCGGACGTCGCCAAACGGCACTGATGTGGCGTTGGCGCACAACGGCAACTTGGTCAACTACGCGGAGCTGCAGGCGGAAGCCATTGAGAAGAAGCTGGTGCCTGCCGATGGCGTGCAGGGCCAGGGCTCTTCCTCTGACACTGCGGTGGTCTCTGCGTTGTTGGCGGCTCTGATTCGTGAGGAGCACACGCTTCTCGACGCATGCGAGCAACTCCTCCCACGCATCCACGGCGCCTTCTGCTTCATGATTACGGACGGGCACACGCTCTACGCCGCACGTGATCCGCATGGTGTGCGGCCGCTTTCGTTGGGACGTCTTGAAGAAGGCTGGGTGGTTGCCTCTGAGACGTGTGCTTTGGACATTGTGGGCGCCGCCTTTGTCCGTGAGATCGAGCCAGGCGAGTTGATCTGGATTGATGAGACGGGTGTGCATTCCAAGCGCTACGCCGAGACCACGCGCGCGCACTGCGTGTTTGAGTACGTCTACGTGGCCCGCCCGGATTCGGTGATTGAGGGCCAGACGGTCAACAACTCCCGCATTGAAATCGGCCGCAGGCTGGCGCGCGTCAATCCAGTCGAGGGTGATCTGGTGATGCCGGTGCCGGAATCCGGCACCCCGGCTGCGATTGGCTACGCCGAAGAATCTGGCATCCCGTTCAAGCAGGGGTTGATGAAGAACGCCTACGTGGGCCGCACCTTCATCCAGCCTTCCGACACCCTGCGTCAGCTGGGCCTGCGCCTGAAGCTCAACCCGGTACGCCAGGTCATTGAAGGCAAGAAGCTGATCGTGGTGGATGACTCCATTGTGCGCGGCAACACGCAGCGCAAGCTGATCCGCATGCTGCGTGAGGCAGGTGCTGCGGAGGTGCACGTGCGTATCGCCTCGCCGCCGGTGAAGTGGCCGTGCTTCTACGGTATTGACTTCGCCAGCCCCGGTGAGCTAATTGCAAACCATGGCCGCGGTGGCTCGGATGAGGAGATCGCGGAATCTATCCGCACCATGATTGGTGCAGACTCCCTGGCGTTTGTGCCGATTGACGATATTGTTGCGGCGTCCCACCAGGATGCCGAGAACCTTTGTGCCGCGTGTTTCACCGGCCATTACCCACTAGGGTTGCCGGAGGGCAACCCGAACGCGGACCTTGTCCGCCGCATGAAGAAAGGCGCCGAAGCGTAAATGAGTAACCCCGAGATTTCCTACGAGGCCGCAGGCGTATCCATCGAAGCCGGCGACAAGGCCGTTGAACTGTTCGCGCCGCACGCCAAGCGCGCCACCCGCCCGGAGGTCCGCGGCGGACTCGGCGGCTTTGCCGGTCTGTTTGCCTTGGGCAAGTACAAGGAGCCGTTGCTGGCCGCAGGCTCTGATGGTGTGGGCACGAAGCTGGCCGTTGCCCAGGCGATGGACAAGCACGACACCATTGGCATTGACCTGGTAGCCATGTGCGTGGATGACCTGGTCGTCTGCGGCGCAGAGCCGCTGTTCCTGCAGGACTACATCGCAATTGGCAAGGTTGTGCCGGAGAAGGTAGCCGAGATCGTCGGCGGCATTGCAGAGGGCTGCGTCCAGGCAGGCTGCGCCCTTCTCGGTGGCGAGACCGCAGAGCACCCCGGCGTAATGAACCCGGATGACTACGACGTCTCCGCAACCGCAGTTGGCGTCGTCGAGGCCGATGAGCTGCTCGGCCCCCACTTGGTGCGCGAAGGCGACATCATCATCGGCATGGCATCCTCCGGACTACACTCCAACGGCTACTCCCTTGCCCGCCACGTGCTTCTGGAGCGCGCCGGGCTGCCGCTTGACGGCCACATCGAGGAACTTGGCCGCACGCTCGGTGAGGAGCTGCTTGAACCCACCCGCATCTACGCTCTTGACTGCCTTGAGCTGGCCGCCGAGTGCGAAGTGCGTACCTTCTGCCACGTCACCGGCGGTGGCCTGGTGGGCAACATGGAGCGCATCATCCCAGAAGGCCTGGTTGCAGAAATGCGCCGCGCCACCTGGACCCCGGGCCAGATCTTCCGCACCATCCGCTCTGTCGGCCAGGTGCCGGATGCGGAGATGGAGAAGACTTTCAACATGGGTGTGGGCATGGTTGCCGTTGTGTCGCCTAGCGACCGCGACCGTGCACTAGCCATTTTGGCCGCACGCCACATTGATAGCTGGGTGCTTGGTGAGGTCCGCGCCGCCACCAACGACGACGAACCCCGCGCCCTGCTCACCGGCGAGCACCCGCAGTACTAGCTGCGCCGAAAAACGGCACGCGAAAAGAGCGCACCCCGCGTATTGGCTCGGGGTTGCGCTCTTTTCGTTGCAAACAGGTGCAGCTGGCTGCGGTTAGGCTGCGGCTGTTAGGCTGCGGCAGCGAGCTGCAGTGAGAAGGTGGGGGAGTTAGCGAGCAACGCGGCGCTGGCCGCGGTTGTCCTCATCCTCATCCTCATCGTCCCAGTTGCCGTAGTCGGCATAGTCGGCGTAGTCGCCGTACTGGTCGTCCACCTCATCGTCGTCCTCGGCCCAGCCTCCTGGGACCTGCGCTGCAAGCTCACGTTGCAGGGAATCGAGGTCCATTTCCGGAGAGTTGTACTTGAGCTGGCGAGCTACCTTGGTCTGCTTTGCTTTGGCGCGTCCGCGGCCCATGGCGTGACCCCCTTGAGGTGCTATTTATCTAATCGTATTTGTCCTGCCAGACATAATAGCGGGTGCCACCAAAAAATTCCCCTCCGCCCATCTACCTGCGCGGATTCACGCCGCTGCGGAGTTTGTCAATGGCGGCACGTCCTGCGCGCTCACCTTCTTCGGCGGGCAGGGAGTCTGGGTCAACGTTGGCCGCCACGCCGGAAATATCGAGGGGGACGGCGGGGTCTGTAAGCGCAGAGCGTTTCACCAGCGCCAGCGCGATGGGGCCGTAGTCGGCGTCTTGGACCACGGTGCCCAACTGGCCAACCTTGCGGCCGCCAAGCGTGATCTCGGCACCAGGGGCGGGCAGTTCGGGGGCGGAGCCGTCGAGCTGCAGCATCACCAATAGGCGTGGTGAACGGCCGAGGTTTTCCACACGCGCCACGGTTTCCTGACCCCGGTAGCAGCCTTTGTGCAGGTGGACGGCGCCGAGGTGATCGCCACGCCCGATGAGGGTGGGCGCTTCGTGGGGGATGGAGCGCTCATCAAGATCCACACCCAGCTCCGGCTCGACCGCGCGAACGCGGGCCGCGGTGTACGCCATCAAACCTGCAACGCGACCGCCGTTGGCCTGCCACGCGTCCAGGGTGGGGGTGACGGTGGTGGGGGATAACAGGGCGTCGTGAAGCAGAAAGCTCCCGAAACGGCGGGTGCGGGTGGCAACGGCGCCGTCGAGCGGCCGGCCGAAGGTGGAGACCAGTACGAGGTCGGTTTCCTCGATGGTCACGTCGGACCAAAAGACCATGCGTTGCAAAAATTCAAGGAACGACGCCTTTTGCTGCGGCAACATGTCCAGGTAGAACGTTGAGCCGTCAAACATCACGCCAACGTGGTGCAGGATGTGGCCCTGGGCGTTCAAATCAAGCGCAAAGGCGCCGAAACCGGCGGCAACATCGTCGAGCTTCTGGGAGAGAAGGTTGTTCAAAAACGACGCGGCATCAGGGCCGGAAACGGCGATGACGTCGTGATACGAGCGGTCAATCAGCGTCGGCGTGTCAGCCAACGCACGCTGTTCAGCTAAAGGATCCCCGAAGTGGAGCGCAACGTGCGTCTCCGGATCAGCAACGGCACCAGGAAGATCAATAGAGAACATTCGAGTCACGGCCCCGATCATAAGGGCATAATGGGTAGATATGTCACTCCTAGCGCCAGAACCCGTCATCTACCTGGTAGAGCCCTACGGCGGATCCATCCGCAGACAGAACCCGAACACGCCGCACGTGTTTTGGGACGACGCAGCCGTCACGCGCGGAGACGGTGTATTTGAAACCATCCTGATCCGGAACGGCAAACCGAGAAACGTGGAGCGTCACCTGGAGCGGTTTGCACGTTCGGCGGAAGCGTTGGAACTGCCGGTGCCGGATAAGGAGCACTGGCTGAAAGCCACCGAAGAGGCGGTGGCGGATTACGTTCGGGAGCGCGGCGGCAACCCGAAGGAAGTCAAGGAAGCCAAATGCACCTGGACGCTTAGCCGCGGCCGGGAGACCACAGGTGTGGCCACCGCCTGGCTGACCGTGCGCGATATCGACCCTGATGTGCGCAAACAGCGCGACAACGGCGTGAAGGTAGTGACCACCCCGCGCGGGTTTGTGGCGGATCCGGAAGTGCCGTGGATGGTGGGGGAGGCGAAAACGCTGAACTACGCCGCGAACATGGCGGCGCTGCGCTGGGCGCGCGAGCAGGGCGCTGATGACGTGATTTACGTGGAGCGCGAGACCGGCCGTGTGCTGGAAGGCGCCACAAGTACCGTCATCATGCTGAAGAAAGGCGGACGCATGCGCACCCCGGCGCCAGGGCCGGGGGTGATGGCCGGCACGACGCAGGCGGCGCTCTTCGCGCTCGCTGAAAAGGAAGGCTTCAAGTGCAAAGCCAAAGACATCTATATCAACGAGCTGTTGAAGGCGGAGTCGGTGTGGCTCGTGTCGTCGACACGCACGTGCGCACGCGTGACCCACATTGATGGCATGAAGCTTGCCACCCCCGAAAATGAAGCGGAGATCAAAGCGCTGATCTCCGCCGCAGCACGCTAGCGCTAGCCGGCGATGCGCTTGAGCTCTGCCGACATGTACGGCACCAGCTCGCCGTCGACCACGCGCTCGTCCACCCAGCCGAGGTTGTTGTTGGGCATCAGGCCGTAGAGGCGGCGTCCCGGGCCGTGGTGTGCAGGGCCGGTTTCGGTGGCGATGGTGGATGCAGATTCCAGCTGCCACGCGCGCTCATTGCGCATGCTGCCGTAGAGGATCTCCACCAGGCCGCGCGGGTTGGCCAGTACAACCTCAATTTCGTCCTTTTCGGAGATGCGCCAAAAACCGAGTTCACGCTGCTCCGGGCCGGTTGACTCCCCGTTTTCATCCAGGCGCCACATGCGGGAGTCAAAGCGCAGGTAGTTGCCACCGTCGTGGGAGAAGATCAGCTGCTGGCCAAAGGCGTATTCTTCGCCCTGCTCGTTGATTTGGCCGCTGCCGTGCCAGACGCCGACGAGGGGGAGGAGGGCCAACAGGCCGTCGTGAAGCGAGGGGCCCTGGCGCAGGTTCGCGGTGTCGTCTTCCAGCGGGAACTCTTCGAAGCCGAGGCCCGGGATGTTGCGGTGCGCGGTTGCTTTGGATTGTTCGGCGGCGAGGTTGACGGCGTCGCTGCCGTTGAGCTTGTCGTTTTGGTTCTCATTTTCAGTCATGCACTCAAGGGTAGCCTGGCACCATGACTGACTACTTAGAGCTTGTGCAAGCTGCGGAAAACCACGACGGTGTGGCCCCGTTGTCGGAGGCGTTCCTGCGCGGCCTGGATGGCGATTATGCACGCTTCACGGTGGATGGCGGCTTGGCCCTTGCAGCCCCGGACGGCAGTGTTGAGCTTGTCGTGCACCCTGATTGCCGCAGGCAGGGTAAGGCGAAGGAGCTTTTCAGGCTTATCGACGCCAACGTCAACCACCCCAAACTGTGGGCCCACGGCAACCTGCCCGCGGCCCAAGCCACAGCGGAGTCTTTAGGCCTGCGGCCGGTGCGCGAGCTGCTGGTGATGTCCATCGGTGCCGATCAGGTTAGCCGCGGCCCGGTTGAGCTTCCGGAAGGCTTTGCAGCGTTGACGTACGCGCAGGCCGTTGAGCGTTTCGGGCGCGAGAGCGTGGAGCAGGCGTGGCTGGATGTAAACAATGACGCTTTTGATTGGCATCCCGAGCAGGGCGGTTGGGATCTGGCGCGTTTGCGCAGCGCAATGGACACCGACTGGTTTGATCCGGCAGGCGTGTGGCTGCTGTACAAGGGGGAGCAGCTGGCAGGCTTTCATTGGACGAAACGCCACCCCGGAAACGTCGGCGAGGTGTATGTCATTGGCCTGTCTTCAGCCCATCGGGGGGAGGGGTTGGGGGTACCGCTTTTGCAGTTGGGGTTGGAGTCCCTCTTGGAGGGTGGATCTACGCAGGTCATCCTCTATGTTGAGGCCGATAATGAGCCTGCTGTGAAGCGATATTCTCAGGCTGGTTTCACAATTGCTGAATCACATGTGATGTACCAGAAATAGGCCGATACGCTGCGGATATGTTTGCGAGGAGCGCGTGTTCACTGATTGTTCACTTGGCACGCAACCCTCGGTTAACCATGAGGTTCTACGTTTAGCAGCTGTGAGTAATCGGAGGCGCTGTGTGCCGAAGGCGTACAGCCCGCGCCGATTCTCTTTGAACGAGCTACCAATGACCTGAAAGGTTATCCCGTGATCCGCAACATCAAGCGCACCGCCGCAATCGCTGGCGTCGTTGCAGTTTCCTCTGTCTCCCTCGCTGCTTGCAACAGCTCCGACGACACCGACACCGCTGCTACCGAGACCGCTGCTGAGTCTTCGGCTGCCGAGACCCAGGCTGAGGGCTCTGAGACCGCAGCTGCTGGCGACTACGTACTGTCCGGCGAGACCGGTGCACTGGTTGCTGAGGGCGCTTCCTCCCAGCAGAAGGCAATGGACTACTTCGGCGAGATCTACGCCAAGGAAGTTCCGGGCGCCAACCTGGCATACAACCCGTCCGGCTCCGGTGCTGGCCAGAAGAACTTCATTGCAAACCAGGTGAAGTTCGCTGGCTCTGACTCCCCGCTGAAGGACGAGCAGGTTGAGGAAGCTGCCGCACGCTGCGGTGGCAACGAGGCGTGGCACCTGCCGTTCGTTATCGGCCCGGTTGCAATTGCCTACAACATCGACGGTGTTGATGAGCTGAACCTGACCATTGACAACATTGTTGACATCTTCCAGGGCACCATCACCAACTGGAACGACCCGGCTCTGGCTGAGTCCAACCCGGACGCAACCCTGCCGGATCTGCCGATCCAGGTGTTCTTCCGCTCTGACGAGTCCGGCACCTCCGACAACTTCCAGAAGTTCCTGGCTGCCGCTTCTGATGGCAAGTGGACCGGCGAGGGCAAGGCCTTCCCGCAGGAAGTTGGCACCGGCGCTAACGGCTCCACCGGTGTGGCACAGGAGGTTAACGCAACCAACGGTGCAATCACCTACGTTGAGGCTGGCTTCGCTGACAACAAGGCAAACATCGACTTCGGCCACGGCCCGGTTGAGCTGAACAAGGACACCGTTGGCAACGCTCTGGCCAACATGGATTTCAAGACCGAAGGCCACAACATGGTGGTTGACGCGGATAAGCTCTTCGCTTCCGATGCGGCTGACTCCTACCCGCTGATCCTGACCACCTACGAGATCGTCTGCTCCGCTGGCTACGACGAGGCAACCTCCAACCAGATCAAGGACTTCCTGAACCTGGCACTGGACCACCAGGACGATGAGCTGGAGGCTGAGGGCTTCATCCCGGTCACCGGTGCTCACGCTGAGCGTCTGCGCGAGGCTGTCAACGCAATCCAGTAAGACGAGTCAAAGCGTGCAGTCTTTGACCGTCTGCTCACCGCGCTAGTAGCGCGGATGGCGAGTGCGCCCCCCACGACATTCGTCGATTGGGGGGCGTACCTATGCAGGAAGTTTCTACTCGGCGCGGCAACCGCGCCCCATAGGCTTTTGTTCTCATCCAACTAAAGGAACTGCGAATTATGGCTGACAATGACCTGTCACCAAACACTGATCCGGTAGTGCAGCGCTCCACCGCAACTCCCGTTATGCAGGGCGATGACCAGCAGGACGCGAATGCATCTGCTATCACAACGTCCGGCCGTGGCGCTGGCGCGAAGCGTCCCGGTGACCGAGTGTTTGAATTTCTCTCCACGATCTCCGCAACCCTGATCACGGTGTTGGTGGCAGCGGTTGGTCTCTTCCTGCTTCGCCAGGCAATTCCACCACTGTCCCGTAATGAAGGCGGTGTGCTTGGGTTCTTCACTTACGGCGGACCGTGGAGCACCTCCGACTTGGAGAACATGCAGTTCGGTATCCCGAACCTGTTCTTCTCCACGCTGACCATTTCGCTGATCGCGCTGATTCTTGCGATGCCGATCGCGCTTGGTATTGCACTGTTCTTGTCCAACTATGCGCCGAAGTCCCTGGTGCGCCCGCTGGGCACGCTGGTGGACATGCTTGCCGCTGTTCCTTCGATCGTGTTCGGTCTGTGGGGTGCGCAGGTGCTTGGCCCGAAGCTGGGCAAGTTTTACGACTGGATCAACAGCTGGGGTGGAGAGTTCTTCCTGTTTGCCACCTACCAAAACTCCCCGCCGTTCTCCACGGCGCGCAACGTGCTTACCGGTGGCATTGTGCTGGCGATCATGATTCTGCCAATCATCGCGGCAACCGCCCGCGAGGTGTTCGTGCAGACCCCTCCAGGCCAGATCGAGTCCGCCCTGGCGCTGGGCGCTACCCGCTGGGAAGTGATCCGTATGACAGTCATCCCGTTCGGCTGGTCCGGCTTCATCGCCGGTGCCATGCTGGGCCTGGGCCGTGCACTGGGTGAGACCATGGCGCTGTACATGGTGGTCGCACCTGCGAACGACTACCGCGGTTCGCTCTTTGACGGCGGCACTACCTTTGCTACCGCAATTGCAAACGCCGCAGCGGAGTTCAACAACCCGATCAGTGCTGGCGCCTATATCGCCGCTGGTTTGGTGCTGTTCATCCTCACATTCATTGTCAACTCGATCGCTCGCGCGATTGTGAACAAGAGCAAGTAGGCAGGAGGAGCAAACACAATGTCTACCGCTATCTCAAGCCAGAATCCCAGCGCAGGCGCGCCGAGCACGTCGGCCAACGCAACGCCGTTCACCCACATCTCCAGCGGGCGTAAGACCACGAACTCCATCATGGGTGGCGTCATGTGGTTCTGCATGATCCTGGCGCTGATTCCGCTGCTGTGGGTGCTGTTCACCGTGCTTATTAACGGCTGGAAGGTCGTTGTTGACCCAGCCTGGTGGACCCAGGACATGGTCGGTGTCCGCGCTTCCAAGGAAGGCGGCGGCGCAGCCCACGCAATTGCCGGTACGCTGCTGCAAACCTTCGTTGCTTCCGTGTTCTCCATCCCGGTGGGTGTGTTCACCGCGATCTACCTGGTGGAGTACTCCAACGGCAACAGGCTGGGCAAGTTGACCACCTTCATGGTGGATATTCTCTCCGGCGTGCCGTCTATTGTTGCGGCGCTGTTCATCTACGCGCTGTGGATCACCATCCTGGGCCAGCAGCGTTCGGGCTTCGCCGTGTCCTTGTCGCTGATCCTGCTCATGATCCCGGTTGTTGTTCGCAACACTGAGGAGATGCTGCGCGTGGTTCCGATGGATCTGCGTGAGGCTTCCTACGCGCTGGGCGTGCCGAAGTGGAAGACCATCGCACGCATTGTCCTGCCAACCGCGCTGTCCGGCATTGTCACCGGCATCATGCTGGCAATTGCACGCGTCATGGGCGAGTCCGCCCCGGTGCTGATCCTTGTGGGTTCCAACCCGGCGATGAACCTGACCCACATGTTCAACCAGCCGCAGTCCTCGCTGCCGCTGTTCATGCTTGACATGTGGAAGACCGGCGCCACCGGTCCGGCGAATGAACGCCTGTGGGGTGCGGCGCTGACCCTGGTGATCATCGTTGTTGCACTGAACCTGCTCGCCCGCTTCATCGCAGCCAAGTACTCGGTGAAGAAGAAGTAACCCGCCGTAACACCTTCGAATTACAGGAGAAATACTGATGTCCAAGCTTTCGTTGAAAGACGTCAACATTTACTACGGCGACTTCCACGCCGTGCAGAACGTGAACATGGAGATTCCGGCCCAGGCCGTGACCGCGTTCATCGGCCCGTCGGGCTGCGGTAAGTCCACCGTGCTGCGCACCATCAACCGCATGCACGAGGTCATCCCCGGTGCCTCGGTGAAGGGCGAGATCCTTTTGGACGGCCACAATATCTACGGCAAGGGCGTCGACCCAGTGTCCGTGCGCAACACCATCGGCATGGTGTTCCAGAAGGCCAACCCGTTTCCCACCATGTCCATCCGTGACAACGTGGTTGCCGGCCTGACCCTGTCTGGTGAGAAGAACAAGAAGAAGCTCGACGAGGTTGCCGAGCAGTCCCTGCGTGGCGCGAACCTGTGGGACGAGGTCAAGGACCGCCTGGACAAGCCGGGTGGCGGCCTTTCCGGTGGTCAGCAGCAGCGTCTGTGCATCGCTCGCGCGATTGCGGTCCGCCCGGAGGTCCTGCTTATGGACGAGCCGTGCTCCGCCCTCGACCCCATCTCCACCCTGGCCGTTGAGGATCTGATCCACGAGCTGAAGGAAGACTTCACCATCGTGATCGTGACCCACAACATGCAGCAGGCTGCGCGTGTGTCTGACAAGACGGCGTTCTTCTCCCTGGAGGCAACCGGCCGACCGGGCCACCTGGTGGAGTTCAACGACACCACCAAGATCTTCGAGAACCCGGACCAGAAGGAAACCGAAGACTACATCGCCGGTCGCTTCGGCTAAATGCTCCAGCGAAACCATTTCGTAGCTAGGGTTCGTAGCTAGGGTTTTACCCCTAGCTACCGCTCGGCGGTCGCGATGAACGTCAGTTGGCGGGCGATGCTGACACAGTGGTCAGCAAAACGCTCGTAGAAGCGAGAAATCAGCGCGGTATCAACAGCGTGGCAGTTTGTGTACTGCCACGCTTCGCTTTTTGCGGCGTCGGTGAGTTCGGCGGAGATGGTGTCGATGACATCGTCAGCGTCGTCAAGCGAAAGCTCCTGTGTGCCATCCGTAATCATGGCGCAGACCCGCTCGGCCATGGTGTCGGCGGCCTTGGCCATATTCATCACCAGCGGCACTATTTCTGCGGGCAGTGTGGGGGAGGGGTGGTACTGGCGCGCGATTTTGGACACAGATTTGGCCAGCGAACTCATGCGCATCAGATCCTGGCCAACATGGATGTACGCAAGCACCTGGCGCAGCTCCGTAGCCACCGGGGTTTCACGCGCAAGGAGCTGCAACGCGCGGTCTTCACACCTGCGGTGGATATCCCCCAGCGCATCGGACTCCGTCATCGCGCCTTCGGCAGCCTCAAGATCCTGATCCGCCAAGGCCTGCGAGGCGTGGCGCATGCTCTCCCGAGCAAGCTTGGCCATCGCGACCATGTCCTCGGTGTAGTTGCGCAGTTCATCGCGGTACACCAAGCGCAGCGGCACCGGGTCACGCCCGAAGCCTGTGCTATCCACCATTGTTTTCTATCTCCGCTCCTTCCGGAACTGTCTCATCTTCCGGATCATCCAACCACCCCTCAGGCAACGAGACCTTGGAGGGCGAGCCCTGGCGGCCGCGCGCATCATCAGCATTGTCGGCTAGCTCTGTGGAATCAGCAATCGTGTCCAACAACGCCTGAAGCTGTGTCAGCGACGTGACTTGTGCAAGCTGCTTACGAAACTCTCCGCCCACCGGGAAACCGCGCAGGTACCAGCCGGTGTGCTTGCGAATGTCACGACACGCGTGGTCCTCACCATCGTGCTGGGCAAGCAGTTCTGCGTGGCGGTAAATAATGCGTGCTACTTGTCCCAGCGTGGGCTCTGGTGGCACGTCCTCGCCGCGCAGCTGGGCGCCAAGCTGTGCAAACAGCCAGGGGCGGCCAAGGCAGCCGCGGCCGACCTCAACGCCATGGCAGCCGGTTTGTGCCATCATGCGCGCCGCGTCCTCGGCGGCGAAAATGTCGCCGTTGCCAATCACCGGCACGTCGGTGCCGTCCATATGCTCCACCAGGCGCGCAATCTCATCCCACTGTGCGTTGCCGGAGTAGCGTTGGGCCGCGGTGCGTGCGTGCAGCGCAACAGCCGCAGCGCCCTCCTCGGCGGCGATACGGCCGGCATCGAGGTGCGTGTGGTGGTCATCATCAATCCCGATGCGGAACTTCACCGTCACCGGGATATCGGTGCCTTCGGTTGCGGCCACCGCTGCGCGCACGATGTTGCCGTACAGCCTGCGCTTGTATGGGATTGCCGACCCACCGCCACGCCGAGTCACCTTGGGCACCGGGCAGCCGAAGTTCATGTCAATGTGGTCTGCAATATCTTCGTCCACAATCATCCGCACCGCTTCGTACGTGTATTTCGGGTCCACGGTGTATAGCTGCATGGAGCGAGGGCGCTCCACGTCGGCGAAGGTGGTCATGTGCATCGTCTTTTCGTTGCGTTCCACCATTGCGCGCGCGGTGATCATCTCGCAGACGTAGAGTCCGGATGCTGTGCCGGTGAGCTCCTGCTCAATTTCGCGGCACAACACGCGAAACGGCATGTTTGTCACCCCCGCCATCGGAGCAAGGATGACGGGGGAGTTTGTCTCAATTTCCCCTATACGCATAGCTGCCCATTTTCCCATGACTCACACTTTCGGGGGTAGGACTTTTTGCTTTTCGACGTTCGTCCGGTGCGTTATAGGTCACAATAGGGACGCACTGTAACTAATCGGTTATTTCCGGCACCGCGCCGGGGTGAGTAACCGGTACTTATGAAGAGAGAGGGATCACATGAGCGATCGCATCGCCTATGCAAAACTGCGTGACAAGGTCATGACTGCCGAAGAGGCAGTTCAGTTTGTCAACCACGGCGACAAGGTTGGTACCTCCGGCTTTACCGGCGCTGGCTACCCCAAGGCCATGCCGGCAGCAATCGCAGAGAAGGCCAAGGCAGCGCACGCCAAGGGCCAGGACTTCTCCATTGACCTGTACACGGGCGCTTCCACGGCACCGGAGTGCGACGGCGTGCTGGCTGAGGCAAACGCGCTGCGCTACCGCATGCCGTACCAGTCTGACCCGCAGATGCGTAACAAGATCAACGCGGGCGAGATGAAGTTCCAGGACATCCACCTGTCCCACTCCGGCATGATGGTGGAGCAGGGCTTCTTCGGTGAGGTTGACCTGGCAATTGTTGAGGCCGTCCGCATTACTGAAGAGGGCAACATTGTCCCGTCTTCCTCCGTGGGTAACTCCGTTGAGTTCCTCAACGCCGCCAAGAAGATCATCATTGAGGTCAACTCCTGGCAGTCCGAGGAACTTGAGGGCATGCACGACATCTGGACCGTGCCGGCGCTGCCGAACCGTATTCCGATCCCGATTGTGAAGGCTGGTGACCGTATCGGTACCACCTACATTGAGATTGATCCGGAGAAGGTTGTTGCCGTCATTGAGACCAATGACCCGGACCGCAACGCCCCGTTCAAGGCGCCGGATGAGGTTTCCGAGCAAATCGCTGGCAACTTCCTCGACTTCCTGGAGAACGAGGTGAAGGCTGGCCGCCTTACTTACGACGGCTACGTGATGCAGTCCGGCGTAGGCAACGTCCCGAACGCCGTGATGGCGGGCCTGATGGACTCCAAGTTTGAGAACATCCAGGCATACACCGAGGTCATCCAGGACGGCATGGTTGACCTGATTGACGCAGGCAAGATGACCGTTGCCTCCGCAACGTCGTTCTCCCTGTCGCCGGAATACGCAGAGAAGATGAACAATGAGGCGTCGCGCTACCGCGAGTCCATCATCCTGCGCCCGCAGTCCATCTCCAACCACCCGGAGGTCATCCGCCGCACGGGCCTGATCGCGTCTAACGGCATGATCGAGGCGGACATCTACGGCAACGCCAACTCCACCCACATCAACGGCTCCCGTCTGATGAACGCGCTGGGCGGCTCCGGTGACTTCACCCGTAACGCCTACATCTCCTCGTTCATCTCCCCGTCTGTGGCTAAGGACGGCGCGATTTCTGCAATCGTGCCGATGGTCTCCCACGTTGACCACACGGAGCACGACGCAATGGTGTTCATCACCGAGTACGGTGTGGCCGACCTGCGTGGCCTGGCACCGCGTGACCGCGTGGCAAAGATGATCTCGATTGCGCACCCGACCTACCGTCCGCTGCTGGAGGAGTACGTCGAGCTGGCATCCAAGTGCAAGTACCAGGCAACGCCGCACGACCTGCGCCACGCTTTCGACTTCCACACCCGCATTGAAGAGACGGGCACGATGCTGAAGTAGGACTGCGTTCCTGACTCGCATCATCCGCGGGTAGTCCGCGCCCCGATTACCGGCATGCGTCGGCGGGGCGCTAGGATATCCGCGTCGGGCCTTTAGCTCAGCTGGTAGAGCTACGGACTTTTAATCCGCAGGTCGCGGGTTCGAGCCCCGCAGGGCCCACCGTGATGCCCCGGTTAACGCCGGGGCATTTTGCGTACCTGGGGGTTTGTGGGCTTAAGGGACATTTCGTGTGGATTTGCGGCTTAAGGGACATTTCGTGTGGATTTGCGGCGTGTC
>NZ_KV786455.1:0-16107 GCF_001806945.1 Corynebacterium sp. HMSC30G07 | reverse complement strand
TATCCCCGGTTTGGCAACATGCTGCCGCAATTCAAAAAAGCTCCCCCTGCTCCCCCGGCTCCCCCGGCTCCCCCGCCCCAAGGCACAATAGACCCATGTCCTGCACCATCTTGTACTCCACCTACTACGGCTCAACCAGGCAGTACGCCGAAGCGCTCGCCAAGCAGCTCAACACCACCGCCCAACAGATCCCGGACGCACCCGCGCTCAACGGCCCTACGGTGATCCTTGCGCCGGCGCACGGCCCGCTGCATGACGGCGTGAAACTCATCAAACAGCTTGACCCCAAGCAGGTCGAGCAAACCCCAATCGCCCTGGTCACCGTCGGGATGACCATTGATGAAGAGGTAGAAAAAGCCGACGCCACCGGCAAGCTCCTCGGCGGCCTTGCCCCGCACGTGAAGCGCTTCTACCTGCCTGGCCGCCTGAACTACTCGCAGCTCAACGTCCAGCACAAAGGCGTGATGCGCACGCTGATCACGGCGTTAAAGATCAAGCCGCGCAAGAGTGACAATGAGCGCAACATGATCGACACCTATGGCAAGGACTTCGACAGGGTTGACCTTGCACGCTTGGAGCCGATCGTCGATTGGGCCAACAAGCAGCAAGCAACCTAACGCGGCAAGTAGTAGCTGCTTAAGCCCCAAAGCGCGAACGGGAAGAAGATCATCGCGCCAATCAAACGGTGGCCAAAGAACGATGACAGGGCGAACAAACCCATCCGGGACATCTCCTGTTCCATATCCTCCGGCCAGGCGGCGGGGTTGAACCAGTTCAATGTCATAGAGGACAGTTCGGGGGCGCTGAAGCCGGGACGTGATTCGTTAGCAAGCGCAGGCGCCGACGTGGCGGCGACAAGGGAAACCGCAACAGCGGCGGCGATGGTACGGGTACGCATGCCTAGGAGTGTAAACGGTGCCGAGTGCTACAGTCGTCTCACGTGAACGCTGACTCCCTCCGCACTGGCCTGATTGTGGCGTTGGGGTCTGGGCTGGGGGCGCTGGCACGCTTCCTGCTCCTGTTCTGGCTGAATCCGACCACGCCGGAGATGCTCGCCATGTCAGTCACCTTCGCGGTGAACCTGGCAGCCTGCTTTGCCATGGGCTACTTCGACCCGGGCCCGTTCTGGGGCGTGGGCTTCCTCGGCGGCTTCTCCACGCTCTCGGCGGTCGCGCTCGCCAGCGCGCACAGCTCGGCTGCCTGGGCTTTGTTCACAATCGCACTTTGCTTATCGACGGCCACGTTAGCCTTCCTCGCCGGCTCCTCCACCCGAACCCACGCGCAGGTGTAGTGGTGTTTCGTGATGTTTAGTCAGGCGTCCTTACTCATCAGCGCTCTTGCCGTGTTTATCGGCGGGGTCCTTGGCGGCTTTGTGCGCTGGTGTTTCATGACGGCCATCGACCACCCGCTGGCAGCTACACTGACGGCGAACCTCACTGCGTCTGCAATCATGGGGTTCACGCTTGCGTTGCCTGGCCAGTGGCAAACGTTTGCCGGCATTGGATTTGCTGGATCGCTGTCCACCTTGGCCATGCTGGCTCGCCAACTGGGTCAGCTCATTGACCAGCACGAATACGCTATCGCCGCCATCTACGGTGTGGGCACTGCCCTGCTCGCCGTGTGTGCTGCCGCGATCGGCATCCATTGGGCACTGCTGGGCTTCGGCATTGCTTAACTGCCTGCCCAGGTCTCTGCCTAAAACAATTCCGAACAATTCGAAACAATTCGCTGACCAGCACAAACGCCAGGAAATGCCCCTAATTAACCCCGAATTCTTCGCCTAATTGTTTCCGAATTGTTTTCCCGCGCCATTTCCGCCGAAAAAACAATTCCCTGGGGAAATGTATGATGCAATTATGAATACGCAGGCTTCCTTTGCAGCTCTTCCGCCGTTTGTGGCTTCGGCTCTTGAAAACATTTATGAGGGCCAGACTGCTGATTCGCAGGAGTCGCTCACTCTTGAGTTTAAGGAGGACCCGAGTCTGCGGGTTGGGGCGGATAGGGCGCGGGCGGGGCTTATGGAGAAGCTGATTGATGAGGCCGTGTGTATGGCGAATAGTGACGCCGGCACGGGTTATATCGTTGTCGGTGTTGCGGATAAGACACCTGGCCCAGATGCGTTTTTGGGGTGTGAGCTGGGCGAGGAAGATGTTGCCCAGTCAATTTTTGGGCATACGGTTCCGAATATGAACGTGGTGGTCACTGAGCACCATGTGTGGGGTGTTCGTTTGCTGGTGATCTATGTTCCTGAGGCGCGTGCGCTGTATACGCGTAAGAATGGTGCTGCGAAGCGTCGTCAAGCTGATGCGAAGTTTTCTTGCGCTCCTATGACTGAGGAGCAGCGGCGTTCGATTGATGCGGCGCGTCGTAACCCGGATTTCTCCAATGAGCCTTCGGATGTGGCTGTTGAGGACCTGCGTTTGCCGGTGATTGAGGAGGCGCGTCGCATGCTGCGGGCGCACCGCCAACGCTCCGGCAGCGACGCCTTGGTCCCAGCCACCACTGCGGGTTTGCTCAAGGAATTGGGGCTTTTGCGTGACGACGCACGCTTGAAGCGCGCCGGCGAAATCCTCCTCGCCGATCCGGATCCCACAGATATTGTGATCCAGCATTTGTGGCGTGATTTCCCCGGATCGGATCCCAAGGTCACGGAGATTTCGGAGCCGATTCTTCTGGCTTTACCTCGGCTGAGGCGGATCATCGCGGAGAAAGGTAACCAGGAAATTGAGCGTGTGCTTTTTGACGACGGCACCGAAACCGCAATCCCCCGCTTTCCCGCCCAGGCTGTTGATGAAGTTGTGTCCAACGCAGTCATCCACCGCGACTGGCGCATTCCCGGTCCGGTTGTTGTGGAGCAGTCCAACCGCACGCTGAAAGTATCTTCACCTGGCCCTCTGCCGCCGGGGGTGTCGGTGGGCAGGCTGCTATCAACGCCGTCTGTTCCAAGGAATAACCGCTTAATGGCTGCGATGCGCACCCTTGGCCTTGCGGAGGAAAGCTCCCGCGGTTTTGACCGCATGTGGGCGGCGATGATCCGGTCGGGGCGTGATGTGCCTGAGGTGGAGGCCACGCCGGCGCATGTGCAGGTGATTCTTGCCGCGCAGGAGCCCGATACAAATTTTGTGAAGGGCTTGCAGCGTTTGTCCCAAAGGTATGGCGAAGCGCTGATGAACAGCGTCGATGCACTGATTGTTCTTTGGCACCTCAACTCCGCACCGATTATCACTGAGCACACTGCCGCGGAGAAAACGCAAAGCTCTCCCCTGCTGGTTCGGGAACTGATGTCAGAGATGGTGGACCGTGGCGTGCTTCAGGCGGTTCGTGACGCTGACGAGTGGGTGCTCAGCGACGAAGCACGCAACCTCCTTGGTCTTGCTAACCGTGAGGGATTACCCACGGTAAGTGTGCAGGAGTGGGTGGAGGCGCGTCTTGCAGACGGGGAAGCGCTCCAAGCCTCAGACATTGCCACCTTTGCGGGCATTAGCCCGGTGGAGGCCGGACGAATCTTGCGGCACCTGCGGTCTTTAGGCCGTGCTCGTATAGATCCCACAGGGCCGCAACGTGGACGAGGCACCCGCTGGATCAGTGCTTGAACCCGCACCTAGAACAATTCCAAACAATTCCGAACAATTCGCTGACCAGCAAAAACGTAAGACAATGCCCCTAATTCTCCCCGAATTCTTCGCCTAATTGTTTCCGAATTGTTTCTCCGATCCATTTCCACCAAAAAAACAATTCCCTGGGGAAATTCCGCTATTGCGGCAACTATCCCCGGTTTGGCAACATGCTGCCGCAATTCAAAAAAGCTCCCCCGGGCCAAGCCCAAGCCAAGCCCAAGCCAAGCTCAAGCACCCCAAACCCCGCCAACCAGCCCAGCTATTACACTGGCTAACCATGACTAACGCGAATCCCACCGCGCACCGCTACACCGCTGATCTGGCGAACACCATTGAGCAGAAGTGGCAGCAGTACTGGCGCGACAACGGCACGTTCAACGCTCCGAATCCCACGGGTGATTTGGCGCCACAGGCCTCCGATGGCGAGACGGCGCAGCTGCCGAAGGAGAAGCTGAACGTCCAGGACATGTTCCCGTACCCTTCTGGTGCGGGTCTGCACGTGGGGCACCCGCTGGGCTATATTGCAACGGATGTGTACGCCCGCTACAACCGCATGCTGGGCAAGAACGTCCTGCACACGCTGGGGTATGACGCGTTTGGTCTGCCGGCGGAGCAGTACGCAATCCAGACGGGTACGCACCCGCGCACCACTACTGAGGCCAACATTGCCAACATGGAGCGCCAGCTGGGTCAGTTGGGTTTGGGGCACGATAAGCGTCGTGCTGTGGCCACCACGGATCCGGAGTTTTACAAGTGGACGCAGTGGATTTTCCTGCAGATTTATAACGCCTGGTTTGATGAGGACCTGCAGAAGGCCCGCCCGATCGAGGACCTGGTCAAGGACCTTCTTTCGGGCGCGCGTACTACGAAGGATGGTCGTGACTTCAAGGACCTGACCACGGAGGAAAAGCACAAGGCGATTGATGAGTTCCGCCTGGTCTACCTTGCGGATTCCATGGTCAACTGGTGCCCGGGCCTGGGCACGGTGCTGGCTAATGAGGAGGTTACGGCGGATGGTAAGTCTGAGCGCGGCAACTTCCCCGTCTACCGCAAGCGTCTGAAGCAGTGGATGATGCGGATTACGGATTACTCGGATCGTCTGTTGGATGATCTGGAGTTGCTGGATTGGCCGGAGAAGGTCAAAGCCATGCAGCGCAACTGGATCGGCCGCTCCCGCGGTGCGGAGGTTGCGTTTGACTCCCTTGCTGGCCCGATTGAGGTGTTCACCACCCGTCCGGACACGCTGTTCGGCGCGACCTACGTGGTGCTCGCCCCGGAGCACGAGCTGGTCAATGAACTAACCACCGACGCTTACGCCGACGGTATCGACGCCCGCTGGACCAACGGCAAACAGACCCCGCGTGAGGCAATCAGCGCGTACCTGGACGCCATCGCCGCAAAGAGCGACCTTGAGCGTCAGGAGAACAAGGAAAAGACCGGCGTGTTTACCGGCTCGTACGCCACGAACCCGGTCAATGGTGAGCAGGTGCCGATCTTCATCGCGGACTACGTGCTCACCGGCTACGGCACGGGCGCAATTATGGCGGTGCCGGCGCACGATGAGCGCGACTATGAGTTCGCCACCGTCTTCGGCCTGCCGATTATCCCGGTGCTGGACGCCGACGTTACCGAGGAAGCGTTTGTGGGCGACGCCCCGCACATCAACTCCGCCAACCAGGACGGCCTTGATCTCAACGGCCTGGGCAAGCAGGAGGGCGTTGACCAGGCGATTGCGTGGCTCGTCGATAAGCAAAAAGGCTCCGAAAAAATCCAGTACAAGCTGCGCGACTGGCTGTTTGCCCGCCAGCGCTACTGGGGCGAGCCCTTCCCAATTGTGTATGACGAAAACGGCCAGGCGCACGGCATTCCGGAGGACCAGCTGCCGGTAGAGCTGCCGGAGGTTGAGGACTACAAGCCGGTGTCCTTTGACCCGGACGACAAGGATTCGGAGCCTTCTCCCCCGCTGGCCAAGGCCACGGACTGGGTGAACGTGACCATGGATTTGGGCCATGGTGAGCAGCAGTATCGTCGTGACACGAACGTGATGCCGCAGTGGGCCGGTTCTTCCTGGTACCAGCTGCGATACATCGATCCGACGAACTCGGATGAGTTTGTCAACATTAAGAATGAGGAGTACTGGACCGGCCCGCGCGGCGAGAATGACCCGGGTGGCGTGGACCTGTACGTGGGCGGCGTGGAGCATGCCGTGCTGCACTTGCTCTACGCGCGTTTCTGGCACAAGGTGCTCTATGACCTGGGCTTTGTTACCTCCAAGGAGCCGTACCGCCGCCTGTTCAACCAGGGTTACATCCAGGCCTACGCGTTTACGGATTCCCGCGGCATCTACGTCCCGGCCGCCGAGGTTGAGGAGAAGGACGGCAAGTTCTACTACAACGGCGAGGAAGTCAACCGCGAGTACGGCAAGATGGGCAAGTCCCTGAAGAACGCCGTGGCGCCGGATGATGTGGTGCGTGATTACGGTGCGGACACCCTGCGTGTCTACGAGATGTCGATGGGCCCGCTGGACACCTCCCGCCCGTGGGCCACGAAGGACGTTGTGGGTGCGCACCGCTTCCTGCAGCGCCTGTGGCGCCTGGTGGTGGATGAGGAAACCGGCAACGTCACCGTCACCGATAACGCTTTGACCAGCGATGATGAGAAGCAGCTGCACCGCACCATCGCCGGTGTGCGCGACGATTATGAGCACCTGCGCGACAACACCGTTGCCGCCAAGCTCATCGAGTACGTCAACTACCTGACCAAGGCCTACCCGATTGGTGCCCCGCGCGCGGCCGTGACTCCCCTGGTGCAGATGGTCTCCCCGCTCGCGCCGCACATCGCTGAGGAATTGTGGGCACAGCTCGGCCACACCGGCACCATCACCTTTGAGCCATTCCCGACCTTTGATGAGCAGTTGCTTGTCGACGACACCGTGGAACTGCCCATCCAAATCAACGGGAAAGTCAAAGCGAGAATTGATGTTCCTACCGACGCATCCCAAGACGAGATCGCCACAATTGCTCTTGCAGACCCGAAGGTTGTGGAACTGACGGACGGCAAGACCGTGGTGAAGACCATTGTGGTGCCGGGCCGCATGGTCAACCTTGTAGTGAAGTAAACAGCAACAAAATAAGGAGAATTTTTGACTGTCCCCGACGACTTTGCCCGATTCGAAGTAAACTCCGCCGCTGATCTTGCGGGTGCTAACGCGCAGCGTTTCCATGGCACCCGGCTTGTAGACGGCTACTTTGGCGACACCGATACCCCACACCCGATCAACGACCCCGCGGCGAATGGCTACAGCCACACCAAGGGCACCGGCAAATTGCGCGTGGGCCAGGCGATTGCCTGGACGTTTGGCGTGTACAAGACCAACCCGAAGTTCTGGCTGCTCCTTGGCGTACTCATGGCGGTGTTGGGCGTTGCGGATCAGATCCCGGGGCTTGCGCTCTTTGGCCTGCTGTTTACCATTGCGCGTGTGCTGTTGGACCCGGTGTTTGCCAGCGCGGCGTTGCAGCAGACGTTGACTACGCAGGTGGCTAAGCCGAACTCCCCCGCCTACGGCAAGGCGTTGGGCGTGTCTGTGGTCAACCGCATGCTGGTTGGCCTTGTCGGTATCATCCTGGCCGCCATTGCGTTTGTGATCACCCTGGCCGTGACGGGTTTTGACCCGACTGCTTTTGGCGATACTGCCAACATGAGCCAAGAGCAAATCCAAGAGCAGATGGTGAACATGGCTGTGGCTGCCATGCCCGGCGTGATTGCCGGTGCCTTGGTGTTCGCCCTGGTGGCGCCATTTGCGGTGTACCCGGTGTTCTACGCCGCAGATAACGCGGGCAGCTTCGGCTTCTGCCTGGGCGAAGGCATGAAGGCCGCCAAGCGCAACTACGGCACTACCCTGCTGCTCTTGCTGTTTAGCCTGGTCGTTGGCGTGGGTGCTGCGATCCCGGCTGCGGCGGTTGACGTGATGGGCTTCAACGTCTGGGCGGGCACGGGCCTGACCTTCCTGCTCACCGTGCTGCTTGCGCCGGTGGTCTACCTGGCGCAGGCGCACGCCTACCGACAGGTCTCCGGCGGACCCGTCCCGCACGAGGCCACCTCCTAGCGCGTGGCTGCCAAACGCTTCAGCGGTGGGCACCGGGTTTCTCCGGTGCTCGCCGTTTTCGTTTTCGCGGTAATCTTCGTGCTCACCCTGGGCAAGGCCTACTTTTCAGTACCCGGCCTGTGGGAGGCCCAAGCGCACGAGGTGCGCCAGCTGCGGTTGATTCCCTTTGAAACGTTCATCCACCCGCGGGTGTGGTGGGGCCCGTGGTTCAACCTGTTTGGCAACATCGCCCTGTTTGTGCCCGTGGGCTGGGTGTTTTTCCGCGACAGCGTGCGCCGCGCCACGCTCTGCGGCCTACTGCTCAGCTTGGGCATCGAAACCGCGCAGTACATCCTGGCGGTGGGCTTTTCGGATCTTGACGACGTCTGGTGCAACACCCTCGGCACCTACCTCGGCGCCCGCGCCGCCGCTGCCTGGTATGCGCGCCCGCGTTAGAAGCGCGCTAGATCCCGTGCTTGTAGTAGTCCAGCATGCGGCCAAACATGCGGCGAGCCTCCGGGGTGATTGCCATGTGCTTGCTGCTGTCATCCAAGGCCGCGAAGCTAATCAGCAGGCTCACAACATCCGAGAAGTTCTCGGGCATGCGGCCTAGCTTGTTTTCAATGCCGTACTCGGTGCCAAGGTTGAACATATTGCCCAGGGTGGTCAAGCTTTCACGCCACAGCGTTTCACCAAAGGCGTGTTCAAAGCCGCGCGCCCACTCCGGGATAAATACGCCGGTCATGTCGATGGAGTTGAGCAGGTCAAAGCCAAGATCTGTAACTTCCAGCGTTTTTTTACTGGTCACCCCGATAAAGCCGGCGCCTTCCAACAGCTTGCGCACTTCGTGGACTCCCGGGATGGATGTCTCGGTTGGGCGGGAGTACCAGGACGTGATATTGAGCACGTCACTGATCTCCTGGACCACAGCGGTAGGCAACTGGCCCTTTTTCGCGGTGAGCTTTACCGGGTCGAGGAAGATCTCCATCAGGTCGCGCACGACGTCATCCATCGTGGCCTCCTCGAATGCGCCGGGGAAGTCAGGCATAAGGTGCGGCGGCGTCTCGTCCAGAAAATCAACCTCGGGCTCACCAAGGTGGGAATCAAAAAAGTCCGCCACCGCGGCAAGCAGGGTAGGGTTGCGGTCCGCCTCCGGGTCCGTCTGGATGATCTCGCGCAGGTCTGGGCGCGAGTCCAAAAAGTTCTCAAACTCTTCCGCCAGGTCCGCCTGGTGGAACGGCGCCTTGGCAAACTCCTCGCCGTAGAACAGTTCTTCTGCCGCCAGGCTGATACGCGTTGCCACGGCAACCTGGTCAGCCACCGTCAGCCGCTGCAGGATCCGCTCCGGGCTCATCACCGGCAGGTAGCTCAGCAGCAGGGGAGTGATCTCCATATTCGGTGCCAGACCTGCAGCGATACGGCGCGCCTCAATTCGGAACTTGGTCATCATCGCCGGACCATGCGCGGCCTCAACAATGTCGGGGCCCGCCGCGTCCACCAACGCCGGCGTCGGCGAATCTAACTGGGTTGGGCCGAGCAACTCAACGGCGATGTTCCAGTTCGCCGCCGGGTCATAGATATAGGTCATCGGGGTAATATCCCCAACGGTAAGACTCGTCTCGCTCAGCTCCCCAGGACCAGGATGCGCCGTGTATAGCTTGCGGAAACCACCCTCACCCTGGGTGTACAGGTGCGTCGCCGCACCGGAAAACCCAAACGCCGCATCAATCACCGCGCTGAGGTGACCCAAGTGCATCGCCGAATCCACGTTCACGCAACGCGAAATCTCCGGGTCCGCCCCCTCCAAGGACAACAAGACAGTGACGTTCATACTTTTCTAAAACACCTTTCCCCCGAAGATGACCGCTTGGGCCTCTTCATTCCCCAAATTCTTCACGCCCCATGTGGCCGTACCAACGTCAGTGTAGCCAACAACACCGCGCGGAACACGCGTATTTTGCAAAGCCAACCCGTCACTCACCGCGAGCAGGCCGTATTCAAAGTCCGGCTCCAGCGTCATCGCCACCTCCGCACCTGGTGCAAGGCGGATTTCCGCGGCAACCAGTGGGGAAGGGGGAACAACGGGGGAGGTCTGCCCAAACATGGAGCCGACAAACACGCGGGCCTCGCCAACCAGCTCCGTGGTCACGCTGCGCAGGGTAAAGACGTCTGGCTGGTAAATCTCCACAGTGCTCTCACCAGCGCCAGCGCCCGCACCATCAGCATCCACAACCGCATCCAGTTGCACGCCGTAGGCGGAAGCCCCAACGTCCACCAACACTTTGTCCCCGGAGGTCACCACGGCGCCCTGGCCAGCAGAGACTGCTTCGGAGAGGTGGTGGCGGTCGGTGAGGGTCAACGTGGCGTCGATAGGCAGAAGCACTGAAAAACGCCCCGGCTTCGGCGCCAGGCGACCCGTAGCTGCGAAATCCCATGCCCCGATGAGGCTTCCCTGAGTGTGCACCATGTGCTGTATGGTACCTGCGTGCACCAACTTTCAGCAGGACTCATGCTTACGCTGGCGATCTTCTCGTCTGCCGGCCCGCTGTCTATTGACATGTACCTGCCCGGCCTGCCGCAACTACAGCAGGAACTGGGCACCACCCCCGGCGCGGTCCAGCTGACCATCTCCGCGTTCATGATCGGCATGGCGGTGGGCAACCTGCTGTTCGGCGCGATTTCAGACGGCACCGGCCGCAAACGCCCCCTGGTCATTGCCAGTGTCATTTTCTTCCTCACGTCGGTGGGGTGTGCGCTTGCGCCGACCATTGGCACGCTGATCGCGGTACGTTTCCTCCAAGGCCTGGCCGGCGGGTGTGTGATTGTGGTGTCGCGTGCCGTGGTGCCGGACCTGGTGCACGGTGTGGCGGCGGCCCGTGCGTTTTCCGCCCTGCAGGCGCTCTCCGGGTTCATGCCGGCGCTCGCGCCCGCCATCGGTGGTTTGCTGATTCCTACGGTGGGGTGGCGCGGCGTGTTCTGGGTGCTGGCGGGTGTGAACCTGTTGCAGCTGGTTGTGGCGCTGCGCATGCCGGAAACACTGCCCGCGGAGAAGCGCTCGCCCGGTGCGCTGAGCGGCCTGGCCTCGCGTATTTGGCGCTGCCTGCAGCACCCCGTGTTCGTCGGCTACATGCTCGCCGGCGCGCTCGGCTTCGGCGCGCTCTTCGCCTACATCTCCGGCTCACCCCTGGTCCTGCAGGTGCAACTCGGCCAATCGCCCACCGCCTACGCGTTCACCTTCGGCGCGATCGCGCTGCTGTTTCCCATCTCCAACGCCTTGAACATGCGCGTGGTTCGCTCGGTTGCCCCCAGGAAGGTGTTGGTTTGGGCTTTGCTTATCGACGCCTGCGTGACCACCATCCTCATCATCCTTTCTCTGACCCGCCCATCGTTGGTCCCCGTGGTGGCCTGTCTTGCCATTTTGGCCATGATGTCCGGGTTCATCTCCGCAAACGCGGCGGCGCTTGCGGTGGAGGAGATCCGCGCGATCGGCGCGGGTGCCGGCAGCGGCGCGATGGGCTTTGCGCAGTTTTTGATCGCGGGCGTGGTCCCAGCACTGGTCGGCCTGGGCTCCAACCACGCGCTGACCATGTCGGTGGTGTCTCTGGTGTGCGCGGGCGCGGCGTTTGCGGGCATGCAAGTGCTCACCCGCGCCAAATAGCTAGCGCTGGCCAGCGCTAAATAATCCTGCGGTCCTGGGCTTGCTGCACCGCCGCGGTGCGGTTATCCACCCCGAGCTTTTCGTAGATGTGGATCAGGTGCGTCTTCACCGTGGCCAGCGAGATGAACAGCTGATCCGCAATCTGCCTGTTGGACGCCCCCGTTTTCAGCGCCTGGAGGATCTCAATCTCGCGTATGGAGAGGGCCTCGTTCGGGTTCATCACTCGATCTGCCAGCACGCCCGCTGCCTGGGGAGACAGCACACGCTCGCGCCGGGCGGCTTTTAACACGGCGTTGTGGAGGTCTTCCTCGGGGGCGTCTTTCAGCAGGTAGCCCAAGGCACCGGCCTCCATGGCGGCCAGCACGTCAGACTGCGTGTCATACGTGGTCAGGATCAACACCGGGGGACCGCCCGCCTTGGTCAACCGCCTGGTCAGGTCGATGCCGCTTGAGCCCGGCATCTGGATGTCCGTGACCACCACGTCCACATCGTCCGGGACTTCGGCGTTGCCATTGTCAGCCTCGGCGACCACCTCAACGTCACCAAAAGAGTTCAGTACTGCGCGTAAGCCGGCGCGGACGACCGGATGGTCGTCTATAAGCATGATCCTGATCATTGTTCCTCCACAGGGACGCTGGCGGCGAGCACGGAGCCGTCGATAGTCAAGGTGCCACCGACCTCAGCCAAACGGGCGCGCAGGCCCTTGATGCCAAAGCCTTCCTCGCCGATGATGCCATCACCGTTGTCATACACGTCCACCGTAGCCACACGGCCAGAGCCGTCCCCAGAGACGTCTACCGTGATCACCGCGAGATCCGCGCGCGAGTGGCGCTCAATGTTGCTCACACCCTCGCGCACCACGCGCTCAATCACACTGGCCGCCGGCTCCGGCACGTCCGTATCCGCGTTGACCTGCACGCGAAGCGCATGGCCCAGCGCGCGTTGGCGCTCCTCGGCGCTTGCGGCAAGCTCATGAAGGCGCGTGGGCAGGGGAGCTGCCGGGGGAGCGTTGACCGCAACAAACCGCCTTGCTGCCGCCAGGTTTTCCGAGGCAGTCGACCGAATCGTATCCAAGGTGGCACGCGCCTTTTCATTACCACCCAGCTGCTTATCCAACGCCCGGCCGAGCAACACGATAGAGCTCAACCCCTGCGCCATCGTGTCATGCACCTCGCGCGAAAGCCGAGCACGCTCCTCAGCCACACCCGCGGCATGCTCCAGCGCCTTATACATCTCCGTTTCCTGCCGCAGCGCCTGGTAGGCATACACAATGAACACCGCAAGCAGCGTGCCAATCGTCGGGCCAATAAAACCCGCCCAGCCCGCATCCGGCACCGTGCGCCCAAGCGTTGCCACCAACAACGCCGCCGCCACAGAAAGACCCAACCCGCTCGGCAACAGCAGCTGCGCCAAAATCACCAGCGGAAACTCCAACCACACAAACGCACTCGTGCGCACCCCAAGCGCCGCCCACAACGCAACGATCAGCGCCAGCCACGCATACGACGCCGCCCGTGACACCTCACGGCCCTGATGCGCCCACACCGTGCCCGCCAAATACACAGCAGCAAACGCCGCCACCAGAAGCACCGTCACCGGGTTCAACGCTTCTCCTTGGCTTGCGCTTAACAAGCCAACACCAAGCAGCACAGCCGTCAGCACGTGCAAGCTCACGCTCAACAAAACCAAAATGTGGTTGGTGGTCTTCACAACGCCCAAACCTATCAACCGAACGGTTGAGGCAGATTTCAACCGCCCGCCCGATGTGGAAATCCCCAGGTCACACGCACAATAGGGGCCATGTTCCTAGCTTTGAGAGAAATCACGAACGCCCGCGGGCGTTTCGGGCTGATCGCCGGCACCGTCGCGCTGATCACCCTCCTGGTGGTCATGCTCACCGGACTCACCGCGGGCCTTGGCAAACAAAACACCTCCGCGCTTGAGGCGCTCAACCCACAGTCCGTGGTGTTCCAAGACAACGAGGACCCATCATTTACCACCTCGCGCGTTGACGCCGAAGCGGGCACGACGCCACTCGGCACCGCACAAACCCTGCTCACGCGTGCTAACGGCACCGAAGACGCCGTTGCCATCCTCGCCCTGCCCAAAGGCACCATGCTGCCCGGCGGCGAAACCCTCGGCGACGGCGCCATCGCGTCAACGTCCCTCGACCTCGCCGCGGGCGAGGTGGTGGAGGTTGGTGGGCAGCAGGTGGGCGTCGATAAGCTAACTAGCCCCCTGGAATTTGCCCACTCACCCGTACTGTGGGTGCCAACCGAAATCTGGCAAACCGCCATGCACACCGACGCCGACGGCACCGTGCTCCTCGCCGCCAACGACAGCGGGCTCAGCCTGCGCGAATCCTTTGCCGGCCTGCCCGCCTACGGCTCCGAACAAGGCTCCCTGCTCATGATCCAAGGGTTCCTCTACGCCATCGCCGCGCTGGTCATCGTCGCATTCCTCACCGTGTGGACCATGCAGCGCACCCGCGACCTGGCCATCCTCAAGGCCATCGGCGGCTCCAACGCCTACCTGCGTAAAGACGCCCTCGGCCAGTCCGCAATCCTCCTCGGCTTCGGCGTGATCCTGGGCACCGGCATCGCACGCGCGCTTGGCGCACTCGCATCCGGCACCGTGCCATTCACGCTCAGCACCCTGACCACCGTCGGCCCGCCGCTCGGCATCTTCGCCCTTGGCATGGTCGGCGCCCTGATAGCCACCCGCTCGATTACCAACGTCCAACCCCAGCTCGCACTCGGAGGCATCGCCTAAATGCTCACCATGGAAAACGTCACCGTCACCTTCAAAGACGGCCAAGACACCATCACCGCACTCGACAACGCCACCTTCACCGCCCGCGACGGCGAAATCACCTTCATCGTCGGCGAATCCGGCTCCGGCAAATCCACCCTGCTCTCCGCCGCCGCCGGCCTGATCACCCCCGACAGCGGCAGCATTCTTATCGACGCCACCCCCGTCACCAACCACACCCGCCTAACAAGGATCGGCATGATCTTCCAACAGGCGAACCTCATCGGGGCGCTCAACGTACGCGACCAGCTGCTGATCACCGACCACATGCGCGGCATCAAACCACGCAAAGACCGCGCCGACGAACTCCTAGCCAAGGTCGGATTGGACGGGCTCGGCGACCGCAAGATGCAGCAACTCTCCGGCGGCCAGCGCCAACGCGTCGGCATCGCACGCGCGTTGATGGGGGAGCCCTCGCTCATTCTTGCCGACGAACCAACCGCCGCCCTCGACTCCACCCGCACCGAAGAAATCGTGTCTCTCCTCCGATCGCTGGTAGCCGATACCGGCGTGGCCTGCGGCTTTGTCACCCACAACCGGTCCATGATCACCCCGGATGACGCCGTGTACGAAGTCCGCGACGGCCACGTCCAGCGCCTCAGCGCCCGCGAATCTGTGCTGGTTTAGCGCAGGCGCGGGCGGGAGAACCCGACCAACGTCACCAGCGCCGCCGCGCCGAGTATGAGCGTGATCAACAACGTGCCGCTGAGGTACCCGGCGTCCACGCTGGCCGCGCCGAGCGCGGAACCGGCGGCGATACCCACCTGGAACGTGACCACGTAAATAGAACTCGCCATGTCCTGGTTGCCCTTGCCGGCGTGCATGAAGATCGTGGTCGCAGCCGTCGGCAATGTGCCTGAGGACATGCCCAGCAACGCAACCGCCACAAACATCAGCACGCCGCTTTGTTGCTGGAGGGCGAGAAGGCCGGTGAACGCGGACGTCATTAAGAAAAGTGCATCAAAGCCGTTCAACCGGATCATGCGGGCATCCACCCGGCGGCCCGCGACCACCACAAAAATAATGCCCACCACGCCATAGAGCGCCAAGCCCGGCGCGACCCACCGCTCACCAGCCGTATCCTGCAACAACAACGCCAGGTACGTAAACGTGGCAAACAGCGCCGTGACCGAAAACGTTAAGTAAAACACCAACGACGGCAACGCAGACTTCGTCTTCTGCACATTCGCGGTCTTGACCGGGGGCTTCGCTGGCATGCTCGGCAGCGTCTTGAGCAGCAGTAAGAACGCCACAATCGCGCCAACACCCAGCAGCCACGTAGCGTTACGCCACCCAATCGCGTGACCAACCGCGGTGGTCATCGGCGCACCCAACACCGTCGACATCGTCGAGCCAAACGACACCGCCGCCACCGCCTTACCCATCTGACCCGCCGGCGCCAACCTCGCCGCCATCGGGTTGACCAACGACCAAAACAACCCATGCGTAAACGCCGCCGTCACACGACCAACCACCAACATGGGATAACTCGTAGCGATCGCCTGCAACACAATGCCCGTGAGCAAAAACGCCAGCGTGGCAATAAACAACGGCCTACGGTTCATCCGCCGCGTGTAATGCATCAACGGGATAGTCACCACGGCAACCAAACCCGCGTACACCGTCATAAGCAGGCCGATCTGGCCCTCCGTCACGCCCAGGTCAACCGCCATTGGGGAGATCAACCCAATCGCAAACATCTCATACGTGACGTACACAAACGCCGCGAAGCTCATCGCCATCAGCGGCACGATCTGCATCTGGGACTTTGGTGCTTGCACGCTTGCACCATACGCGCATTCGCGTGATGCGGCCGAACTGCGTCACTGAACAGCGGGGGCCTGCGTGCCGACGCCGGCCTGTTCCCGCGCCGCCCCGCCCTGGCCCGCCCTGGCCGCGTTTCGGCCGTGCACCGGGTTGCTCTGGCCGTGCTCCGG
>NZ_KV786454.1:0-148674 GCF_001806945.1 Corynebacterium sp. HMSC30G07 | reverse complement strand
TGGCTGCTGCCGCGCCGCGGCCCGTCGTCCTCGTGCCGCTGCCCGAGCACGTCAAACTGCTTGGCCGCACGGTTCCAAACCCCAGCGCAGGTGCTAGCGGCGGCGCGGGTAGCGGTCACAGCGGCAGTGCCGGCAGTGCCAGCAACGGCGCGGGCGCGGGTGCGGGTGCGGGTGCGGAGGACGTGCTGCTCGGGCTCAGCGACGGCACCACCATCACCGGCGCCGAATACCTCGCGCTCCACCACGGCGCCGAGCTGGAAGTGGCGCTGTTTCACCCGGTGGAGGGCGCGGTGGATGTGTACAGGGGGCGCAGGTACGCAAATGCGAAACAACGACTCCTGGCCAAGCTGGTCTCCCCCACCTGCGCCTGGCCTGACTGCAAAACTGCCGCCGAGCACTGCGAAGCGCACCACGTCACGCCGTGGAAGCACGGCGGCAACACCAACATGGACAACCTGACCATGCTGTGCAGCTACCACAATCGCGTCAACGACGACGACCCCGGCGTTACAGGGGGCCTTGCTAAACGACGCCGCCGCGCCGGCCACATCACGCTCATCCGCGGCCGCCCCGCGTGGCAGCCCGAATGGGGCCCGCCTATCGAGAACACCGCCGGGCCTCCGGGCGCAATGCGCCTACTATTCGGCACCATCAAACGGTAAGCGCGGTGCGCGAAGGTGCGGTGCGCGGGGTTAGCGCGGGTGCGCGGGGTTAGCGCGGGTACGGGTACGCCGTGCGTGCTCGGGTGCGTGCGGGTGTGGGGTTCGCGCGGGTGCGGGTACACCGTGCGCGGGGGTAATGGGCGGGGTTAGGAGAGGCGGAGGTTGGTGATTGGGGCGTCGATAAACGACAGCGCCCAGGCGATGAAGCCGAGGTCCACGTCAAGCTGCCGGTTGGCGGGGTCAGCGGCGGAAGCACGGTCGGCGCCGGAAATGGCGGCGGGGGTATCAATCACGGTGAGTTCGATGTTTCCTTCGGGGGTGGACTCCGTGGTGCCGACGAGGCGGCCGTCCGCGTCCGTGATCTCGCGGCGCTTATGCAGCGGCGAGCTGCCGCGGCGGCGCACGGTGTAGGTGCGCCCGCCACAGTCAGCCACGTATTTGCTCACGGTGATGGAGCGTTTGCGGAGGGTGTACGGGTGGCCGTCGATAGTAGTGGCGCGCACGTGCGTGGCCTTGGTGGATTTGACCACCATGGACACGCCCGCAATCGTGATCGTGTGCGGCACGGTCACAGCACGTACACCAGCACCGCAACCACGGACAGCAGCACCAGCGTGGCAATCAGCGCGTTTGCGGAGACGTTCTGGCGCGACTCCATCACCTCGCGCGACAGCCACGCGAGCGCCACGACATCCGTGGCAGGCAGGTCGGTTTCGCCCTCGAACTCCAGGATCGCCTTGCGCACACCCGAGTTGGCGCGCGTGAACTGCGCGACTTTCTCGCCGGCGGCGTTGTCGATGATCCAGTTCGATGAGGTCTCGCTAACCAGCGTGTAGCCGCGCCCCTCAACCTCGGCGCGGATGGTTTCGCCGCGCTTCAGCGGGTCGGCGGCACGCACGATTTCCACACCGTCGCGCACCGCGCTGGCCCCGGCCTCAGGTGCAACGGTCAGCTCCCAGACTTCGCCGCCAACATCCGCGTGCGTACCACGAAACACGCCGAGTACCTCGGGTCCGTCCTCTACAAGCAGCTTCGGCGCGTCCCGGTCCGTACGATCCCAACTGACGTAATGCATTAGCAGCCGATCAGTCGCGCAGCCAGGTATGCCTCGAGCTCTGCCAGCGGCACGCGCTCCTGCTCCATGGTGTCGCGCTCGCGCACGGTCACCGCGTTGTCCTCCAACGACTCAAAGTCATAGGTCACGCAGAACGGCGTACCAATCTCGTCCTGGCGGCGGTAGCGGCGGCCGATCGCACCCGAGGTGTCGTACTCCACGTTCCAGAACTGACGCAGTTTGTCCGCCAGCTCGCCCGCCGGGTCGGCAAGCTCCGGCTTCTTCGACAGCGGCAGCACGGCCACCTTCACCGGCGCGAGGCGACGGTCAAGGCGCAGCACAACACGAGTGTCGGTGCCTCCCTTGGTGTTGGGGGCTTCTTCTTCATCGTAGGCGTCGATAAGAAAAGCCATCATGGCGCGACCCAAGCCTGCCGCCGGCTCGATGCAGTACGGGATCCAACGCTCGCCGGACTCCTGGTCGAAGTAGGACAGGTCCTCACCAGAGGCCTCGGAGTGGGTCTTCAGGTCATAATCCGTGCGGTTGGCAATGCCCTCCAGCTCGCCCCACTTGGAGCCCTGGAAACCGTACGCGTACTCGATGTCCACGGTGCGCTTGGAGTAGTGCGACAGCTTCTCCTGCGGGTGCTCGTACAGGCGCAGATTATCCGGGTTGATGCCCAGGTCGATGTACCACTGGTGGCGGTTGTCAATCCAGTACTGGTGCCACTGCTCGTCCTCACCCGGCTTGACAAAGAATTCCATCTCCATCTGCTCAAACTCGCGGGTTCGGAAGATGAAGTTGCCCGGGGTGATCTCGTTGCGGAAGGACTTACCAATGTTGGCGATGCCGAACGGGGGCTTCATGCGTGACGACGTCATCACGTTCTTAAAGTTCACAAAAATACCCTGAGCCGTCTCGGGGCGCATGTAGTGCAGCCCCTCTTCGTCGTCGACGGGGCCCAGGTACGTCTTCATCAGGCCGGAGAACTCGCGCGGCTCGGTCCAGTTGCCGGGCTGGCCGGTCTCCGGGTCATTGATGTCTGCCAGGCCGTTTGCTGGCGGGTGGCCGTGCTTCTCCTCGTAGGCCTCAATGAGGTGGTCGGCGCGGTAGCGCTTGTTGGTATAGAGCGACTCCACCAGCGGGTCCGTGAACACCTCAACGTGGCCGGATGCGACCCACACCTGGCGCGGCAGGATGATGGAGGTGTCAACGCCAACCGTGTCGCGGCGGGACTGCACCATGTGGCGCCACCACTGGCGCTTGATGTTTTCCTTCAGCTCAACGCCAAGCGGGCCGTAGTCCCAGGCAGAGCGGGTGCCGCCGTAGATTTCACCGGCCGGGTATACAAGGCCGCGGCGCTTGCACAGGTTAACTACGGTATCGATTGTATTGGCGGGCACTTGGTCCGAGCCTCCTCTTTGCGTCTGAACACTATCGGCATCAGTCTAGCGAAGCGACCAGCAAACTCTGCATGGTGTGGGGAAATGTGCAACATTTACTGGTCCATTTGCAGTAAAATATTCCGGCATGGAACTGACACCGCGGGAGCTTGAGCGCACTGTTGTACTGCTCAGCGCGCTTGATTCGCGGTTGCGGTTGCAGTTGGTGCTTTTGCTTGCCGACGGCGACCGCGCCGTCAACACCCTCGTCACCTCCTTGGGTAAATCGCAGCCTTTGATTTCGCAGCATTTGCGGATTTTGAGGGCGGCGGGGGTGGTGGCGTCGCGTCGTGAAGGGCGTGAGGTGGTCTATTCGTTGACGCATCCGGGGGTAGTTGACGCAATCCACTGGCTTGCGGGGCGGGGGCATTCGGGTGGGGTTGGCGTGGCGGCAATCGCGGCCCCGGGGCTCACCCCGTCAACCCCGAGGCCGCAAAAAGATTAGCGGTGGGCTAATAGTGGTAGGTATGGCCAAACAGCCCATTCCGAAGATCGGTCCCCGCTCGACGCGACAGCGCACCGCCATCGTGGAGATGCTGCGCGAGGTTGAACGCTTCTCCTCCGCCAGGACAATCCACGGGATGCTTGAAGAGCGCGGCGAACAAGTCGGCCTGACCACCGTGTATCGCACGCTGCAGTCGTTGGCGGAGATGGACATTGTGGACGTGTTGCAGACCCCCGAGGGCGAAACGCTGTACCGCCACTGCGTGAGTCCGCACCACCATCACCATCTCGTGTGCACCAAGTGCGGGCGCAGCGAGGAAGTTGAGGGCGGGCCGGTGGAGCGTTGGGCGGAGGCGGTTGCGTCGCGCTACGGCTACGAGCTCGTGGCGCACGACGCCGAGGTGTACGGCATCTGCCGCACCTGCCAAGCCGCGCGAGCCGAACAAGAAGCGCAAGCCGAACAAGAGGCACAGGCCGAGCCGGGGAGGCAGTAGCGGCGCCAAAACTGCTGGCCCGTAGCGGCGCCAAACCGCGCCCGGCGCGCTGGGGTTTCGCTAGGGTTTCGCGAACTTATCTACCGCGCCGCCGAAGCGGCGGTCGCGCTTGGCGTACTCCAGCACTGCGTCGTACATGTGCTGCGGCGTGAAGTCCGGAAACAGCGTGTCCTGGTAGACCATCTCCGCGTACGCCGACTGCCACAAAAGGAAGTTCGACGTGCGCTTCTCCCCGCTCGGGCGCAGAAACAGGTCCACGTCCGGCATGTCGGGGCGGTACAGGTATTGGGACAGCGTGTCCTCGTTGATGTCGCCGGGGCGGATGTTGCCGTCGTTGGCGGCTTGGATGAGGTTACGTGTGGCGTCGATAATCTCGGCCCTGCCGCCGTAATTAATACACATGGCGAGCGTGAGCCCGGTGTTGTCCTTCGTCAGCGCTTCGGCTTCCTCCAGCTCACGCAGCACCGAACGCCACAGCCGCGGACGGCGGCCCGCCCACACGATGCGCACGTTTTTCTCATGCAGCTCATCACGTTGGCGACGCAGCACGTCGCGCGAAAAACCCATCAGAAAACGCACTTCGGAGGCGGAGCGGCGCCAATTCTCCGTCGAAAAGGCATAGGCGGACAGCCAGTCGACGCCCATGGCGATGCAGGCATCCACACAGTCCATAAGCACCGCCTCCCCGCGCCTGTGTCCCTCCGTGCGCGGCAGGCCACGTTCTTGGGCCCAGCGGCCGTTGCCGTCCATGACCAGCGCAATGTGGCGTGGGATGAACTTTGGGTCAATCGCGGGAGGTTGCGGTGTCATGCGTTTGATTATGCCTGCTCCATCACGCGCAGTGACTTCAGCCCGGTTTCAAGGTGATAGTTCAGGTGCGCGGCAGTCAGGCGGTGCGCGGCGGCGGCGTGCTCGGGGCCGGCGGGGTGGTTGTGTTGCAGCAGCCACATGGTGTGGAGGACTTCCGGGTCCACGTCGGCGGATCCGGACGGGCGGCAGTTGGTGCACACGGCGCCGCCTACTGCGGGGTTGAACGCGCGGTGCGGGCCGGGCGCCTGGCAGTTGGCGCAGTTGAACAGGGTGACTCCCCAGCCGGCATGGTCTGTGGCTTGGAGGATGAAGGCATCTAACACCATTGTCGGAGCTTCGTTTGCTTGTAGACGCCCCAACGCAGCCCCCACCAACCCAAACAACCCCGGATCCGCCTCCTCATAAGCCAGCTTTTCTGCGGTTTCCATGATCGCGCAGGCGGCGGTGTAGCGGTCAAAGTTGTCGGTGATTTGGTGGCCGTAGTAGGTCACGGTGTCCGCGCCGGTGATGGTGGCAAGCGCATTGGTTTTGCGTCCGGGGTAGACCTGCACGTCTACCTCCACAAACGGCTGCAGGCGCGAGCCGAAGCGGGACTTGGACTTGCGCACCCCCTTGGCCACGCCGCGTACCAGGCCGTGGTGTTCGGTGAGCAAAACGATGACACGGTCCGCCTCGCCAAAGTCATAGGTGCGGATGATGTAGGCGCGGTCGCGCCAGGAGTTAAAGGCCACCTAAAAGCCCAGCCGTCCGAGGGCCTTCGGGTCCGACTGCCAGTTCTTCAGCACCTTCATGCGCAGGTCCAGGTAGACGTTGGTGCCGGTCAGGTCCATGATCTGGCGTCGCGCGCGGTGCGTAATACCGGACAGGCGGCGCCCGTCCGGGCCCTCCAGAATGCGCTTCTGGCCGGGGCGCTCTAGGTAGACCACGGCGTAGATCATGGTGCGCTCCGGGTTGTCCGGGTCCGGCACCATCTCATCTACTTGTACGGCAACGGAGTGCGGCAGTTCCTCGCGAAGACCCTTGAGCGCCTCTTCACGGATCAGCTCCGCGATGCGCGTTTCCATGTCCTCATCGGTCACGTGGTCCTGGGGGTAGAAGCGGGGGCCTTCGGGGAGCTGGGACACCAGGACGTTCAAAAGCACGTCCAGCTGCACCTGCTCGGTGGCGGACACCGGCACAACCTCCGAATCCGGCCCCAGCATCTCATGCAGCTCAATGAGGCGCTCGCCCACCGCGTCCTTGGACGTCTTGTCCAGCTTGGTCACAATGCCAACCACCGGCGCCTTCGGACTGATCTCACGGATCTGCTCATAAATGAAGCGGTCGCCGGGTCCGAGCTTCTCATCCGCCGGCACCGTAAAGCCGATCACGTCCACGTCCGCGTACGTGTCGCGCACCACGTCATTCAAACGCTCACCCAAAAGCGTGCGCGGGCGGTGAATACCCGGGGTGTCCACCACGATCACCTGGGCGTCATCGCGATTGACAATGCCGCGGATCGGGTGACGAGTTGTCTCCGGCTGATCCGCCATAATCGCAATCTTCTCCCCCACCAACGCATTGGTCAGCGTGGACTTACCCGTATTCGGACGGCCCACGAAAGCAACAAAACCAGAGCGGAAGCCCTCAGGTGCGGAAGTGAAATCATGCATAACGCCTAAGGGTACTCAACCTCCACCACTTCAAAGGAGGAGCGCGGCCGGACGAGCAGCTCCTGGCACTCAATCAGCGGCAGCTCCGGCAGATTGCGCGTGCGGACCTCGTTGACAAAATCAAACATCGTCGCCCCCAAATGACCCAGCCTGTCGCGGGCCGGCTCATCAAACATTGCCGCGTAGAGTGCGGTGGCGAGGTCTCCGGCGCCGACGACGTTGCCGCCTAAACGTGGCGTCGATAAGCAAAAAGTGCCCTCCGGCGACACATCGATCATGCGCAAAGGATCCGAGCCCACCGAGGTAATCAACGCGCGCGACGGCAGATCCACCCCGAGCAGGTTCAGCTCCCACTCATTCGGGGTAATCGCATCAGCCAGCGGAATCAGCACCTCACGAAACACATCCGGCATCTCCGGGCTGACAAAAGAACCAACCTCCTCATTACCAATCACCGGATCACAGATATAGCGCGCCTGCGGATTCGCCGCCTTGATACGCGTCACGGTCTCGCGCACCACCTCCGCAAGCTCCGGCGAACCCAGGTAGCCAGTGACCACCAGATCAACCTGGTCAAACGCAAAACTAAACCCGTCCAGCACATCTTTGACCTGAGCCGGGTCCATCACCGGCCCACCCCAATCGGGGTACTCCGTATGGTTGGAAAAATTCACCGTGTACACCGGCCAGACCTCATGACCTAAGCGCTGCATAGCAAAGGTAGCCGCCGAATTTCCCACATGCCCGTAGGCCACGTGAGACTGCAAGGAAACGATATTCACGGCGAAAATCCTAACAATCGCTAGAGTGGGGGTACTTCTGTGATTGCAACCACAAAATGCGAAGGGAGAGGCATTGCCCATCTACGAATTCAAATGCGGCGCTGGCCACATATCCGAGCAGCAGCTACCCATGTCCAGCGAGCAACGCACCCGCGAATGCCCCAACTGCGGCGACGTAGCCAACCGGATGATCAGCGCCGTTTCCGTACGACGTGTCGACGGAGCCAAAGCACGCGCCGTCGAAGCAACACAGAAGAGCGCATACGAGCCAGCCGTAGTCAACAGCCTGCCAAGCGCAGGCAACAAACGCGCAACGCCCGTCACGCGCAACCCTCAACACGCAAAACTACCCAAACCCTGAGGAGGATCACCCCATGCCAACCAACCTGTTTCCCCTCGACTCAACCAAGCCATTCACCGAGCAAGAAACACTCGGCCACAACCGCTGGCACCCAGACATCCCGCCGGCGGTCACGGTAAAGCCCGGCGACTCATTCCGCGTTGACTGCCGCGAATGGTTCGACGGCTTCATCAAAAACGACGACAGCGCCGACGATATTCGAGACGCCCCACTCAACACCGTCCACACCCTCTCCGGCCCATTCCGCATCGAAGGCGCCAAGCCCGGCGACCTGCTGGTGGTGGACATCCTGGATGTCGGCCCGATCCCGCAGGAGGAAGGCCCGCTGGCCGGCCAGGGCTGGGGCTACACCGGCATCTTTGCCAAGAAGAACGGCGGCAGCTTCCTCACCGACCAGTTCCCAGACGCCTACAAGGCCGTCTGGGACTTCAAGGGCCAGACCGCAACCTCGCGCCACATCCCGGGCGTGAGCTTCACCGGCATCATCCACCCGGGGCTGATGGGCACCGCGCCGTCGCACGAGCTTCTGGGCAAGTGGAACCAGCGCGAAGCCGCGCTCATTGCCACCGACCCGGAGCGCGTACCGCCACTGGCGCTGCCGCCGGAGCCGAACGGTGCCGTGCTGGGTTCGCTGGAAGGCGCTGAGTTCGACCGCGTCGCCGCCGAAGGCGCACGTACCGCTCCGCCGCGCGAAAACGGCGGCAACCAGGACATCAAGAACCTGTCCAAGGGCACCCGCGTGTTCTACCCCGTGTATGTGGACGGCGCGAACTTCTCCGTCGGCGACCTGCACTTCTCCCAGGGCGACGGCGAGATCACGTTCTGCGGCGGCATCGAGATGGGCGGCTTCATTGACCTGCACGTTGACATCATCAAAGACGGCATGGCCAAGTACAACGTCAGCGAGAACGCCATCTTCATGCCCGGCAACGTGGAGCCGCGCTACAGCCAGTGGCTGGCGTTCTCCGGCACGTCGGTGACGCTTGAGGGTGAGCAGCGCTACCTAGATTCGCAGCTTGCGTACCAGCGCGCCTGCCTGCACGCCATCGATTACCTGACCACGTTCGGCTGGTCGCCGGAGCAGGCCTACCTGCTGTTGGGCGCCGCGCCGATCGAAGGCCGTTTCTCCGGCGTGGTGGACATCCCGAACTCGTGCGCCACGGTCTACTTGCCTACGGAGATTTTCGACATCGACATCCGCCCCGGCGCCGGCGACCCACCGCGCATCGACCCGGGCATCGGCGCACCACGTTCGGCGTTCTAAGAGCTACAGCTTTTCGACGCCAAACTGCATCGCCGGATGCGCAAAAAACTCCTGCGACTCAACCAGTTTGAGCTCGCGGGAATCCGCCTCGAAGGTCAGACGCAACATGTCGTAGACCGACGAGGCGGTTTTTGCCAGCGCGTCCGCCGGATCAGCCGAGTTCAGCAGGTGGCCGGTAAACAGGGCGGCGGTGACGTCGCCGGAGCCGTTGCGTTTCATGGGCAGGCGCGGGGTCTGCACCATCCACGTGCCCTCGCTGTTAGCCACCAGCATCTCCATCACGTCCAGCTCGGCGGTCTCGGGGCGCTCCACCGACGTCACCACAACCGTCTCCGGGCCCATGTCGCGAGCCGCCTCCACAGCGGCAAGCGTGGAGTCCAGATCCGTCACGTCGCGCTCCGTGAGGTAGCCCAGCTCGAACTGGTTCGGGAAGATGATGTCCGCAACCGGCACCACCTTGGAACGCAGCATCGGCGGGATCTCATCCGCCACGTGGCAGCCGGACTTCGCGTTGCCCATGACCGGGTCGCACGCATAGATCGCCTTCGGATTAGCTTCCTTGACGCGGGCCACGGTATCGATGATCACGTCCGCGATGGTGGGGGCGCCTTGGTAGCCGGTCAGGATGGCGTCGACAAGCGGGAAAGCCCCACGCTCCTCAACACCCGCAATCACCGCTGCGACATCGTCCGCCGGCAACACCGGGCCCTTCCAGGCGCCGTAGCCGGTGTGGTTGGAGAAGTTGACCGTATGCACCGGCCACACCTCATGCCCGATGCGCTGCAGCGGGAACACCGCCGCCGAATTACCCACGTGCCCGTAGGCCACCGCCGACTGGATCGACAAAATATTCACTCGGAAAACTCCTCCCCCGCGCTCGCGGGAACACTAACTAAAACAGAACGGGTCTTGATGCGGCCTCGGCGGTCACGGCCGCCTTCGGCGGTGTACGTCAGGCCATCCATGCTTATCGACGACCCCGGCAACGGCACACGCCCCAACTCATACGACAACAACCCGGCAACGGTATCGACGGAATCGAGCACCTCGTCGTCGTACGTGAGCTCGTAGTCCAGGTGGTCGGCGAGGTGGTCGATGAGGTCATCCAGCGGCAGGCGGGCCTGGACGCGAAGCAGGCGGGTGTCCGAATCCATGTCGAGGTGCTCGATGGGGGCGGCCTCGTCTTCGTCGTACTCGTCGGTGATCTCGCCGACGATCTCCTCCAACAGGTCCTCCATGGTGAGCAGGCCGGCCACACCGCCGTACTCGTCCACAACAATCGCGATGTGCGTGTTTTGCTGCTGCATCTGCTTCAGCAACACGTCCAACGGCTTGGAGTCGGGGACGAACAGCGGCTCGCGCACCACGTTGGTGATTGCGGTTTCGCGGTCGATGGGGCGGCCGTCATCACCAAACATGTCCTTGAGGTAGGCAACGCCGACGATGTCGTCGACGTCCTCGCCGATCACGGGCACGCGCGAGTGGCCGGAACGCACCATCAGGCGCGTGGCCTGGGCTGCCGTCTTGTCCTCCTCGATCCAGATCATCTCCGGGCGCGGCACCATCACCTGGCGGGCGTGGGTGGAGGCGAGGTCAAAAATATTCTGAATCATGCGGCCCTCGGTGGTTTCCACCACGCCCTGCTCCTGGGCAATATCCACCATCTCGCGCAGCTCCACCTCGGTGGAGTACGGGCCGTCGCGGAAATCCTCACCCGGGTGGAACACGTTGCCCAGCTTGATCAGCAACCCCGACAGCGGGCCGAGGATGGTGTGGAACGCCACCAGCCACTGCGCGGCGCGCAAGCTGATGGAATACGGGTTGCGTTTGCCCGCCGTGCGCGCGAACACGCCGATGATGCCGAACTGCAGCAACGTCACAGCGGCCACCGCCGCGGTGATCGCCCACACGTCGGAAGCAATCAGGTCCATGGCAAGCATCGCGGCAAACACCGCCGCCACCACATCCAACACGGTGCGCAGCATCACCAGCGTATTAACGTGGCTTGCGCGGTTATCCACCACGCGCAGCAACGCGCCGGCGCCACGCACCTCGTCTTTGACCATGCCCTCAACGCGGGCGCGCGAAATCGGCGCCAGCGCCGACTCTACTGAACCAAGCAGGCCGGAGAGCAGCAGTGCGATCAGCGTCGTCACCGCATATGCAAGTGTGAGTGGCACTTAACGCTCCCCTGCCTGCTCGCCGGCGGCGCGCATGCGGCGATCCAGCTCCTCGCGGTCCGCCGCCGACGGAAACGCGTGCGGACCCGTCGGCTTGTCCTGGTAGGTCACGCCGCGCGAATGCAGCGAGTCGTACCAGTCCGACAGGATCTCGTTTTGCAGCGCGAACATCTCGTGCTCGTCGTCCGGGGCGACGTGATCGTATCCAAGCAGGTGCAGCACCCCGTGGACGGTGAGCAGCGCCAGCTCGTGCGCTAGGTCGTGGCCGGCCATGTCGGCTTGTTTGCGGTCGAAGGCGGGGCACAAGATGATGTCTCCAAGCATGGCCGCACCAAACGGAGATGCGTCTGGACGCCCACCGCCCGGCGTCAACTCATCCATGGGGAAACTCATCACGTCGGTGGGGCCTTCGAGGTCCATCCAGCGGACGTGGAGGTCGGCCATGGTCGCTTCGTCTACAAGCGTGATCGTCGCCTCGGTATCGGGGTGGACGTCCATCGCACGCAGCGCGAACGAGCAGACGTCCACCAACATTTCCTCGTTAACGTCGGCTTCACCCGACTCGTTTAGCACCTCAATACTCATTGGCCTGCCTCCAGCTCACGTTCGCGCTCAATTTCTCGCTGGCGCTTTTCGTAGCGCGCCGCGTTTTGCGCATCATGGCGGTCATAGGCCGCAACAATGCGCGAGATCAGGTGGTGGCGCACCACGTCTTCGGCGCGCAGTTCCATAAATGCGATGCCTTCAATGTCACCCAGGATGCGACGCGCCACGCGCAGGCCAGAGACGGTGCCGCGCGGCAGGTCCACCTGGGATACGTCGCCAGTAACCACCATTTTCGAGCCGAACCCAAGGCGCGTCAGGAACATTTTCATCTGCGCGCCGGTGGTGTTTTGGGCCTCATCCAGGATCACAAAGGCGTCTGAAAGCGTGCGGCCTCGCATGTAGGCAAGCGGGGCGACTTCGATGATGCCGGCCTCAATCAGCTTCGGAATCATCTCCGGGTCCAGCATGTCGCGCAGCGCGTCATACAAGGGCCGCAGGTACGGGTCGATCTTGTCGCTGAGCGTGCCGGGCAAAAAGCCCAGCTTCTCGCCCGCTTCCACGGCTGGGCGGGTCAGGATGATGCGTTTGACCTCTTTGTTCTGCAGCGCCTGCACGGCTTTCGCCACCGCCAGGTACGTCTTGCCGGAACCTGCCGGGCCGATGCCGAACGTGATCGTGTTCGCGTCAATCGCATCCACGTAACGACGCTGCCCCGCCGTCTTCGGACGAATCACCTTGCCCTTGCGCGCCACAATCTCCGCGCCCAAGATCTCGGCGACGGACTCCGGCGCCTCATTTTCCATGATCCGCACGGCGTGCACCACGGTATCGGCGGTCACGGGCACCCCGCGGCGCGCCATCGACTCCAGCTCGTCCAGCGCGCGCAGCGCATGGCCAACACGGTGGGCCTGGCCACGCAGCGTCACCGTCGTGCCCCGCGCGTGCACGTCCACGCCCAAATGTTGGCTGAGTACGCGGACGTTTTCATCGTTGACCCCAAGGACGGATTGCGCGTAGGCGGAATCCAGCTCGATTTTCCGGGTGAGCAGTTCTTCCATAATGCGCTTCAGACTACCAGCGCTTTGTCAAGGTTCCGATCGCACAGAGCCCCGCAAACGCCGCACTTGCCGTCCGAAGCACCTCGGGCCCAAGTTTCACGGGCGTGCCGCCGATCAGCTCCAGCTCATCTGCCCCGATGCCGCCCTCGGGCCCCACAACCAGGTAGATGTCATCGGCAAGCTCCACATCCCTGATTGACGTGGTCGCATCCTCATGCAGAATGAGCTTTTGCTTATCGACGCCACCCAGCCACCCCGACGACACCGGCGCAGCCACCTGCGGCACCCACGCCCGACGCGCCTGTTTGGCGCTGGCCAGGGCCTGGTTTTGCCACTTCTCCACCATCTTCGCCTGCTTGTTTTCCGGCCAGCGGGCGATTGTGCGGTGGCTGATCCACGGGATGATCGCATCCGCGCCCGCCTGCACAGCCAGGTCGACGGCCAGCTCGGAGCGCTCCGACTTCGGGATCGCCTGCACCACCGTCACCCGCGGCGACGGCGTTTCCACCACGTATTGGGCAACCACGTCGCCGCGGAGTTCATTCTTGGCGGTGTGGGTGACGGTGACGGTGGTGGTCAGGCCAAAGCCGTCGGTAAGCATGATCTGCTCCCCAACCGCAATGCGCTTCACGTGGGCATGCTGGGCCTCCGGGCCAACGAGCACGCCTGCGCGCGGGTCATCACAGACGAAAAATGGCAGCGACACTAGCGGCGGAACCTATCACGCATCCGGCCGAAGAACCCCTCATGGGCGGTGTCGGACTCGGTGTGGACTTCGGCACTGTCACTGCGAGCGTCCCGCAGCTTGGTCAACGCCTCACGCTCCGCGGACGACAAGTCCGTAGGCACGACGACCTGCACGTGCGCGACCAGGTCACCGAAGCGGTCGGTGCGAAGCAGCGGCATGCCCTCGCCATCCAGGCGCACCGTCTCACCCGGCTGCGTGCCCGCAGGCACCTCGATGACAGTCTGGCTGCCGGCCAGGTTGTCCACCGTGATCTCCGTGCCAAGCGCCGCATCCACCATGGGCACGTTGAGCTGCAGCAGCAGATCGTTGCCGTCGCGAACAAAGTACGGGTGCGGCTCCGTGTGCACCTCTACATACAGGTCACCCGCGGGGCCGCCGCCGTGACCGACCTCGCCCTGGCTTGCCATACGGATACGCATACCGTTTGCAATGCCCGCCGGGATGTTCACCGTCAGATCACGGGTTGCGCGCACGCGGCCATCGCCGGCGCACTGGCCACACGGGTCCTTGATAATCTCGCCGTAGCCGCGGCACTTCGGGCAATCACGCGTAGTCATCACATTGCCCAGGAAGGACTGCTGCATCTCTTGCACTGCGCCCATGCCATGGCAGTGATCACACATCACCGGCTTCGACTGGGATTCCGAGCCCGTACCGTGGCACTTCTCGCACACCACGGCTGTATCCACGCTGACCTCCTGCTTCACACCCGTGTAGGCCTCCTGCAAGGTGATGGAGGTCCGCAGCAACGCATCTGCGCCCGGCTGCACACGCGAACGCGGCTGGCGCGCCCCACCGGCGCCGCCGCCGAAAAACGCCTCAAAAATATCGCCCAAGCCACCACCGAAGCCGGCGCCGCCACCCATGCCGCCGCCTGCTTCCATCGGATCCCCGCCACGATCCACAATGGAGCGCTTCTGCGGATCCAGCAGCACCTCTTGCGCAAGCGAGATCTCTGCAAACTTCTCCTGCGCCTCATCCGAAGGATTCACATCCGGGTGGTACTTACGCGCAAGTTTGCGATACGCCTTTTTAATTTCCTGTTCGGTGGCTTCCCGGTCCACGCCGAGGATGCCGTAGTAATCCCGAGCCAAAACGTTCCTTTCTATTCGCCGCGCAGGATGCGGCTGATATAGCTGGCCACCGTTGCAACCTTCTGAATGGTACCGGGGTAGTCCATGTGCGTGGGACCGACAACCCCTAAACCACCAAGTGCCTCATGGCCAGCCCCATATGCAGTTGTAACAACACTGGCGCGGGATAATTCCACGTCCTCGTTCTCGCGTCCGATGCGCACAGACACGTGCTCCAGTTCCTGGGCGCTGGCCAACAGCTTCAGCACCACCACCTGCTCCTCCAAGGCGGCGATCACGCTGCGCAGATCCCCCGGCCCGTGCAGGGTGAGGTTGCCGGCGCCAGCGATCAGCAGGCGGTCCGGCGTGGTGTCTACCAGCGTGTCTATGAGCACCTCGGTAGCCCGGCGCGCCGCCGGCTGCAGGTGCATCGGCGCCGCGTTTGGCAGATCGGCGATGGCGTCGGCGGCCTCGCGCAGGGTTTTACCCACCAGCACGGTGTTGAGGTGTTCGCGCAGCAACCGCACCGCGTCATCATCAATCGGGTGTTCCAGCTCCACGTTGCGCTGGTCCACACGTCCCGTGTCCGTGATCAGCACAAGCAGAAGCCGCATCGGCGCAAGCGCTACCACCTCGCAGTGCTTCACGCGTGAGACCGTCAGCGTGGGCAGCTGCACCACGGCCGCCTGGTTGGTCAGTTGCGCAAGCAGCGTCACGGAGCGGCGCAGGACGTCTTCTAAATCCACACCGTCATCAAGAAACTGCATAATCGCGTGCCGCTCGGCGACGGACAGCGGCTTGACGTCGTGCAACGCGTCCACAAACGCCCGGTAGCCCGCCTCCGTGGGGATCCGCCCGGACGACGCGTGTGTTTGCTCAATGAAGCCCTGGGACTCCAGCACGCTCATGTCGTTGCGGATCGTCGCCGAGCTCACCCCCAGCCCGTGGCGCTCTACAAGCGCCTTCGACCCCACAGGTTCCTGGCTGGCGATGTAATCAGCGACGATTGCCCGCAGCACCGCCCGCCGTCTCACATCCGCCGCACTCATAGCCGTCGATGTTACTCGTGGGCGAGGAGGTCTGTCACGATGCCGTCCACAAGCAGCCTGCCCTTGTCCGTGACCGCAATGCGCTCGCCCACGGTGAGCAGCCCGAGCTTTTCATGCTTATCGACGCCCACGTCAACCAACCCAGCGTCAATCCCCTCCTTCAGGCGCAACCCCAACATGACGGCCTCAAAACGGCGGATCTCTTCGGTGAGCTGTTCTTCTTCAGCAATCGGCAGCTGGCCTGCGGCGAGGATGTCGGCGTAGCGCTCGGGCCGCTTCACGTTATAAAAGCGGCGCGGGTAGATCGTGGAATGCGCACCCGGACCCGCACCCCACCACGCACCGCCGCGCCAATAGAGCAGGTTGTGGCGGCACTGGCCGCCCGGCTTGGCCCAGTTGGAGACCTCGTACCAGTCAAACCCCTGGGCTTCGAGGGTCTCGGCGATCATCTCGTACCTGCGCGCGTAGACATCCTCCTGCGGTGCCGGCAACTCACCGCGGCGGACTTTGCGATGCATCGCCGTACCGTCCTCCACAATCAGGGAGTAGGCGCTGACGTGGTCCACCGGCGTTTCCAAAATGGCGTCGAGGGTTGCGCGCACATCATCGTCCGTCTCCGTCGGGGTGCCGTAGATCATGTCCAGGTTGATGTGCTGGAAGCCTGCGTTGTGGGCCTCTTTGGCAGCCGCGACCGCGCGCCCCGGCGTGTGACGACGATCCAGCACCTTCAGCACCGGCGTGGACGCCGACTGCATCCCCAACGACACGCGCGTAAAACCATGACCCAGCAGCCCCTCGAAATACTGCGGGCTCGTGGACTCTGGGTTGGACTCCGTGGTGATCTCCGCGCCTTCGCTAATGCCAAAGGTATTACGGACTGCATTGAGGATACGACCCAAGCCATCTGCGCCAAGGACACTCGGCGTGCCACCGCCAATAAACACCGTGTCCGCGGATCGCTGCACCTGCGCCGCCGCTAACTCCAGCTCACGCTCCAACGCATCCAAATACGTTGCGTGCGAAGTCTCCACCTCGCTCGGGGTATACGTATTGAAATCGCAATACCCGCAACGACTCTCACAAAACGGGACATGCACATACACGCCAAAAGCATCCATTCGAGACATTCTGCTACCTAACCCCGAAACACACACAAAACGCCCCGGCGGCGAAGCGCACGGATCCGCCAATCCATGCCTTCACGCGCCAGGGCATGAGGCGTAAGCGTACCTGAAGTACCCGATCAATCTTTAAGCGCCGCGGCGGCGGCGTTTGGCGGCGACGCGGGCCACGATGGCGTCGATACGCGCGCGCTCTTCCAAAAACTCCGGCGGATTCAGGCCCCGCATCGTGCGGGCAAACGCCGGGTGATCCTCAAACACGGTCTCAATCCAGCCGTCCACGGCTGCCTCCACCAGCGCACCAGCACGCGCGTACAGGTGCGGCAAGCTCACCGCACCCAACTCACGCGCCACCATGTCCGTCTGCTCAAGCACAAACGCCACAAGCTCTTCCAGGTGCTGCACCACCAAATCAGTGCGACCTGTCAAGGCGTCCTGCATCATCTGCACCGAATACGGCACTTCGAGTGGGAAGAGGTCGTCCAGCCCCGCAGCGTCGAGAAGCTCAGGCTCCGGGATCCGCTCCTCCGGCTCCGCACTGGCAGACAGGTGCCCGGCGCGCATCCCGGACGTCAGCGCCTGGCGCAGCCCGATCAGCTCGCCAACGATGCGGCGGGCATCCTGGCGGGCATCGTCCACAATCTCGCAGAACTCCGCCAGGCAGTCATCGGCCAGCTCACCGTCATAGTCCGCAATAGCCTCGGCGATGTGCTCAGCGTACTCAGCAACCTCATCGCCAATGTTGTAAATCTCCTGAGTCAACTCACGATGGCGCAGCACAGCGGCCGATTTGTGCATCGCAAGCCTCCCAGGAAACAACCAAGTGACAGTAACAGTCAGCGATGCTATTCCACTTCGCGCACCGCCGCGTTAAGGCGCGCCGCTAACGCTGATACAGCTTGTCAATATCCTCCTGGAAACGCTGGAACACCACGTTGCGCTTCACCTTCATCGTCGGCGTCATCTCATCGTTCTGCTCCGACAGGTCACGGTCCAGGATGCGGAACTTCTTCACCGCCTCAGCCCGCGACACCGTCGCATTGGCCATGTTGATCGCATCCTGCACCTCAGCGCGCAACGCCGGGTCCTGCGCCAAATCCGACAACTTCCGGTTCGCCGGAATGTTGCGGTTGGCCTTCCAGCGCTTCAGCTCTTCCTCATCCAGGGTGACAAGGACGCCGATGAACGGCTTGCCGTCGCCCACCAGCAGCGCATTGGAAATCAGCGGGTGCTGGCGGATGATCTCCTCCAGCGGCGCCGGCGACACATTCTTGCCGCCGGCGGTAACAATCAGGTCCTTTTTGCGGCCGGTGATGGAGACAAACCCGTCCTCATCAACCTCACCCAGATCCCCAGTGTTAAACCAGCCGTCCGTGATCGCCTCCGCCGTAGCCTCCGGGTTCTGCCAGTAGTAGGAGAACACGCCGGGGCCCTGGAACTCGATCTCACCGTCATCATTGATACGCACCGAATATCCATTGACCGGGCGGCCCACGGTGCCGATCTTGTTCGCGTCCGCGTTGTTCACGCAGCACGCCGCGCACGTCTCGGTCAGCCCGTAGCCCTCATAAATAGGCACGCCCATGCCGCGGAAGAAGTGCGACAGATCCGCGCTCATCGCCGAACCACCCGTAATGGCGTACCAGACCGAGCCGCCCATGGCTTCCTTGATCTTGCCGTACACCAGCTTCTCGTACACCTTGGCCTTGGCCTTTTGCATTCGCGACGGCCCCTCCGGCGTATCCAACGCCTTCGAGTACTCAATCGCCGCCTTCTCCGCCTCTAGGAAGATGCGCTTGCCCACCGCCGAACCATCGGCGGCCTTGTTGTAGGCGCCCTCGCGCACCTTCTCAAACACGCGCGGCACACCCACCACCAGGTTCGGGCGCACGCGCTGCAGCTCCACCGTCAACGTCGAGGTGTCAGACCAGTGCGTCTGCGTCGCCCCCGAAATCGTCCACGCAGTAGACACCGCACGCGCCAACACGTGCGCCAGCGGCAAAAACGTCACCATGCGCTGGCCCGGGTACGACACCTTGCCAATCTCATTTTCCAAAAGCGCCCAGCACTGGTGCGCCCAGTTGCCGTGCGTAATCGCCACACCTTTCGGGCGTCCCGTGGTGCCCGAGGTGTACACGATGGACGCCAGGTCGTCGTGGGTGAGGGCTTGCCAGCGCGCGTCTACAAGCGAGGTGTCCACCGTACGGCCCTCAAACTTGATGGTCTCCACACCTGCGGAGTTGAACTCATACAAACGCTCCAACTTGGAGTCCTTGTACACACCATCCGGCAAAAACGGGGTCATCAGCTCGGTGTGATCACGCGTCTCACAAAACGCGATCCGCGCCCCCGAATTCTCCAAAATCCACTGAATCTGCGGCGTGGAACTCGTCGGGTAAATCGGCACAGACGCCGCACCCGCCGCCCAAATCGCAAAATCCAACAGCGCCCACTCGTAGCGCGTCGACGACAAGATAGCCACACGATCCCCCGGCTCAATACCAGCCGCGATCAGGCCCTTCGCCACGTCATAGACCTCTTCCCAGAAGTCCGCGGCGGTTACCGACACCCACTCATAATTACGAGGACGGGAAAACAACACCAAATGCGGCTGCTCCGTGCACATCGTTGCCAGACGGCGGATGCACGTTTCCTTCTCGTCCAGGTGGAATCCAAGCTCTGTTGTGTACGTGTTCGACGGCATGGGGGCCACTTTAGCGTGTGCTGTGGCAGAATTACTGTTTGTGATGAACGGGGATTTGCTGCTCGAACTCGCCGCGGCCTACGGCTTCGGCACCACCTACCGCGACTCCAACGGGGAGGTGACCACACCCCCGAGGCAGTCTTTTATCAAGCTGTTGCGCGCTTTGGGGCTCCCGCTTGACGACGATCCGACGAACGAACAACTCCAACTCCACCTGGACGCACGCCACCTTGAGCTGGCGACACGCCCCCTGCCGCCAACCGTGGTGGCAACGCAAGGCGAGGAACGCCACTTCAACGTGCACGTGCACGACGGGCACCCGGCGCACTGCTGGATCCGGCTTGAAGACGGCACCTCGCGCGACGCCTACCAGGACGAAAACTGGTCTCAACCTGTCACCGGCGCCGACGGCATCGTGTGGGGCGAAGCCACCTTCCACATCCCCGGCGACCTGCCCGTGGGCTGGCACGAACTGCACCTGGAATCCGACAACTTCACCGACAGCTGCACGCTGATCATCACCCCACGCACGCTGTCCACCAACGAATCCTGCATCCAGGACCCCGTGTGGGGTGTCATGGCGCAGCTCTACTCCGTACGCTCCGAGCAGTCCTGGGGCGTGGGCGACTTCGAAGACCTCGCGCGCCTAGCTGAGGTCGTCGCCGCCGAAGGCGCAGACTACCTGCTGATCAACCCCGTCCACGCCGCACAACCCGTGCCGCCGGTGGAGGACTCGCCGTACCTGCCCACCTCGCGGCGCTTTGTTAACCCCATCTATATCTCCGTGGAGGCTGTGCCGGAGTATGGGCGGTTGGATGGGGAAACGTTGGCGTCGATAAGCAAAATGGCCCAACCGCTCAAAGCCATGAACCGCTCAGCCGAACCGCTGCAACGCAACGAGGTCTTCGGCACCAAACTGCAAGTGCTGCGCGAACTGTTCTACCTGGCTGAGCAGGACCCGGAACGCACCCACGATTTCGAACTGTTCATGCTTGATGAAGGCGAAGGGCTCGCCGAATTCGCCCACTGGTGCGCGCAACAGGCCGTCACCACCGCCAACGCACGCCACGACGGCGCGGAATACCTCGGCGAAACCACCCGCTTCTACATGTGGCTGCAGTTCATTGCGGATGAGCAACGACGCATCGCGCAAGAGCGCGCCATCGCCGCCGGCATGCGCCTTGGCATCATGACCGACCTGGCAGTGGGCATCCACCCCGACGGCGCCGACGCCCACACCCTTGCGGACGTGCTGGTTGCCGACGCCTCCGTCGGCGCCCCACCAGACCAGTACTCTCAACTCGGCCAAGACTGGTCCCAGCCGCCGTGGAACCCGCAGGCGCTCGCCGAAGCCGGCTACGCGCCATGGCGCGACCTGCTGCGCACCGTGCTGCGCCACTCCGGCGGCATCCGCGTCGACCACGTGCTTGGCCTATTCCGCCTGTTCTGGATCCCCCGCATGGACACCCCCGCCGACGGCGCCTACATGAACTACGACTACGAAGCCATGGTGGGCATCCTCGCGCTCGAAGCACAGCGCGCCGGCGCCGTTGTTGTGGGCGAAGACCTGGGCACCTTCGAACCGTGGGTCCAAGACGTGCTGCGTGACAAGGGCATCCTCGGCACCACCGTGTTGTGGTTCGAGTCCACCCCGTGGAACGGCGCGCCGCTGCCCTCGGATCAGTACCGCAACCTGTCGCTGACCGCAGTGGGCACGCACGACCTGCCGCCGACCGCCGGCTACATCCAGGGCGCACACAACGAGCTGCGCCACAAACTCGGCCTCGTGCACGAGACGTTGGAGGAGCTCAACGCCAACGATGCGGTGTGGATCTCCCAGGTCCTTGCCGCCGTGCAGGCCGAGGGCGCATTCGAGGGCACCCCGCTTGCCAAGGTCAACTTCCTAGACAAGGACTTGGGGCAGTACGGCGACGTCGACTCGCTACTGGTGGGGCTGACGCGGTTTGTCGCCTCCACCCCATCCGCCATGACCTGCACGAACCTGGTGGATATGGTTGGAGACGTCCGCATCCAAAACCAGCCCGGCACCAACCACAAGCAGTACTCCAACTGGTGCATCCCGCTTTGCGACGCCCAACGCAACCCCCTTACCATCGAAGACCTCCCCACCCTGGAGCTCTTCAAGCGCGTTGCCGAAGCCTCGCAGCGCGGGCGCTAAACGCCAGCGCTTGCAGCGCCCGCGGTGCGGGGGTGCTGGCATTGCCCCCCCGTGCCCCCTGTGTGCTTGCGGCGCTAGAGCGCGCTGATCGCGGCGGCGACAACGCACATCGCGATCAGAAACCACATCACCTGGGTGACGCGCGACTTGGGGAAGCGCCGCTTCGTGGTCCGCTTCTCCGTGCTTGCCGGAGTTTCAGCCGGGGTGTTGTGCGGGTGCTGTGTGTGCTGCGTGTGCTGTGTGTTCAAGGGGTCTGGCATGGCAGTTACGCTACTCCCCTTGGCCGTGGACGTCGGAACCCGCAAGCCCGCGGCGGGTCAGCAGGGGGCGGACGTCTTTGTCGCGGCCTCGGAAAGCACGGTATGCCTCCGTGTAGTCGCGGGCGGCACCGCGCGACAGGATGGTGTCGCGGAACGCCTGGCCGGTTTCGCGGTTGATGCCGCGCTCTTCAACCAGCTGGTAGCCATCAGCATCCAGCGCCTCAGCCCACAGGTAGGAGTAGTAGCCCGCCGAATACCCACCGGCGAAGACGTGGTTAAACCAAGTGGAGCGGTAGCGCGGTTCGAGACCTTCGATGTCCAGGCCGACCTGACGAAGCGCCTGGGCTTCGAACTCGGCGATGTCCACGTCGTCTGCCGGCGGGGTTTCCAGGGAGTGCCACGCCAAGTCAATGGCTGCGGCCGCCAAGTATTCGGCGGTGGCGAAGCCTTGGCCGAACTGTCGGGAAGCACGCACCGCTTCGAGCAGCTCGTCGGGGATGACCTCGCCAGTGTCTACGTGGCGTGCGTAGTTGCGCACGATCTCTGGGGCAAAGGCGTAGTTTTCGTTGATCTGGGAGGGGAACTCCACCCAGTCACGCGGCACATTCGTGCCGCTGAGCGTTGGGTAGCGCACGTTGGACAGCAGCCCGTGCAGCGCGTGGCCAAACTCGTGGAAGACGGTGGTGACCTCGTCCACGCTGAGCAGATTGTCGGTGATGCTCATGACGTTGACCACCACCGGATTCGTGTCCAGCAGCGTGGACTGTTCCACAAAGGAGCTCATCCAGGCGCCGCCGCGCTTGGTTTCGCGGGCGAAGTAGTCCGTCAACAGCAGGCCGATGCCGGTGCCGTCCGCGTCGGTGACTTCCCACACGTCCACGTCATCGCGGTAGCCGCGCAGGTCCTCGCGCTTGGTCACGGTGATGCCGTAGAGGAGGTTGGCGGCGTGAAACGCGCCGTCTACAAGAACCTGCTCCAGCGGGAAGTACTTGCGCAGCTCGGCGTCATCAACGTCAAGCTCCTCTTCCCTGCGGCGCGCCTGGTAGTACGGCCAATCCGCCCCGTCCACCTCAAAGCCGGCGAGCTCGGAGGCGAGTTTGCGCTCAGCTTCCGCATTCGCCGCAGCCGCCGGGGCCAGGTCCGCAACCAGCGCGCGGGCAGCCTGAGCGGTTTCGGCGGTTTCCTCCGCAATCACGTAATCAGCGTGGCTGGCAAAACCGAGCAGGTTCGCGCGCTCCAGGCGCAGCTGCACGGTCTCGGCGATGATCGCCGGGTTGGTTTCCGCGCCGCGTTGGCGAGAGGCGGTGAACAGATGGCGTCGAGAAGCAGGAAGCTCCAGGTCAGCCTGCAGGGACTGGGTGGTGGGCAGCTCGATGGGCACCACGTAACGGTCGCCGTCGCGGTAGGCCTCGCGCTGCGACTCGCTCAGGCCCGCCAGCTCCTCCGCGCTGAACTCCACGGCAAGGCGCTTCGTGTCAGCGAGCAGGTTGCGCCCGAAACGCTCCGACAACTCCGCCAGGCGCTGGTTGATCTCCTGCAGGCGGGTCTTGCCCTGCGCATCAAGCGTGGCACCGCGGCGCTGGAAGCGGCGCATCAACAGGTCATGCAGGCGCTGCGACTCCTCATCAGCCGGCACCTCAACGGCCTCCAGGCGGCGGTAAAGCTCCTCGTTTTGGTAGATGGAATCCAGGTGGGCGGACAGCTTCGGCACAATGTCGTCTGCAACCGCGTCGAATGCCTCATTGCCGTCGGTGCCTTGCAGGTTGAAGAACCAGGCGGTGACGCGCTCAAGTTCGCGGCCGGAACGCTCCAGCGCCTCGACGGTGTTTTCCCACGTCGGGGCGGCTTCGGTGGTGATGGCGGTGATCTCTTCAGCGTGGCGCCGTAACGCCTCAGCGAATGCGGGCTGCACGTCATCGAGCGTGATGGCGGCGAAGTCCGGCAGACCGTAGGGCAGATTCGATGGGGTAAGCAACGGATTTGTCATGCCCACACAATAGCTATGATGGCGCGGGTGAACACCACTGAAGTCACGTGTCCGGCTGGGACGGTCCTCGGCGTCATGGATGATGGCCTGCGCCGTTTCCATTCCATCCCGGTGGTGCAGGCTTCAGGATTGTTTGATAACCCCAGGCCAGCAGAGCTTGGTTTGCTTATCGACGCCACACGCCCCCGCCCCAACGCACCCCACCTCTCGATCACCGCCCCAGCGGCCACGGCGCACGAAGATCTGCCCGTCATGGTGTGGATTCACGGCGGCCGGTTTGAGGAAGGCGACCACACGGAGACGTTTTCCAACCCCGACGGGTTCGCGCGCGAAGGTGTGGTGCACGTGCGCGTGGGCTACCGGCTGAAGTTCCCGGGATTTGTGCAGTTTCCTGATGACACCGCCGCGCACTACCGCGCCGTCGCCGACGTCTCCACAGCCCTGACCTGGATTCAGCACAACATCGAAGCATTTGGGGGTGACCCGACAAACGTGACTGTCATGGGCCACTCCGCGGGTGCCGCGATCGCACTGTGGCTGTGCAGACGCGACCACTACAAAGGCGAATTCCGACGCGTGCTTGCCATGTCACCAGCGTTTCCCCGCCGCGGTTTCCCGCAACGCAAATGGGCCGCGCGTGGCGCTTTGGGCACGCCAATTGCACGCGTGGCGCTCAACTGTCTCTCCCCAACCAAACTCAACCACGCCTACCAGCGCTTCCGCCTGCACTTCCCAACGGACATGGCGCTTGGCCCCTACCCGCTGGAACCTCAAGAGATGGCGAATGTTCCCGTCGTGCTCACCTGCACGGACAAGGAATTCCACCACTCAGGCGCGAAGCTGGACCGCGTGCCTGCGCTGGGCCGTGTCTTTGTGCGTGTCGCCGGACGCACGATGGGCCTGCGCAAGCGTGCCAGCAAAGGCGCAGGTAAAGGCACGGTTACAGGCACGGGCAAGGGCTACACCGCGGGTCAGTTGCTCTCAGACTCCCTGGTGCGACGCCACGTAGACGCGGTCGCCGAGCACGCACCTGGCCCCGTATGGCTTGCGGAGCACGTAGGTTACGCCCACGCCGAAGACCTCAGCGGTATGTTCGCGCCGGACCCATGGTTGTTGACGTTCCTGCGCACCGGTGATGTTGGTTGGCCGGAGTATGGGGTGTCGGGGAGGGGTGCGGTGAGGCGTCGTGAAGCAGAAGCCCCAACCGTGGTACACGATCCCCTTGGCTACCTGCGCGACATATTCGAAGACCCAAACAGCAGCGACATCGCCGAATAAGGATGATGGCGGTTCTCCACCGGCACCCCACTCGGTGACACCCAACAGGTACGGCCGTTGATGCTCTCCGTACGGCCACGAATGGGCTGCGAAGGATCATCATCATTGACCTGGTTGTGATAGCGACACAGCACCGCCAAGTTATCCATGTTCGTCTCACCACCACGCGACCACGCGGTGATGTGGTGCAGCTGGCAGTTGTCCGAAACGTGACGGCAATCAGGCACCGTGCACACCGGGTTGGCCATGCGCGCCAAGTCGCGCTGCTTCGTGTTGGCGTAGCGCTTCGTGCGGTACAGGTTCACGGGCCCCTCCTGCGGGTGGAACGTTGCCACCTCAAGGACCTCGCCGTAGCCCTGCTTGAGCAGTTCGGCGCCGGTGATGGTGGTGCCGTCGGTGAGGCCGAAGGTGGTTTCGTCGGCGTCGCCTTTGAGCAGCTTCAGGTGCTCATCAACGGGGATCAGGACGATTGGCCGACGCACAGCCCGAGACACGCCTGAGGATTTGCCCCGCAAAATGGCCAGGAGTCGTTCCAACATCTGACCCATCGCAGGTTTTTCCAGGTCAAGGTCGTGGGTCAGGGCGTGTTCAACGTCTGCAATCAGCTCCTCATCGTGTGTGAGCGTCATGGTGCGCTTGCGGTCTTTGGATTTACTAAATCGAACGCCATCTTGGCGCGGCTTCTCTAGCTTCGGAATGCGCTGTTTCACCAACGCCATCACCGCCTTGTAGTGGCCGCGCAAGCCAAGCAGCACTAGGCGTAGTTTGTTGCGGGTGCGAAGGCTCTTGATGCGTCGCAGCTCACGCTCGATCATGCACAGTTGGTCTAAGGAAAGGCCCGAGCGGCGCGCCTTATCTAACGCTTGGCGCTGCTTGGCGGCGGAAGTGGCCGCACCGTAATAAACCTCGTGTGCTAATTGCCACTCGCGTACTTTATTGGGCGGAATGCCCGCATCTAATGCTTGTTGCTTATTGAAGTGTTCAAGGACGTCGATGTTTGCTGTTTGCAAAAATTGTTCAAATGGATTCATGCGCAAAACGCTAAGACAAAATCAAGCCTTTGCCAAGGGGTACACACAGCGCCTGTGGATAACTAAAACAGGTTATCCACAGGCTTCATTGATCCGTTTTCAATAAGCCCTATCTGCGCAGGTGGGCGCGTAGCGGCTCATGCGACGCTTCTTCAATAAGCCACGGCGAAAAAACGAACGGCGCAGCCTCAATCGCCGCAGACAACCCCCCGGGGGTAATCCAGGCGCTCTCACATACCTCGTCGGGGTTGGGTTGAATCTGCGCATCCGCGGTCAAGCGTGCCACGAACACGGGGCAGATTTCATTTTCTACCACGCCGGATGCATCCACGGCGCGGTACTGGAAGTTCGGCAGGACCAGCTCAAGCGACGCAAATGCCTCGCGCTGCAGCCCTAACTCAAAAGTGGCGCGGCGGTACACGGCCTCCTCCGGGGTCTCGCCAGGGGCGGGATGCCCGCAAAAGGAGTTCGTCCACACCCCAGGCCACGTCTTCTTGCCCAGCGCGCGCCGTGTGAGCAGCAACTGGCCGTCTTCGTTGAACAGCCAGCAGGAAAACGCCAGGTGTAGCGGGGTGTCCCCGGTGTGGATCACGGCTTTGTCCGCGGTCCCGATCGGGGATCCGTCGTTATTAAGCAGGATTACTTCTTCACGCATTAATTGTTCAGATTCCCCTGGAACGTGATGTTGCCGATGGTGAACTGCGCGTCCCACAGGTTGCCCGTGGACACGTTGAACGCGTACTTGGCGTTCACCGTCGCACCTGGACCAAGCGGCAGGTCAAGGCCAATAATGTCTACGCCAGCCGCATCCGCGGTCAGCGCTTCGGCGGTGCGCATCTCGCCGCCGCCGGCGTTGTACTTCAGTGTGGGCTTCAAGGCGTCCACAGGCAGCGGTGCATCCGACTCGTTGGTCACCGCAACCACAACCACGGTGCCGCCGCCCGGCGCGTAGCTGGACCCCTGCCACTTGTACGACAGGTCCATGGCGGGGTCCTTGACGCGCTCGCCGTTGATCTCCGTGCTTGGCGCGGGCTCAACCTCGGAGGTTGCGAAGGTCTCCGCAGGCCGGCCGATCGTACTGGTGGGGGTGACGGCCTCCGGGTCAATGTCGTTTTCTCCGGGCGCGGCGCAGGCGGTAACCGGCAGCAGCAGGCTTAAAACCGCAAGTTTCAGGCGGTGGGACATGTAGGCGACGCTCCAAAATCCATCGTTGTGAGTTTGCAGGCAATCCTACAGCCCGGGCTAGTGTGGACCATCATGCAGCCGATCATCCGCGTTCTGCGCAGCGCCTCAACTCTTTGGCCGTTCTATCTTGCGGTGGTGGTGGTTTCTTCCGCAGTCGCGGGGCTAAGTTTGCTCAGTCCGTTTTTGATCCGTGAGGCCACGGACACGATTGTGGACGGCGGCGCGATCCGCACCGTCGTATGGCTGGCGGTGGGGCTATTCGCGGCGGAGGCCGGCGCGACGCTGCTGCGCAACGTCTCCGGCTACATCGGGGATGTGATGGTGGCACGTATCCGCCAGGTGCTGTCCACGCGATATTTTGCAAAGCTGCTGGCGCTGCCGCAGTCCTATTTTGATGGCCAGGTGACGGGCACGATCATTGCTCGGCTGGATCGTTCGATTGCGAACGTCACGCAGTTCATCCAGTCCTTTACTAATAACTTCTTGCCAATGCTGATCCAGGTCGTGGCCATCTTGGGCATCACGGCGTACTACTACTGGCCGCTGACGGTGCTGCTGGCGTTGCTGTTTCCGTTGTATACGTGGCTGACAGCGCTCACGTCGAAACGCTGGCAAGTGTTTGAGCAGGAGAAGAACGCCAACATTGATGAGGGCAATGGCCGTTTCGCCGAGGTTGTGGGCCAGGTGAAGGTGACCAAGTCATACGGCACAGAGGTGCGTGAGCTGGAGAAATTCGGGCGTCACTACACCAATACGGTGGAGATTACGCGCCTGCAGTCGCGCTGGTGGCATTCGATGGACACCGCGCGCGGCGTTGCAATGAACCTGATTTTCCTGGGTATTTATCTGATTGTGTTCACGCGGACGCTGAACGGCTTTTTCACTATCGGTGAGATGGTGATGCTGATTCAGATGGTGACTATGGCGCGTCAGCCGGTGACCATGATGAGTTGGATTGTGGATTCGGCGCAGCGAGCGATTGCGGGTTCGCGCGATTACTTCAAGGTGATGGATGAGCCGTTGGAGCCGACCGCGAACCGCCAGCTGGTCGCCGCCACCGAGGCCTCCGACATGCCGGAGGTGACACTGACCCAGCAGACCCCACTGCCGGTGCGCGAACCGGTGGTTGCGTTCGATCAGGTCACTTTCGCTTACACGCCTGGGGAGCCGGTGCTTTACGACGTCACGTTTTCCGCCCGCAAAGGCGAAAAAATCGCCCTTGTTGGCGAATCTGGTGGGGGCAAGTCCACGATTGTGAACCTGCTTTTGGGCTTGTACCCGGTAACCCAGGGACGCCTTGAGGTGTGCGGCGAGGAGCTGGGCGAGTTGGACGTGGAGAAACTGCGCGCAACCACTGGTGTGGTGTTCCAGGAGGCGGCGCTGTTTTCGGGGTCCGTGTTTGAAAACATTGCCTACGGCAAGCCGGACGCCACGTTAGAAGAGGTGGTGGCGGTGGCGAAGCGCGCCAACGCGCATGACTTCATTATGAAGTTCACCGACGGCTACGACACGGTGATTGGTGAACGCGGATTGCGCCTTTCGGGTGGGCAGCGCCAGCGCGTGGCGGTGGCGCGCGCCATGTTGAAGGACGCGCCGATTCTGATTTTGGACGAGGCGACCTCCGCCCTAGACACCAAGGCAGAGCGCGCCGTGCAGGCCGGGTTGGACGAGCTGATGGAAGGCCGCACCACCATCATGATCGCGCACCGCCTGTCCACGATTGCGAGTGTGGACACAATCATCACGCTTCGTGATGGCCGCATCGACGAAATCGGCTCCCCCGCCGAGTTGGCGGTTTCCGGCGGTATTTATTCGGAGCTGTTGAAGCTGACTGCGTCCTCCTCTGCGGAGGATCGTAGGAGGTTGAGGGCGTTTGGGTTTGCGTCGGAAAGCATGAGCCCCGATGAGGATGAAGACGAGGAAGAGTGGGGCGCGCTAGCGTAGGGCGCATGCAGTTTCCGGACATCGATACTTTAAGGACCCGCGGCACACGCAAATGGACTGTCTACGGCGATGACGTGATCCCCATGTTCATCGCGGAAAGCGACTTCCCCACCGCACCTGCGGTCAAAGACGCGATTGTTCAAGCCTGTGAGCGCGAGATGTTTGGCTACACGCCTGCGCCGCACGCGCACCGTTTGGGTGAGGCGGTGTCGGATTTCTACGCCGCGCGCTACGGCTGGCGCCCGGAGCCTGCGCGCATCTTCCCGGTGGCGGACGTGGTGCGCGGCGTGCTGCTTGCTATCCAGCACTTCACGCAAGGGCCGGTGATTGTGCCGGTGCCGGCGTATTTCCCGTTTTTGAACATTGCGGATGCGGCTGGGCGCGAGCGTATCGACGTTGCGAGCACCCCTGGCCTGGACCTGGCAGAGATCGAGCAGGCGTTCAAGCAGGGCGCAGGCAGCATCATTGTGACCAACCCGTACAACCCGGGCGGCTGGGTGTTCAGCGAGGCTGAGCTGGATGCGGTGTGCGAGGTGGCACGCAAATACGGCGGGCGCGTGATTGTGGACGAGATCCACGCCCCACTGGTTTTCGACGGCCAACACGTCTGCGCGGCAGCAAACAACCCGGATGTATGTATTACGGTGACGGCAACCTCGAAGGCGTGGAACGTCGCGGGGCTCAAATGCGCGCAGATGATTTTCTCCAACGATGAGGACGTGGCCACCTGGGAGCGCATCAACCCGGTGGCGAAAGACGGCGTGGGCACGCTTGGCATTACTGCGGCGGAGGCCTGCTACGACCTTGGGCGCGAGTTCCTGGATGAGGAGGTTGCGCAGCTGAAGGCCAACCGCGATTGGCTTGTCACCCACCTGCCGGACGCCGTGCCGGGGATCAAGTTCGAGGTCCCGGCCGCGACATACTTGATGTTCCTGGATTTCAGCGACACCAAACTCGACGACCCGCGCCCAGCCGCCTGGCTGCTCAAGCACGCGAAGGTGGCCATGAATGAGGGCGCCCACTTCGGCCCTGGCGGTGAGCACAAGGCGCGGATGAACTTTGCTACCAGCCCAGAGATTTTGCAGCAGGCCGTCGAGCGCATCGCCCAGGCCGTACGGCTACGCTAACTGGCTATGGAGCAAACCCCACAGGCAACTGATTTTCTCACGCCCGCCCCTGCTGAGCAGCCGTGGCAGCGCCCGGATCCGGAGTGGTACAAGGATTCGGTGTTCTACGAGGTGCTGGTACGCGCCTTCTACGACCCGGATGGTACGGGGTCCGGCACGCTGAAGGGCCTGGAGGAGAAGCTGGATTACCTGCAGTGGCTGGGTGTGGATTGTCTGTGGATCCCGCCGTTTTATGATTCGCCTCTTCGAGACGGCGGCTATGACATCCGTGATTTCCGCAAGGTGCTGCCGGAGTTTGGCACGGTTGAGGACTTTGTTTCGCTTATCGACGCTGCACATAAACGCGGCATCCGCATCATCACGGACTTCCCCATCAACCACACCTCCGATTCGCACGCCTGGTTCCAGGCGTCGCGTCAAGACCCGGATGGGGAGTACGGCGATTACTACGTGTGGACGGATGACCCGGAGCAGTACGCGGGCACGCGCATCATCTTCATTGACACGGAGGAGTCCAACTGGACGTGGGACCCGGTGCGCAAGCAGTACTTCTGGCACCGTTTCTTCTCGCACCAGCCGGATCTGAACTACGACAATCCGCGTGTACAGGAGGAAATCCTGGACGTGATTCGGTTCTGGCTAGACCTAGGCATGGACGGTATCCGCTTGGATGCCATTCCGTACCTGTTTGAGCGCGAGGGCACCTCCAGCGAGAACCTGCCGGAGACCCACCAGTTCATCAAACGCGTACGCACCATGTTTGATGAGGAGTACCCGGGCCGCTTCCTGCTGGCGGAGGCGAATCAGCTGCCGCATGAGGTGGTGGAGTACTTCGGTGAGGGCACGGACGGCAAGGGTGATGAGTGCCAGATGGCGTTCCACTTCCCTGTCATGCCGCGCATTTTCATGGGCCTGCATATGGAAAGCGCGCAGCCGATCATTGACATTTTGCGCGAGACCCCGGCGATCCCGGAGTCTGCACAGTGGGGCATTTTCCTGCGCAACCACGATGAGCTCACGCTTGAGATGGTCACGGAGGAAGAGCGCGAGTACATGTACAAGCACTACGCGTTTGATCCGCGGATGCGCGCGAATGTGGGTATTCGTCGTCGCTTGGCGCCGCTTTTGGGTGGGCATCGTGATCGTTTGCAGTTAGCGCACGCGTTGCTGCTGTCGCTGCCGGGTTCGCCGTTTATGTACTACGGCGATGAGATTGGCATGGGCGACAACATCTGGCTCTATGACCGTGATGGTGTGCGTACCCCGATGCAGTGGTCGAATGACCGCAACGGTGGTTTTTCCTCCGCGGACCCGGAGCGTCTCTATCTTCCGCCGGTGCGCAATGACCAGTATGGATACCACATTGTGAACGTGGAGAGCCAGATGAATAAGGAGAATTCCCTGCTGCATTGGGTGCGCACGTTGGTGCATGTGCGCAAGCAGTACAAGGCGTTCGGCCGCGGCTCCTACATCGAAGTGGAGCACGGCAATGAGCAGGTGTTGGCGTTTATCCGTGAGTACACAGATGAGACGGGCCGCACGGAGCGCATCTTGTGCGTGCACAACATGTCTTCGCGCCCGGCGCCTGTGGAGATGGAGCTGGCGCAATACAACGGCATTGTGCCGCGTGAGCTCTCTGGCAGCGTGGAATTCCCGGCGATTGGTGAGCTGCCGTGGCTTGTCACACTCGCGCCGCACGGTTTCTTCTGGTTCGATATTTCAGCATGATCGATATCACCAAGGAGCGGTTTTTTGGGTCGAAGGCGGGGAGGGTGGTTGGCGAGGGCGTCGATAAGCAAAAAGCCCTCGGCCCCTATACCTGGGAGATTGTGACCCTGGATCTGGGCACGCACCGCGAGAGCTATCAGATTCTTCACGACGGCACACGTGACATCCTTGCCACCACCTCCGGCGCGCAGACGTATGTGGAGCATATGGCGCAGCTTGGGCAGGTGCACGGGCAGCTGCGCGGCGGCGAAGTGCGTCCGATGGGTGCGGAGCAGTCCAACACCAATCTGATTGTTGGCAACACGATTGTGAAGGTCTTTCGCAAGCTGGAAGACGGACTGAACCCGGACGTGGAGCTCTTAAGCCGCATTGAGAACAAGCACGTGGCGAAGGTGACGGGCTACGTCACGCTGGATGGCCGCACGCTTGCGATGCAGCAGGAGCTGGTTGGCGGCACCGACGGCTTTGTTCTGGCTACCGCAGGGGCACTGGGTGCGGCGGATGCGCGTGCGTTGGGTGAGGCGATTGGCAGTGTGCACGCGTCGTTAGCGTCGGAGTTTGGTGTGGAAAAGCGTGCCGGTTCGGCCATTCGCGCGCAGCTTGATGCCAACCTGGATGCGTATCTGGAGCGCGCGTCGGTGTTGCGTGAGTTCGAGCCGGGCCTGCGGGCGTTGTATGCCGCGCTAGACACCCAGGATGTGGACGTGCAGCGCGTGCATGGGGATCTGCATTTGGGCCAGACGCTTTACGACGCCCCGTTGTGGCACCTCATCGACTTCGAAGGGGAACCCGCGCGCCCGTTGGCGCAGCGTCGTAGGAAAGACGTGGCTTTGCGAGATGTCGCCGGCATGGTGCGCTCGTTTGGCTACGCGCGTGCCGTGGGTGAGCTTTCGAAATCGTGGGAATCTGAGATGCGTGATGCTTTGCTGGCCGGCTATGGGGAGTTAGACCAGGCGTTACTGGCGGCGTATGTTGCGGATAAAGCCGCCTACGAGGTGGTCTATGAGGCCAACAATCGCCCGGATTGGGTGGACATTCCGCTGACTGCAATCAAGCAATTGCTGTCCATCTAGTGGAATCCGTTTCCCAAATTGGACCTTGGAGTGTACTGTCAACTGCATCATATGCATCACAGCTAACTCCTAGGAGGCAATTATGGGCTCAACCGCAGTTACGCGGGGCGGGTCTGGAAAGACCATCGCGATCACCTCGCTCGCGCTCTTTTCCATGTTCTTTGGCGCGGGCAACCTGATCTTCCCGCCGATGCTTGCCGTTGAGGCAGGCGACAACTTCTGGCCCGCAATCCTGGGCTTCCTCGGCACCGGCGCCCTGCTTCCGGTGCTCGCTGTGATTGCCATTGCGCTCTCCGGCGCTTCCGTGCGCGACCTGTCCCAGCGCGCCGGCACCGTCTTCGGCGTGATGTTCCCCATCTTGGCCTACCTGTCCATCGGCGCGTTCTACGCGCTGCCGCGTACCGGCGCCGTGTCTATGGAAACCGCAATCACCCCCCTGTTTGGTGTTGAGGGCATTGGCGCTTCCGCAGTCTTCAACCTGTTGTTCTTCGGCGCCGCACTGGCACTGGCGTGGAACCCGTCGACCATCATGGACAAGCTGGGCAAGTTCCTGGTGCCCTCCCTGGTGATCCTGTTGATCGTGATGATCGTTGGATCCCTGTTCCGTTGGGACGCCCAGCCGCGCACCCCCGGCGAGCAGTACGCCGACGGCGCATTCACCGCTGGCCTGCTCGAGGGCTACCTCACCATGGACTCCATTGCCGCTTTGGCGTTTTCCATCGTGATCATCTCCACCCTGCGCATGAAGGGCTTCGCTGAGGGCAAGGAGATTGTCAACAGCACCATCATCGCCGGCCTTGGCGCTGGCCTCATGTTGGCGCTGGTCTACCTGGGCCTGGGCAGCATCGGCCGCGTTATCCCGTCCGGCGGCCAGTACGACAACGGCGCGGGCCTGTTGGCAGACGCCGCGAACCTGACCATGGGCACCGCCGGCCAGATCATCTTCTCCCTGGTCGTGCTCCTTGCCTGCCTGACCACTGCGGTTGGCCTGATCACCGCTACCGGTGAGTACTTCTCTGAGCAGTTCCCCGGCAGCTACAAGGCGTGGGCCATCTTCTTCACCATTTGGTCCATCGTGTTTGCCACCCAGGGCCTGAACTTCATCATGGGCGTTGCCGCCCCGGTGATTGGCTTCCTCTACCCGCCAGCAATCGCGCTGATCTTTGTCACCCTGATTGAGCCTGCATTCCGCAGCCGCACCCGGTTCACCTGGGCGATGTTCCTGCCGATCTGGGTTGCTGTGATCTGGTCCGCAATCGAGACGTTCATCGCACAGGACTGGGCCGTTGACGCCCTGACCCCGCTGGTGAACTGGGCGCCACTGGCTGCAGATGGCCTGGGCTGGGTACTTCCGGTTGTGGTGGCGTTTGTCATCGGCCTGATCATTGACTTTGCCAAGCCCAAGCCGCCGATGGTGGTTGGCACCAACGAGGCCGTCGACGGCGAGGTAGTTACGGCGTAGCCTCGGGGGCATGCATACGCCCCTTTCGTTGATTGATTTTTGTACCCGATACCCCGGCGAGTCCGTGGGCAAAGCGATAGAGCGATCTGTCACCTTCGCCCAAGAAGCGGAAGCGCTGGGGTTTTCGCGTATCTGGTACTCCGAGCACCACAACATGACGCGGATTATCTCCTCTGCTCCCGCCGTGTTGATCGCACACGTTGGGGCAAAGACAGAAAAGATTCGCCTCGGCGCAGGTGGGGTGATGCTGCCCAACCACGCGCCGTACGTGATTGCAGAGCAGTTCGGCATGCTGGCCGAGATGTATCCGGACCGTATTGATCTCGGCGTGGGCCGCGCGCCGGGCACGGACCAGCAGACGCTGGGACAGGCGTTACGACGCGACCCGCGCGCCGCCGAGAACTTCCCCCAAGATGTGCTTGAACTGCAGGCGTGGATGTCCAACCAGTCGCCGCTGCCCGGAGTTGTGGCTATGCCGGGCGCAAACACGAACGTGCCGGTCTACATCCTCGGCTCCTCTATGTTCGGCGCCTCGTTGGCAGCAAAGCTGGGCCTGCCGTATTCCTTTGCCTCCCACTTCGCGCCGCAGCACCTCGAGCAGGCAACCACCTACTACCGGGAAAACTACGAGCCTTCAGAGCGCTACCCGGAGCCCTACTGCATCGCGGCGGTCAACGTGATTGCCTCCGACAGTGTGGAGGATGCGGACAGGCAAGAGAAACTTGTTCATAAAGAACGGGTTCGCTCCTTTGTAAGTAGGCGCGGCACCCCCCTTTCGGATGATCAACTGGAACAAATTATTCATTCCTATCAAGGGCGCCAAATCATTGATATGTTGCGCTACACCGCAAAAGGTACAGGCACCGAAGTGCGGGAATACCTGCAATGGTTTAAGGACCACGCGAAGGCAGATGAGCTGATGATTTCTCCTCAGGCACCTACGTTTGAAGAAACTGTCCACACTATGGGCATTATTGCAAGATCAATGCAATAGTATTCTTCACACACCAAACGGTTTTTACTCGGAAAGAAGTAAGGCGTGACTGAATCCGTACCTAATACCCCCTTAAGGCGCCCTCAGCAGCACCAGGAGATTGCCGGTTACCTCCGCGACGAGATTTTCGCGGGCCGCATTCCGGTTGGTGAGTCGCTGCCGTCGGAGGCTGAGCTGTGCGCGCAGTTTGCTACGTCGCGTGGGCCTGTGCGTCAGGCGGTGGCCACATTGCGTAGTGAGGGTTTGATTTCCTCGGGCCGCGGACGCCGTTCAATTGTCTTATCTAACACGCGCACGGAATCCTTTGAGGAAGTGCTGTGTACCGCCAGCCGGGTGGCGCAGATGGGCAAGATCCCGGGCCAGATTCTGCAGGAGTTTGGCCTGCACCAGGCAAATGACCATATTGCAGAAGCGCTGTGGCTCAATGACACGAAGACGGTGGTAACGCTGCGTCGCGTACGCACCGCGAATGATGCACCGGTTGTGGTGGAGGAGATCTACTTCTCGCCGTCTATTTCCTCGACGGTGTTAGGCGTGGATCCGAATGCAGAGTCCTTCCACCGTGAGTTGATGCGCAATGGCGTGAACTACAACAACATTTCGCGCACGGCTCGTGTTGTTCTTGCCACCAAGGAGCAGGCTGAGGCACTGCAGCTGCCGGTCGGCGCGCCGTTGCTTGAGATTGAGTTGCGTGCGTTTACGCACACGGGTGCCCCAGTGGAGTACTCGGTGCAGCGCTACAGCACGGAGCAGTTGACCTTCGGGTTGAACATCGTGCGCGGTCATTCCTCGCCGTTGTGGATTGAGTTAGAGCCAGAGCAGATCGGCTAATGAGGCGCGCGCGGATTGCCGGCGCGTTGGCTGCGGTTGGGGTGTTGCTTGCTGGGTGTGGGGCTTCCACGCAGGTAAGCAACATGTTGACTGTGGCGGCTTCCGCCCCGCCGGCAAGTTTGGATTTCACTACCGTTGGCGGTGCTGCGGCTCCGCAGGCGTTGGTTGGCAATGTGTATGAAACGCTCGTGCGTATCGACGCTACGGGTACCCCCCAACCGAACCTAGCCACCTCCTGGGACGTGAGTGATGACGGCACGGTGTACACGTTCCATTTGAAAGAGGGCGTGACTTTTTCGGACGGTTCACCGTTTACGGCGCATGATGCGGTGTTTTCCATCAACTATGTGAAAAACGAGTGGACCAACGGACTGAAAGCCCAGATGGATCCCGTTGCCGAGGCGCTTGCTCTTGATAGCGCCACGTTGCAAGTCACCCTCTCCTCCCCCAGCGAACGCTGGCTGTGGTCCATGGCCACGCTGACTGGCGCGATGATGTGTGAGGCCTCGATCCCTCGCCTGGCCACCGATCCGTTGGGCACGGGCCCGTACACGGTGGCGCGCTTTGATGAGGGCACGGCGATTACGTTCAAGGCGCGTGATGAAGGGCGCAACGACGCGCAGATCCGCTACTTCGCGGACGCGGCGAGCGCCGTCAACGCGCTGCGCGCCGGTGATGTGGACGTGGTGTGGGCGATGCAGGCGCCGCAGCTTCTAGATGCGCTGCCGGATGAGATCGGCGTACAGGTAGGCACCACCAACGGTGAAGTGTTGCTGAGCATGAACAACAACGCTGCACCCTTTGATGACCCGGATGTGCGCCGCGCCGTGGCCTATGCCATTGACCGCGATGCGCTCAACCAGGTGGTGTACAACGGCATGGCCACCGACACGGGCGGCGCGCCGGTCCCGCCGACGGACCCGTGGTTTAGCAGCCACAACTACTACCCCTTCGACCCGGACCGCGCCCGCGAGTTGTTGGCTGGCCGCACACCGGAGATCACGATCACGGTGCCCTCGCTGCCCTATGCGCAGACAGCGGCGGAGCTGATTTTCTCGCAGCTGCGTGACGTCGGCTTTACCGTCCACCTTGAAACCGTCGAGTTCCCGGCGGTGTGGTTGACCAAGGTGTTGAAGGGGGCGGACTATCAGGCGTCTATTATCGCGCACGTTGAGCCGCGCGACATTCCCAACCTGTTTGGCAACCCGGACTACTACCTGGGCTACGACAACGCGCGCGTCCGCGAGCTCATCACCGCGGGTGATGTGGAAAGCATGCGCCTGGCCGTGGACCAGATCATGGACGACGCAGGAGCCCTGACCCTGGTCAACGCCCCCAACATTGTGCTCACCCGCCCCGGCATTAGCGGGGTGGATCCGAACGTGGTGACAGATTCCCTGCCCCTGGCAAACATCGAGGTAGCGGATTGAAAGACGGATTGAGAAACGGTTTTACACGAGGTTTTACACAAGGCATTGTCCGCTTCGCCGCACTGATGGTTGCGGCAAGCGTGATTATTTTCGTGCTGCTGCGTGCGGTGCCGGGCGACCCGGCGCGCATCGCGCTTGGCGTGACCGCCACCGAAGAAGCGGTCAAAGAGCTAGCCGCACGCCTAGGCACAGACCGCCCGCTGATTATCCAGTACTTCGACTGGGTCAAAAACATGCTCACCGGCAACTTCGGCATCTCCATGTCTTCAGGCCGCGAGATCACCGACACCATCTGGGAGCGCGCCGGGGTATCCCTGACGCTGACCATTCTTGCCATGCTGCTGGCGCTCATCACCGCCATACCGCTGGGTATCCACCTGGCGCGCAAACCAAACGCGGTGCTCTCTGGGCTGACGCAGGTGGGCATTGCGGTGCCCTCGTTCCTCGTGGGCATCCTGGCGGTCAGTGCGTTCTCCGTGCGTTTAGGCTGGCTGCCTGCCGGCGGCTGGGGCACGCCTGCGCATACCGTGCTTCCGGTGTTTTCGCTGGCCCTGGTCCAATCGGCGATTCTGACCCGCTACGTGCGCGCCGCCGTGGTTGAAGAGATGGGCAAGGATTATGTGCGTACGGGCAGGAGCCAGGGGGCGTCGATAAGCGAAGTGCTCTACCGCTCCGTGCTGCGCAACGCCGCACTGCCCGTGCTCACCGTGACGGGCCTGCAGCTATCCACCATGATCGTTGGCGCCGTGGTGGTGGAGCGTGTCTTTGCCGTGCCGGGTCTGGGCTCGCTGCTGTTGGATTCCGTGGGCAACCGCGACCTGACTACCGTGCAGACCGTGATGATGCTGCTGGTGGCGTTCACGCTGGTGGTCAACCTGATTGTTGACTTGCTGTATGCCGCCATTGACCCAAGGAGCCGTCGATGAAACGCACCGTAGGGTTTGTCATTGTCGGCCTGATGATCGTGCTCGGACTGTTGTCCTTGGTGTGGACGCCGTACGACCCGCTGCAGGCCAACCCGTCGGTACGCCTGCAAGGCTCGACCTTGCAGCACCTGATGGGCACCGACGAGCTAGGCCGCGACGTGCTATCCCGCGTGATGAGCGGGGCGCGCCTGACCATGGCCGTCGTGCTGGGCGCGGTGAGTATCTCCGCGCTCGTGGGCATCCCGCTGGGCATCTGGGCGGGCATACGTAGGCGCGCCGGGCGCGTGGTCATGGGCGCAAGCGATCTGCTGCTCGCCTTCCCCGCGCTGCTTCTGGCGATTGTGTTTACCGCCGTGTTCGGCGCGTCGATCTGGATTGTGGTGCTGGCCATCGGCATCGCGGGGATCCCTGGCTTTGTGCGCGTGGCGCGTGTGGGCACGCTGCAGGTGCTCAGCCAGGACTACATCCTGGCCGCCCGCATGGCGCGCGTGCCTGGGCCAGTGATTGCGTGGCGGCACGTTGTGCCAAACATCGCCCACCTGGTGATTACCCAGGCGACGGTGGCTGCGGCCCTTGCCATCCTGGCAGAGGCCGGCTTGTCCTTCCTGGGCCTGGGTGCACCTGCCCCGTACGCCTCGTGGGGTCGGATGCTGCAGGCCTCGCAGCCGTACCTTGCTACCGCGTGGCATTTGGCACTGTGGCCAGGGCTTGCGATTGTGCTGACGGTGTTGGCATTGAATGTGATTGGGGGTTCGCGTGATCGTCGTTAAGGATCTGCGCATTGCAGGCATCCTGCATGGAATTTCGTTTGAGCTGGCGCGCGGCGAGCGCCTCGGCATCATCGGGGAATCCGGCTCCGGTAAGTCACTGACTGCACTGGCCATCATGGGGCTTGTTGATCTGCCGGTTGAAGGCTCCATCACTATCGACGCCACGCAGATGGTGGGTACCCCCGACCGCGTGCGCCGGCGCGTTCGCGGTGCGACGGTGGGCATGGTCTTCCAGGAGCCGATGACCGCACTTGACCCGCTGACCAAAGTGGGCAAACTGGTGCCGCGCGAGCTGCTGGTGGACGTTGGCGTGGACCGCCCCGAGGCCTACCCGCACCAACTGTCCGGCGGGCAGCGCCAACGCGTGCTGATTGCGCTGGCGCTGAAGCAGAACCCGGACTTTTTGATTTGCGACGAGCCCACCACCGCCCTCGACGCCACCACCCAAGCCCAAATCCTGGACCTGATCGACCGGCTAGTACGCGAGCGCGACATGGGCCTGATCTTCATCTCCCACGACTTGGCGGTGGTGCGCCGGATGACCACGCGCCAGCTGGTGTTTCGTGGCGGCGAGATCGTCGCGGGTGACTCTGAGTATGCGCAGGCGCTGGCGGCTGCGGCGAAACCCGGCGCGCCCGCCTCACCCACTGTGCTGGGTGAGCCGGTGGTAAAGCTGCGTGACGTATCGCTGCGCCGCGGCAAGACGCAGGCGCTCGACGGGGTGACGCTGACGGTTCACAACGGCGAACGCCTTGGCATCGTCGGCGGCTCCGGCTCCGGCAAAACCACGCTGATCCACACGATTGCGGGGCTGTTGAAGCCCGATTCGGGGACCGTGACCACCAGCGGGCGGATGCAGATGGTGTTCCAGGACCCGTACGCCTCGCTGGATCCGCGCATGAAGGTGCGCGATTCCATCCGCGAGGCCGGCGTGGACCACGCGCGCGCCGAGGAGGTACTGGGCGCCGTTGACCTGGCCGGCACCGGCGATCGCCTGCCGCGCGAGTTCTCCGGCGGTCAGCGCCAGCGCATCTCCATTGCGCGAGCCGCCGCCCCGCACCCCGACGTGTTGCTTGCCGATGAGCCGGTTTCCGCGCTGGATGTGTCGCTGCGTGCGCAGGTGCTTTCGCTCATTAGCGACACCGTGAACACCAACACCCTCATTTTCATCACCCACGACCTTGCCGTGGTGCGTGAAATCTGCCCACGGCTTGCTGTGATGCAGGCGGGCAGGATTGTGGAGCACGGTAATACCGAGGAGATCTGGGCGAACCCGCAACACGAATACACGCGTGAGCTGATCCGTTCCGTTATCTCCGGGTAAAACGCGGGCAATCACGCGTATTCTCGGTGGCTATGAACCACCCGCAGATCACCGTTGTTGGCTCTATTAACGCGGACTTGACGGTTAACGTCGCGCGTCACCCGAACCCGGGCGAAACCTTGCTCGGCTCAGGCGGTGGTGTGACCGCCGGCGGCAAGGGCGCGAACCAGGCTGTGGCGGCGGCGCGCCTCGGTGCACGCGTGGCGCTCGTCGGCGCGGTTGGCGCGGACGCGAACGCCCATCCTGCGACCGCGCTGCTTCGCGAGGCCAACGTGGACCTCACCCACGTCGAAACCATCAGCACCGAGGTCACCGGCCTAGCCGTGATCACGGTGTCGGAAGACGGGGAGAACACGATCATCGTGGTGCCGGGGGCGAATGTGGGGGTGGATGCGCGGGGCGTCGAGAAGCATAAGGCCCCCGTGGAAGCTGCTGAGCTGGTGCTTCTGCAAGGCGAGATCCCTGCGGACGGGTTTGCGCGTGCCGTGGAGCTGGCGCGCGGGCGTGTGGCGGTGAACCTGGCGCCGGTGGTGGACGTGCCGCGCGAAGCCCTGCTTAAGGCGGACCCGCTGATGGCCAACGAACACGAAGCCGGTCTGATCCTGGAGCAACTGGGCTTGCGTGGTGAGGGCGAGCCTAAGGAGCTTGCGAAACGCCTGGTGGAGGCCGGTTTTGCCTCCGTAGTGCTGACGTTGGGTGCGCAAGGCGCGCTGGTTGCCGACGCCCAGGGCGTGCGCCCCGTACCCACCCCAACCGTCACAGCGGTAGACACCGTCGGCGCAGGTGACGCCTTCGCAGGCGCGCTGTGCTACCGGCTTGTCCAGGGCGACACGTTGGACGAGGCTGCCGCATTCGCCGCACGCGTCGGCGCCTTCGCTGTGACCAAACCCGGCGCGCAACCGTCCTACCCGACGCAGGCGGACGAGTTGCCTACCTGTTGACGTAGAGCATCAGCGACGCATCCAGCACGTGCTCTTCCACCCGCTCAAACTGGGCAGCAAGGGCGTCGAATTCCTGGCGCTCAATGGCGCTTAACCGCACTTGCTCGCGGGGAACCGGTGTCTGCATGCGCTCATTGTATCGCGATACCATTGCCGCATGGTTTTAGTGCGACACCTCCCCCACCCGACCGGTGACCTGCTGTTTTCCTCCCGCGTTGGTGCGGAGCACGGCGGGATGCCTGTGGTTGCGCCGTGGTTTGCCACCACGCTGGGCGAGCAGATGCATGGTTGGGCGGAATCGTTGCCGTGGGATGACGGGGTGTTGGTCCACGACGGGCTGCGGCTTGAGTTTTTTGCCTCGGTCTTGTCCTTCCGCCTGAGCTGCCGCAACGAGTCTGACACTGTGCGACGCGTGCAGCTTGCCTTGCACCCGTACTGGGCGGTGGACACGACAAGTGCCACGGTGCGCGGGGTGGACGGCGCGCAGTATTTCGACAAAACCGACGGCCAGCTGAAGCGTTTCTGCGGCGAGGTGCGTTTTGGCCAGGAAGTCGACTACGTTTTTGCCACCACCTCGGAGCTTTTGCTTATCGACGCCCACCGCACCCTCACCCTCACCCCCACCGGCACCGACCACGCCGTGGTGTGGAACCCCGGCCCGGTGGAATGCGCGCAAGCGCCAGGGCTTGGCGATGAGGAGTGGCGCGAGTTCGTCTGCGTCGAGCCCGCCTTGCTGGGGCCTGAGCGTGACGGCGTTGACCTGCAGCCTGGCCAGGAAGTGGAGATCGGCCTTAGGGTGCAGGTATGAGTTTTCACCTAATCGCCCGGCCGCGAAACGGTTGGCTGGCGCTGGCGGAGCTGGCGCTTTTAATCGCGTTGTTTGTGGGCGTGCAGTTTCTCATCGTGATCGCTGCGGGGCTGATCAACCCCGAGCTATTTATCGAGTTTGCTGATGCGGACGCCGCCGGGCCGAACGACGTATTTATCATCGCGCTTTCCATCATCGCGCCGTTCGTGGCGGCATGGATTGCGCAAAGAAACCCGGCCGGGCTGGTGTCGGTGGCCAACCGGGTGCGCTGGCGCTACGTGGGCGTTGCCGCGGCAGTAGCAGTGCCGGTATATGGGGTGCTGTTGGTGGTCGATGGCATAAGCGGCGGGTGGACCGTAACCACCTCCACGCTCGCGCTGGTTGTTGCGATGGTGCTGGTCGTGCCCGTCCAAGCGGCCACTGAGGAGTTTGTGTTTCGCGCCGCCATCCCCCAGATTGTGGGCAACTGGCTGCGCCCAGCGTGGGTTGCCTACGGCGCGGGCGTGCTGCCCTTTGTGTTTCTGCACCTCTACAACGTGATCGGACTTGTAGACATCTTCATTTTCGCGCTTTGCGCGGCGTACCTGACGTGGCGATCCAACGGCATCGAGCAAGCCGTGGTGCTGCACGCCGCGAGCAACACGTTCGTGTTCATCACCCAGGCGCTTCGCCCCGACCTTGTGGTGACCACCGATATCTCCTGGGGCGAGACCGCACTCAGCGCCGGGTTGACGGTGGGCGTTACCGCTGGCATCGCGTGGCTCACCCGCGCGAAGCTGCCCGGACCAAGCGAAAGCGCTACCCCGGCACCAGCGCTAGTCCAGCATGGTGAATAGGCCCTTGGCTACGTCGGCGCCGTGGGCCCAGATGCCGTCGTGAAGCCAGTCGTCATGAATCCACAGCTTCAGGTTGCCCACCTTCTCGGCTGATTTGATGGACAGCTCAAACGGCAAATACACGTCCTGGGGGTACAAGATCGCAGCCACCGGCACCGTGTTGTTTGCAACGTCCACGGACTGCGCGGCCAGGTCATCCATGCGGTGTACCTCATCCACAGCCTGGTAGAACGGGCGTAGCGCCGGGTCCTCCTTGAAGTGCGTGGTGAAGAACTGGTTGCCCAGAAACGTCAGGTCCGCAAACTCTTCGCGGTAGATGCGCTCACCAGACCAGTTGATCGCATGCCCCGGGCGCGCCATCACGCTTTCATGGATCACGGCCCACAGCGGCATCGTCTCCAGTGAGATGATGCTGCCAAGCTGCGCCAGGAAATCCCCACGCAGCCGCATCTGCCCCTTATAGCTGGTAAACGGGGACTCAAACAGGTTGGCAAGGGCGGCGAAATCACCTTCCTCACCAATCAGCACACCCGAGGTGCGCATGCGTATCGACGACAAGCGCTCCCCCGTCGGCATGAACTCCTCATGCGTGTCCACGTGCTTAGCTACTTCTTCGACGCGTTGCTGCATCCACGGCACAGCGTCGAAAAGCTTGAGCTGGCGCTCCCGCAACATCCGGAACTCCGCCCGGTGGAACGCGTCCACATCCATCTCCGGCTCCGGCACACAGCCTGCCAAATGGGCGCGACGCACCCCGTGCGGGTAGTACGCCAAATAGGCGCCCGCGCACGCCGCGCCGAAGGAATTGCCCAGCACATCCCACTGCTCAATACCAAGGTGGATGCGAAGCGCCTCCGCATCCGCCGCGACATCCGGCGGGCGAAGATGCGACAAGAAGTGCGCATTGATGCGCTCTGGCGTGGTTTTGTCGACTTTGGTGGATAGGCCGGTGCCGCGTTCGTCGATAAGCAAAATGCGATACCGCTTCAACGCCTCCGGGATCCAGCCCATCACCGTGCGCGGGCCGGGCTTGCCGGGGCCGCCTTGGAAGTAGATCAAGTACGGCAGCGACGCGTCCGTGAACAACTCACGCGCAAACACCGTGATCACGCCTGCGGCAGGGTTCGCACGGTCAATGGGGACGGTGATGGTGTGCTCACGCTGCTGTACGCCAGGAAAATAAACAGTTGAGCTCAAAGGTATCCTCCCAGGTATGCAACTGCACTCGTCGAACGGCATCGGGCACGACTTCTACGTGCCGGAAGACTTTAAGGCCCCGATCCTACCCGAGTGGCGCCTGGCGTTTTTCAGCATCATCATGCCCATCCCGCGCGCCGCCGGGCTGGCGAAATATGGCGAGCCGTTTGACTTCGCCACCGCCGAAGGCTGGCGCTACGGCCGTGACAAAGGCGTGCGCACCGTGGAGAACCCGCAGTGGGACCCGGCGCTGGGGGTGTTTCGCAAACCTGAGCCCCGCTACGGCTACTACGGCGACCCCATCATTGAAGGCGGACGTCCCTTCTACAACGACGCGCGCACGCGTTTTGTGGACCCGATGGACAAGGCCACCGGTGCGGCGTCGGTGGATGTGGACGTAGAGCTTGCGTCCAACTGGAGCCACTCAGAACGCAAGGAAGTGATGTGGCACGAAGACGCGATAAAACTCGCCGAACAGCGCGCCGAGCAGCGCATCACGCCTGAGAAGGTGCGCGAGGTGACGATTACTGATGCCGGGTGGGACCCCGCGATCAGCGCCCACCATTTCGTGTTTGAGCCGGTGCGCAACGAAACGTTCTATGAGCTGGTTAATTACGACGAGCAGCGGCCCTGGGAAGACCAAATCCGCGGCGAGCGAAACAGCCACGGCACCGCCACGCTGCGGCTGCTGTCCGCAGAGGTCATGCAGTTCCATGACCTGAACCTGACTGACGTTGCGCCTGATGAGCCGCAGCCAGCACACGTGGTCAGTGACTTTCTGATCCTGAACGTGGCCGCGGAGAACATCTCGAATGCAACGCTTGGGTTTTTATCGGCCACGCTGCACACCCCGCGCAACTCCTCGCAGTTCTACGAGCACGATGATTTCTACGAGGAAAGCCCGCCGCAGCTCTACGCGCTGACCAAGTTCACCAACCTGGCGGTGGCGCGTATTGATAAGGCGCTGGGCCGGGACCGTTCCATGCGCATCGGTTCTGACGGCAGCCTGGTGCCTACCACCGCCCCGCTGGGCTTGCGGGAGGAGACATTTACGCTGCCGGCGCCCCAACGCGTAGCGTTTGCCATCCCGAACCCGGCGCGCCCCAACTCGGTGAACAAGACACTGGGCGAAGGCAACAACGGCTCGGTCCCCGACGACATCGAAGCGCCCCTTGTGCTTCGCGACGACACCGAAAGCACCTGGGCCTGGCACGAACAATGGGCCTGGCAGATCCTCACCGGTGCGGACTCCTACCCCGAGTCCGTGCCCGCCCAAACGCCTGCTGCGTTACGACGCTTCCTGGCAGCCAAACTCTCCTCCTGGACCGTGTTCACCTCCGACAACGGGGTAGGCATGGTGCGCACCAAATCCGCCAGCCGCGAGGGAATGCGCTACTGGTCCATGGCGGGGTCACGCTTTGTGGATCTGGTGATGCTGCAGATGCGCGCCCAGGCGGGTGAGGCGCACCTGCGCAAGTCCTTGAAGGTTGTCGGCGAGAAGAGCGCAGCGAAAAGCGGCACCGCGGAAAAAGACATGCACCACCGCGAGCTGCGCGCGGACCTTGAGCGCCTGGAGAAGCTGCAGCTAGATCACATTGAGATCCGCGACAAGCTGTGGTTCCGCTCCGTACCTGGGCGCGACATTGACACCCGCGTGCTCAAAGGCCTGCAGGAGGCCACCAACTTTGACCAGCTGCGTGATGATTTTGACTCCAAGGTCAAGTCACGCCAAAACGTCATCCGCACCCAGTTCGAGCAGCTCTCGGGTGCGATTGCAGACGAAGAATCCAAGCGCGCCGAAGCCATGAACCTGGTGCTTGGCTTTGTCGCCGCGGCCATTGGTGCGCCGGACTGGGCGGACGCCGCCGGCTGGACTGGGCCGTGGGGCAACCTGGGCATGGCGGCGATCATCTTCGTGTTGATGTTCGCCGTGGTGTGGGTGGTGCAGCGCCTGTTCGCGTGGAAACGCGGCGGCAGCGCGCGGTAGGCGCAGGCGGCGCGCACTAGGCGCCCCGCCGGGGAGTAGGTGAGGCCTACTCCTCGTCCGTGGACAGCGCTGCCACGAATGCTTCCTGCGGCACGGTCACAGACCCGATGGACTTCATGCGCTTCTTACCGGCCTTCTGCTTCTCCAGCAGCTTGCGCTTACGGGAGATGTCGCCGCCGTAGCACTTCGACAGCACGTCTTTACGCAGGGCGCGGATGTTTTCACGCGCGATGATCTTGGAGCCAATCGCGGCCTGTACCGGTACCTCGAACTGCTGGCGTGGGATGAGCTCTTTGAGCTTCTTGGTCATCTTGTTGCCGTACCACTGGGCGGAGTCCTTGTGCACGATCGCGCTGAACGCGTCCACCGGCTCGCCCTGCAGCAGGATGTCCACCTTCACCAGGTCGCCGAGCTGCTCGCCGGCTTCCTCATAGTTCAGGGAGGCATACCCCTTGGTGCGGGACTTCAGCATGTCGAAGAAGTCAAAGATGATCTCACCCAGCGGCATGATGTAGCGCAGCTCCACGCGGTCCTCGGAGAGGTATTCCATGTTCTTCATCTGGCCGCGCTTGGACTGGCACAGTTCCATCGTGGTGCCCACAAATTCCTGGGGCACGATGATGGTCATGTTCACGATCGGCTCGTAGACCTCGTCGATCTTGCCGCCGGGCCAGTCGGAGGGGTTGTGCACGATTTGCTCAGTGCCGTCCTCACGGATCACGCGATACGTTACGGACGGTGCTGTGGAGATCAGGTCCAGGTCGAACTCGCGCTCCAGGCGGTCGCGGGTGATCTCCATGTGGAGCAGGCCCAAAAAGCCGCAGCGAAAACCAAAGCCGAGGGCGACGGAGGTTTCGGGTTCCCAGGTCAGCGAGGCGTCGTTAAGCTGGAGCTTCTCAAGGCTCTCGCGCAATGCCGGGAAGTCCTCCTGGCTAACCGGGAACAGGCCCGAGTAGACCATCGGCATGACTTCCTCGAAACCTTCGAGGGGCTTTTCGGCGCCTTTCGACGCCCAGGTGACCGTGTCACCCACACGCGTCTCACGCACATCCTTCACACCGGTGATGAGGTAGCCCACCTCGCCAGGGCCGAGACCCTTGGTTTTCTTCATGGTGGGCGAAACCACGCCGATCTCCAGAATTTCCAGCTTGGTGCCGGTGTTCATCATCTGCACCTGCTGGTTGGGCAGCAGTTTGCCGTCCATCATGCGCACGTAGGTGACTACGCCGCGGTAGGTGTCATAAACCGAGTCGAAGATCAGGGCGCGCGCCGGGGCGTCTGCACCAAGTTCTTCGCCGTCCTCGCCGCGTGAAGACGGCGGCGGGATCAACTCCACCACCTTATCCAGAAGCTCCGGCACGCCTTCGCCGGTCTTGCCGGAAACGCGCAGCACCTCTTCGGTTTCGCAGCCGATGATGTTGGCGATCTCAAGCGCGTACTTCTCCGGGTCCGCCGCCGGCAGGTCGATCTTGTTGAGCACCGGGATGATCTCAAGATCATTGTCCATAGCCATGTACAGGTTGGCTAGGGTTTGGGCTTCGATGCCTTGGGCTGCGTCCACAAGCAAGATAGCCCCCTCGCACGCATCGAGCGAGCGCGAAACCTCATAGGAGAAGTCCACGTGACCAGGGGTGTCAATCATCTGCAGCACGAACTCTTCACCATCGGCGGTGGTCCAAGGCAGACGGACGTTCTGCGCTTTGATGGTGATGCCGCGCTCACGCTCAATGTCCATGTTGTCCAGGTACTGGTCACGCATCTCGCGCGCATCCACCACGTTGGACAGTTGCAAAATGCGGTCCGCCAGCGTGGATTTACCGTGGTCAATGTGAGCAATGATGCAGAAGTTGCGGATTTTCGACGGGTCCGTAAACGTCTCTTCCGCATAATTCTTCTTCAAGGCAGCCATAACCCCAGGATTCTACCGGTGCACACGCAAATGAGAAACACCGGCAAAAAGTGCTTGTGCCAACCTGCCAAAGAACCTAGAGTTGCCTTCAAGAAAGGAGGCGGCCATGCGCAGGTTGTTGAAACGCAAACGCGCAGGGTCCCTTGACCGCGGCTTGGCGCTCCTCAACGAACGCTTGGCCAGCCCCGCCGTGCGCCGCGGCAAAGATCTGGCGGCGCGAGTGCAGGTGAAGGCCACCGCGAAAATCCCCCGCAACATCTACTACGCGCCTGATATGGACGGCAGCGCCGAACCGGGCGAGGTGGTGTGGGTAACCGTGCCGTCCCAGCCGCCGAGTGAGCGCTCCATGCTGGTTGTGGGCCGCGACCGCCATGACGTGCTGGGGCTGTTGATCTCGCCGGAGAAGGACCACGCGCAGGATTCGCGCTGGCTGGGCATCGGCTGTGGCAGCTGGGATAGTTCCGGCGAGCCGTGCTGGGTGCGCCTGGATAAGACGCTGTGTGTGCCGGAAAGTGACGTACATCGTCGGGGCGCCACCCTGCCGCCGCTGCGCTTTGAGCGGGTGGCGAACCGGCTGCGGGACCACTTTGACTGGAGCTAGCATTTGGTAACCGCCTGGGCGTACTGCTATTTTTGAGTGGTTGCCCAAAACAGGGCGAATGTGTGTAACGCGGGCAGGACCTTGGGTCCGCGTTTTCGACATCATCGATACCACTAGCAAGAGGTGCAAACATGGCTAACATCAAGCAGCAGCAGAAGCGCGTGCTGACCAACGAGAAGCGTCGCGTGCGCAACAAGTCCATCCGATCCGCCACCCGTACGGAGATCCGCAAGTTCCGCGAGGCCGTGGCCTCCGGCGACAAGGCTGCTGCTGAGGCACAGCTGCGCGTGGCTTCCCGCAAGCTGGACAAGGCTGTGACCAAGGGCGTGTTCCACCGCAACAGCGCTGCGAACAAGAAGTCCAACATGGCTCGCGCCTTCAACAAGATGGAAGGCTAAGCACTTCCGCTTGATTTACGCCCCCGTGGTCCTTGTGGCCGCAGGGGCGTTTTGCTTTGCGACGCTCCCCCGCGCCGCCAGCTCAGCTAAGCCAGCTCAGCGATGCGGCGTACGGCGTCTTCGACGGCGAACTCCGGGTCGCCGCCTTGGCCTTTGACGGTGGCGTCCAAGTCGGCCACGATGATTACCGCTTCGGAGATCGCGTCCCCGCTCCACTGCCGTGCGGTTTGCATGGTGCGTTTCACACCGTAGGGCGGCATGCCTAGTTGGCGTGCGAGTTGCTCGGGGTTGCCGCGCACGCCGTAGAGCTTGGCAACGTCGCCGACCTTGTAGGCCAGTGCTGCTGCGATGGCGACGGGGCTGGTGCCCAGTTGGAGAGCGCGCCTGGTGGAGGCCAGTGCGCGGTCGGCGCGGCCGGCAAGTGCTTGTTCGGCGATGTCGAAGCCGGCGACTTCCGCAACACCCGTGTAGTACTCGCGTACGGCGGCGACGGTGATTTCGCCCTCGGTATCGGCGATCAGTTGGCTCACAGCACTGGCAAGCTCGCGCAGGTCAGAGCCGACGGATTCCAGCAGCGCGGCCACGACGTCTGGGGTGGGGCGCACACCGTGGCGTTTGAATTCGTTGGTGAGCCAGCTTTGGCGGTCCCGGTCACGCAGCGGCGCCACGCTATGCACTTGCGCGATTTTGGCCAGTTTGGAGGCGTAGGCCTTCTGGCGTCCCCCACCGGTGTGCTGCACGATAATGGTCACCCCGGGCGCCACGTCCACGCAGGCGCGCAGGAGTGCTTCGACGGGTTCTTTGCCGGCGAGTTCGGTTTTCTCCACCACCAGCACGCGGTCCTCGGCAAACAGGGAGGGGCTTGTGGCCTGGGCGAGTTCGCTTGCGGTGACGTCGGATCCGCGCAGGGTGGTCACTTCGGCTTGGGGGCCTGCGTCCGCGATGATCTCCTTGGTGGCGCGTTGGGCGAGGAACTCGTCTTCGCCTAAAACCAGGTGCACGGGGTTTTGCATGCGCTCTATTCTAGGGGGCGTGGTTAGGGGGAGCGTGAGGCGTCGGTACGCAAGGTGACCGGGCCGTCGCGGTTGGGAAACACGACGGGGATGCCGCCGACAGTTTTGGTGCCGCGCGTGGTGGGTGGTCCGTCTTCCAACACCACAACCAGCTGTGTGCCGGGTGGGACGGGTTCCACATCGGCGCGCGTGTCCACTACGTGTGCGACAAGCTGGTGTTGGTCCACAACCGGTGCGCGCGGGGGTGCAAGGTTGCTTACACACAGCGTGACGACGGCCAACGCCACCGTCAGCCGCGGCCTCCCCGCTAAAAAGCCGTAGATGATCCAGCCGTAGCCCACGATCGCCGCCAAAGGGCCAATCGGCGCGGTGGCCAGGGGTAATGACGCCCCCACCACCGCCACCTTGTTCACCCACCAGGTAAATGGCTGCACAATCAGCAGCAGCGGCACCTCTAGCCCGCCGGGAAGCAACGCCAGCACGGCGGCGCACAGACCAAGGACGGTCACAGGTGCCGTGGCGGGAGCGACAAAGGTGTTGGCCACCGTGGACACCAGCGACACTTGGCCGGCCATAACAGAGACGATCGGCATGGTCACCACGTCTGCGGCGATGGCCACGGACAGCGCGCGCACCACAATGTCCGGCCAGCGGGTAAACGCAAGTGCTCGGTACAACAGGGGCGAGAGCGCCACGATGCCGGCGGTTGCCGCCACGGACAGGGCGAACCCGTAGTGCACCGCAAGATCCGTATCCACAAACACCAGGCCGATCACGGCAAGACAGAGCACGTGCATGGGTTCCGCGCGCGTGGAGGTCAGCACCGCGACCATGCCCACCAGCCCCGTCACTGACGCACGCAGCACGCTCGGCTCCGGGCCCACGAGTGCTGCAAACACCAACAGCGCGGCACCCGCGGCGACCAAACGCCAGTGCAACCCAAGTCCCAACAGCGTGGTCAGAACAATCGCCGCGGTAGTCACAATGGCCACGTTGCTGCCTGAGACCGCAGACAAATGCGACAGGCCGGTATCTATGTAGGCCTGTTGTTCGGTAGGCGTTTGCAAGGAGGTATCTCCAAGCACCATCCCCGGAATCAACCCCTGGGAACTCGGCCCCACCGTATGCACAACGGATGCAGCAAAGGTCTCGCGCACGTGCTGTGCAAACGCCGCGAACCCGCTGGGCGCTTGCACCACCTCAAGGGTGCCGTTGAACACGTACGGGTTGACCCCGACAAGCGTGCTCTCCCCCACCGTGCCGTGTGCGGCAACCACCGTCCCCGAAACCACGCCCTCGGACATCTCACGGCTAAACACAGCCAATGTCGAGGGATGCCCGGGCACCGCAACGCGCGTCAGCCAGGTGTCGCTTGCCAAAAGCCTGGGTTGCCCGGAGACGGTTGCCACCACTGTGTCACCGAACTGCCACGCCTGCGCGGCGCGGTGGCGCACCAACGCCACCACCAACGACGCCAACCCCAACGAACCAACCAGCACCGCCTGCCCAAACTCGCGCCACAAAAGGCACGCCACGACAAACGCAGCCACCACGCACGCGGCCCAAACCGGCCCCTGCCACAGGCACACCAGCGCCGCCAGCCACACCGCCCCCGCCGCGGGCACTAGCCGAAGCTCACTCACAACGTGATCTGCCCTTCCAGCGCCGCAAACTTCGCCGGCCCAATGCCTTTGACCTCCATCAACGCCTCCGGGGTGGCAAACGGCCCGTTGGCTTCCCGGTGCGCCACAATCGCATTGGCCGTTGCCTGCCCCACCCCGTCCAAGCTGGTCAGCTGCTCGGCCGTCGCCGTGTTAATAGAGATCAGGCCGCTCGCCTCCACCCCGACAACTTCAGGCGCTGCATCCGGGGTGGAGGGTTGGACGAGGATCTGTTGGGCGTCCACAAGCACCTGCGCCTGGTTGAGCACCAACAGGTCCGCACTCTCTTTGGGCACGGCAGCCGCCAGCGCATCGGCCACGCGCGCGCCGGGTGCGAGAGTGACCAGCCCGGGGTGTTCGACCTCCCCCACCACGGACACCACGATCTCGGCAGGCTCGGGCGGCTCCTCCCAGGTAGGTTGCGGCGCGGGCGGTCGGGTAAACGCCCAGGCACCGACGAGCCCCATGCTTATTAGCGCCACCGCCACCGCCTGCTTCCGCCCCACCGCAAACCTGGGCGCCGGGTACTCCACCGGCAGGGTATCTTCCTCACCGGTTGGGCGGGAAAGCTCCTTGATTCTGTCTTTGAGGTTCATGCCTGCAGACCGTAAACCGGCAGCGCAAGGCACGGAAGTGGTGCATCGGGCGACTGTGGATAACGCGCGAAGTTATCCACAGAAACGCGCTCTTAATGAAAAGAAGGCGCGAGTTATTGAAAATACGGGGCGGTTTTCAGTACGCACTTGGCGCGCGAGAGGGCACTCACGCGGGCTCGGCGAAGATCACCGACAGACCGATCGCACCCTTGCCGGTGTGGGTGGCAAGTACGTCCACCATCGGCTCTACAAGTACTTGCGAGTGCTGCGGCAGGACCTCTTCAAGCATGAGCGCGAACTGCTCAGCGGCGTCGGCGGCATCCGCGTGCTGGACAGCAGCGAAGACGGGTTCGCCGTCGGCACGCTCAAGCACCAGCTCTGCAAGCCTGGCGAATGCCTTGGTCTGCGTGCGGGTTTTCGCGGCGAGCTCAAACTTGCCGTCGTGCATACGCAGGATCGGTTTGGTGGCAAGCAGGGTTGCAGACAGCGCGGTACCGGTAGACAAACGCCCAGACTTGCGCAGGCCCTCCACCTGTTGCAGGTACAGCCAGGTCTCCGCGCGCTTCAGGGTGTTGACGGCCATCTCCTCGCACTGCTCAAGCGTGCCGCCCTCGCGGGCAACCGTGGCGGCCGCCATGGCGGCTGCGCCGATGGCCATGCCAGCGGTATCGGTATCCACCACGCGAACCGTGCCAGGAAACACGCCCGAGGCGGTCACCGCCGCCGACCAGGTCGAGGACATGGTCTTGGTCAGGTGCAGCGCCACCACGCCCTCATCACCGCCGCGCTCCAGTTGGCGGGCGTAACACGCAGCCAGCTCAAGCGCCGTCAACCCCGACGTAGAGCCTTCACCATCGGCGTCTTCCATCACGTGCATCGGCACAACCGTGATGTCGAGCTCCTCGGCGATCTCGGCGGGCAGGCCGGCGGCGGAATCGACAACTACACGCACCGTCATAACGCATCCGGCCCCTGGTTCCAGGCCTCCAGGTACCACTGCACCTCACCGGGGTCTTGCGCACCGTAGCGCGGCATGGCCACCAGCTGGGAGGTGTGCGTATTGCCCAGCCCCTTCAGCAAGGGGTACTGCTGCTCAGCAAACCCGAGCAGGCTAGACGTCAGCGCGGAAATCGTACCGCCGTGCGCCACCAGCAGCACCGCAGCATCGTTCCAGTCGGTGTAGGAATCCATCAGCTCATCCACCACCGGACGCGCACGCTTGGCCACATCCAAGCGGCTCTCGCCCTCCGGCGGCGCCCAGGCGGCGTTGTTGCGCCAGTGCGCGCGGATCGAGGCGTCCGCGCCGTCAACCTCTGCATGCGTCTTGCCCTGCCACTGGCCGAGGTGGGTTTCGCGCAAGCGCGCGTCCTCAGTAATAGAAAGCCCCAGCTCCCGCGCCACAATCTCCGCAGTCCGGCGGGCACGGATCAGATCCGAGCTGACAATCTTGCCAATGCCAAACTCGCGCAGACCCTTGGCAGCGCGACGCGCCTGTTCTTCACCCAACGCGGACAAGGTGGTATCCAGATGGCCCTGCATCCGCCGGGTGGCGTTGTAGTCTGTCTGCCCGTGGCGCAGCAGAATCAGTCGACGTTTCACGCTTAAAACTCGCGCCTAGTACTCGTCAGCGTCCGGGCCCTCGCCGGCCAGCGGCAGGTCCTCCAGGGTTTCTGCCTCGCGAACGCCAGCGTCGTCCGCAAACACGCCCGGGCGCTGGTACGGCTCAAGACCCTCAACGGCAATGACCGGGCAGTCCGAGTACAGACGATCCAGGCCGTAGAACTCACGCTCCGCCTCACGCTGCACGTGCACCACAAAGTTGCCGTAATCCAACAGCACCCAGCGGAATTCACGGTTTCCTTCACGACGCTTCGGCTCCAACCCAGCCGCCGTCAACTCGGTCTCCACTTCCTCCACAATCGACGCCACCTGGCGCTCCGTCTCAGCGGACACAACCACGAAAATATCCGTAATGGCCATGACGTTTGACACGTCAATCACGGCAATGTTGGCGCCCAGTTTCTCATCGGCGGCACGTGCCGCGATGGAGGCTTGTTCAATCGAAATTTGCGCTGCAGTCAAAAATACGTTCCTTCACGTTTGCTATGAGCCGGCGGTTAATAGCCCCTATTGTGCCACCTGCGGGCGATACAGCCCATGCTTCGCTATATATTGCACCACCCCGTCCGGGACGAGGTACCACACCGGGCGCCCTTGCGACGCACGCTCGCGGCAGTCCGTGGACGAGATCGCCATCGCCGGGATGTCGAGGAGATGCACTCGCTCCTGGATGTCTTGCGGCAGCATGTCCTCCGTCAGCTCATAGCCGGGACGCGTCACGCCAACAAACTCTGCCAGCTCAAACATTTTGTCCCAGTCATGCCACGACATGATTGAGCTCAGCGCATCCGCACCCGTGATGAAGAACAGTTCCGCATCCGGGTAGACCTCGCGCAGATCCCGCAGGGTGTCAATGGTATAGGTCGGGCCCTCACGGTCAATGTCCACGCGCGACACGGTGAAGCGTGGGTTGGAGGCGGTAGCAATCACCGTCATCAAATAGCGGTCCTCTGCTGGCGAAATCTGCCTGCCCGCCTTTTGCCACGGCTGTCCCGTAGGTACAAAAACCACCTCGTCCAGCGCGAAACGGTGTGCCGCTTCGCTTGCTGCGACGAGGTGGCCGTGGTGGATCGGGTCAAACGTCCCGCCCATCACCCCAATACGCATGTGTTTGGTACAGGGGTTAGACGAAGCGGATGTTGCTGCTCTCAACGAACAGGTTGAAGATGCCCGCGCCGACGGCACCCAGGACGCTCAGCACGATCAGGGCGATGCCCCAGCCCGGGATCTCGGTCTTGTTGCCCTCAGCGTCCTTGGAGGAGCCCTCGCCGGAGGACGCCTTCTGCGAAGAGGTCAGGCCAGCCCAGATGGTGTCGAACGCCTTCGCGGAGCCCTCAGGAAGATTCTCCTTCTTCGTCTTGCACTGGTCCTCGATGATCTCGCCCTTGTCATTGACCGGGCAATCCTTCTTTTCGAAGCCGATCTGATCAGACGGCCTGGTTTCAGCAACAGCGGTGCCAGCGCCAGCCGTGACAGCGACTGCGGTGGCCAGGGAAACAATCACACGTGCAGTTTTCATGGTTCAGAATTGTATACCATTCTCGCTGCGCAAACCATTAGAACCGCGTTTATGTCCGTATTTTATGGACGGGTTTGTCCCGTTCCCTCCAGAATCCACTTCGTGGTGGTCAGCTCCGGCAAGGCCATCGGTCCGCGCGCGTGCAGCTTCTGGGTAGAGATGCCAATCTCTGCACCCATGCCGTACTGCTCCCCATCCGTAAAGGCAGTCGAGGCGTTGAGGACGACGGCGGCGGAGTCGACGTGGTCCGCGAAGCGTCGTAAAGCAAAAGCCCCTTGGGACGCGATGGCATCCGTGTGCCCGCTGGACCATTTGGCAATGTGGGCAATCGCGCCGTCCACGCCGTCTACCTCGGCATACGCGATGTCCATGCTGAGGTACTCCTCGCCCCAATCCTCATCGGTGGCGGGCACGAAGCCCTTGGTGGCGTCGCCGTGGATGGTCACCCCGGCGTCCTGCAACGCGGTGATGATGCGCTGCTTCGCTTCCTCCGGCAACGCGGCATCCACCAGCACGGTCTCGGTGGCGTTGCACACGCTCACACGCCGGGTCTTGCCGTTGAGCAGCATGGCAATGGCGGAATCAAGCTCCGCGTCACGGTCGATGTAGAAGTGGCAATTGCCGGTACCGGTCTCAATGGTGGGAACGGTGGCGCCGGTGACCACAGCCTCAATCAGGCGCGCGCCGCCGCGGGGAATCACCACGTCAACCAACCCGCGGGCGGTAATCAGGTCCTGGACCGAATCGTGCGTCTCACACGGCAGAAGCTGCACGGCCTCGCGCGGCAGATCGTTGGCAGCCAGAGTGTCCTGGAGGATCTCCACCAGCATCGCGTTGGAGTGGCGCGCGGTCTTCGAACCGCGAAGCAGAGCCGCGTTGCCGGACTTCAGCGCAAGACCAAACGCGTCGACGGTGACGTTCGGACGCGCCTCATAGACCATGCCCATCACACCAAGCGGCACGCGGACCTGCTTCATCTGGATGCCGTTATCCATCACATGGCCGCGCAGCACCTCCCCCACCGGGTCCTTCAGACCCGCAACCTGGCGCAGCCCACCCGCAATGCCCTCAATGCGGCCCTGGTCCAGCGCGAGACGGTCCAGCAACGAGTCAGCCAAACCCTGGGCGCGGCCCTCATCCAGGTCGCGCTGGTTGGCCGCAATGATCTCGTCTGCACGCTTCAGCAGCGCATCGGCCGCGGCATGCAGAACCTGGTTCTTTGTCGGCTGCGGCAAGGTCGCAAGCGTAGGTGCTACATCTTTGGCCCGGCGCGCCTTGTCCAAAACCTCGGCGCGCTCGGCTTCGCGTGGGGTGTTGAGATCAGTCATGCGGCAAGCTTAGCCGAGGCCCGCTGCGCTTATCCGGAAGTTAGTAGCCGGCTAGTACCCGGCCTCAACATCAACCTCGGTGGACATTTTCTCGCCGGCTTCGAACAGGTCCCAGTTCTTCGCGGCAAGGGGGCCGATGCGGCCTGTCATGAAGCGGGGAATGTTCGCCGTATGCGGGGTGATCACGCAGTTGTCCAGGCTCCACAGCGGGTGGTCCGCCGGCAGCGGCTCGGGCTCGGTCACGTCCAGCCCGGCGCCGCGCAGGGTGCCGTTGGTCAGGGCTTCGGTCAGCGCTTCAGTATCAATCAGCGGGCCGCGGCCAACGTTGATCACCACGGCATTATCAGGCATCTTCGCAATGGTTTCGGCATTGACCATGTGGCGGGTGGCCTCCGTCAGCGGGGCGAGCATGACAAAGTAATCGTGGTTCGCCCACACCTCATCAGACAGCGTCACCGTCTGATCCGCACCTTCCACCTCACGGCCAGAACGGTTCACCGCAGTAATGCTCATCCCGAAAGGCTCTAGGAAACGGATCAAGGTCTTGCCAATGCCGCCGGCGCCGATGATGGCCAGCTTTCTGTCCTCAAACAGGTACTGCTTCTCCGCGAAGATCTGCGTGTTGTTCCACTCGTTGCTCACCGCCTTGATGCGGTGCTCCACCGCCAGGAGCAGCGCCAGCGTGGACTCTGCAACCGTGTCGTCATACAGACCACCCGCGTTGGCAAAACGCACACCGTTTGCGGCATGCTTGGCAAAAACGTCTTGCAGGTTTTCCACACCCGCATAAAGAATCTGCACCACCTTGACGCTTTCCGGCAGCTCATCTGGGAAATCATCCGGGCCACCGCCGAAGAGCACCATGTCCGGGTTGTCTTCGAGCGCTACATAAGTGTGGCCTGCGGCCTCCATGTCTGCAATCGGCTGTTCTTTCGGCTTAGGCACATACGTGAACTTCATGCCCGCCCACAGTAGCGGTTACAGACGCGAGGCGTAGTTACTCAAGTAATCCGCATGCACCACAGGCCGGCGCAAGTGCTCCGGCAGCTCATGCGTATGCTGCCCCAGCATGGTGGCAAGCTCGACCGCGTCATAGGCAACTTCGCCACGGCCAACCACGGCGGAATCCGGACCCAGGATCTCCACAATGTCGCCCGCGTGGAACTCACCCTCAATGCCGGTAATGCCCACAGCTAACAGGCTCGTTCCGCCGCTGGTGACGGCGCTGACCGCGCCGGCGTCCAAACGCAGCACGCCCTCCGCATCGGCGGCATACAACGCCCAGAACTTCCAGGCGGACAGCTTGCGGCCCGGGCGGGTATGGAACACGGTGCCCACCTCAGCAGACCCAAGCGCCTCGGTGATCTTCTCCGTTGCTGTCAACAGCACCGGCACACCACCACGCGCAGCCAGGCGCGCAGCCGAGACCTTCGCGGCCATGCCGCCGGTGCCAAACACGCCACCGTCGCCAGCCTTAACGGCCTCTAGGTCCTTGCCGCTTCGCACCTCATCCAAAAGACGCGCCCGCGGATCGGAAGGGTTCATGTCATAGAGCCCATCCACGTCAGACAACAACACCAGCGCATCCGCGCTGATCAGCGTTGCCACGATCGCCGAGAGCCTGTCATTGTCACCAAAGCGCATTTCAGAGGTAGCCACCGTGTCGTTCTCATTGACAATCGGCACCGCCCCCATCTGCCGCAGCCGGTCAATGGTGCGTTGCGCGTTACGGGCGCGCTCACGCGAGCCTGCATCCGACTGGGTCAGCAGCACCTGACCAATCGTGCGACCGTAGCGAGCAAACGACGCACCCCACACCTGCGCCAAGTGAATCTGGCCAACAGAGGCAGCCGCCTGCTTTGTCGCCAAATCCCTCGGGCGCACCTTCAACCCAAGCGGCGCCATACCAGCAGCGATAGCACCCGAAGACACCACAATCACATCAGTGCCGCGGGCGATGCGCTGCTCAATCGTATCCACAATCAGGTCGATTTTGCGTGCGTCGAGGTTTCCGTCAGCGTCGACAAGCGAAGAAGTGCCCAGCTTGACCACAATGCGCCGCGCGGACGCAATCTGCTCCCGAAGTTCTAACACCCCTACCCCTGCCAACGCTCGCGCTCAGCGGCCTCGCCAGCACCGTAATCAAACTCATCAATCAAGCCACGACGAGCCTGGGAGGCACGCTTACGCTCCGCAGCAGACGCACGATCCGTACCGCCCAGACGTGCGTCCTGGCCGCGGCCAGCAAGCGTCGGGTCACCACCACGCGAAGGCTCCCAGTCAAAGGAGACCTCACCAATCGTGACCACATCGCCCTCACGCGCACCGATCTTGCGCAGCGCGTCTTCCACACCCGCCTTCTCCAAACGGTCAGACAGGTAGCCCACGGCCTCATCGTTTTCAAAGTCCGTCTGGCGGATCCACCGCTCCGCCTTCTCACCGGTGACAATCCAGCCCTCCGGGTACAGCGGGTCGCGCTCCACCTTGATGCCGTTATCACGGGTGCTCTTCACCTCATTCGGGCGAATCACGATAGGCTCCGCAGGCTTTACCGCCTTCGGGCGAGCCTTGCGCGCCTTTTGCACAACCTCCCACATCGCCCACTTCAGCTCATCCAAGCCCTCGCGCGTGGCAGTGGAAATCAAAAATACCGGCCAGCCGAAACGCTGCTCAATATCCTCGCGCAAAAACTCCGCCAGCTCACGAGCCTCCGGCACGTCAATCTTGTTCAGCACCACAAGGCGGGGACGCTCACGCAAATCACCCAGGCCGGAATCCATGTCGAGTTCCTCGGCGTAGGCATCCAACTCCGCCTCAAGGGCCTCAATGTCAGAGAGGGGATCACGCCCCGGCTCCATCGTCGCGGTATCCACAATGTGCGCAAGCACCGCGGTGCGCTCAATGTGGCGCAAGAAATCCAAGCCCAGGCCCTTGCCTTCGCTCGCGCCCGGGATCAGCCCCGGCACATCCGCAATAGTAAAGGTGTCATGGCCAGCATTAACCACACCCAGGTTTGGAGCGAGCGTGGTAAACGGGTAATCCGCAATCTTCGGCTTGGCTGCAGACAGCACCGAAATCAGCGAGGACTTCCCCGCCGACGGGAAGCCAACCAGGCCCACATCGGCCATGGACTTCAGCTCTAAGATCAGGTCGTGCGCCTCACCCGGCTCGCCCTTGAGCGCAAATCCCGGCGCCTTACGCTTCGCCGTTGCCAGCGCGGCGTTGCCCAGGCCGCCGTAGCCGCCCTCAGCAGCCACAAAGCGGGTGCCCGGCACCGTCAGATCAGCCAGGATCTCACCGTCAGCGCTTCGCACCACCGTGCCAACCGGCACCTCAAGCACCAGGTCCTCACCACGCGCACCATTGCGGTGGTCCCCTTCGCCGTTGTTGCCGCGCTGCGCCTTCACGTGCGGGCGGAACTGGAAGTCCAAGAGCGTGTGTACCTGCGGCGACACCTCAAAAATGATGTCGCCGCCGTGGCCGCCATTGCCCCCATCGGGCCCACCCAGCGGCTTGAACTTTTCGCGGTGCACAGACACACACCCGTGCCCACCATCGCCAGCTTGCAGGTGCAGCACTGCCCTATCAACAAATTGCGCCATGGGCACAAGCCTACTTGTTTAAGGTTTTCAGGTCTTCGGCGGTAATTGTCATGCGCTCCTCTGCCGTCGCCTGCGACAGGTTGCCGCCGTGGGTGCGGAAAAGGCGCATCGCAATCGCGTCTACAAGCATCCGCTCAATCTTCGCCGCATCCGCAGCGCTTGCAGCCACCGCGGCACGCAGGGCCTCCTCATCAAAGAGGTAACCCCTTGCGGCCAGGCTCATCACCACCATGTCAGCCGATGGGGCTTCTTGCTTATCGACGCCCACCGTATCCCCCTCCCTCTTCATCCCCGGCAGTTCAGCGCCTGGGAAATGCACCGTGGCGTTACCCTTCGTTACCACGCGCACACGCTCCCCCTCACTTGTGCGCGATGTTTGTACGTTGAGCACCGAATCCTCAACAAAGCACTCCATAGCAGCGCCGTGTGTAACCAGCTCTGTCAGCTCGCACTTCGAGTTCTCGGCAACGATCGTGCGGAAATTCGCCGCGTTCTCAATCCCAACCAGGGTGCCGGAGGCGTTGGAGTTGTTCAACGCAAGGTAATAGACACGGTCCTGGTCGAACGTGGCCTCAGCATCGTCCATACGCACCCAGCCCAAGAAACTGTTCCGGGAGCGAAGCCGTGCACCACTTGACAGGCGCATATTCAACTCGGCGCGTGCAGGTGTTGCCTCCACCACGCAATGATCCAACTCAAGCGTTGCGCCAACAACCGCAATCGGTACGTACTCAGACAAACGATGCGCAGGCACGACCACCACATCCTGCAGACGCACCTCCGCCCCGCCGCCGATCCCAAGAAGCATCGCGTCATCATCCTGCAACAACGTCAGGTCACTGAACATGAGGCGCTGCCCGTTTTCCACCTTGACGCCGTGAAGCCACAGCAAGCACTCCCCTTTATCCTGGTCCGGTCCGGAGAAGGCCACGTTCGTTGCCAGAGGAGCATGCGACAGTGTGTAGCGTCCGGCTTCGAGACGGATCACAGCTCCGTCAAAGAGCCGGGGCGCAATCACTTCATCAAAGTTGTCACCGTCCTGAGCCCGCCACAGGATCTCGCCGCGTTCCCTGTCCTGGTCCAACTCAGTGAACACGCACACCGACCGGTCCGCGTCCACCTCAGACTGCGCATCAACCTCAAGGGTGATCTGCTCACCATTGACGGAATCAATGGTTGGCGCAAGGAGGGTACTTGCGGAAATCTTAAATGTCGGCGCTTGCGCATCCACCCGCAAGACAGGCGCGACCAAGGAACTGCCCGCCTGCAAATGCAGCGCCAGATCCTCCACAGGTGGCGCCAAAAGACTGCTCGCATCCAGACGCATGTGCGCGTTATCTGCAAGCTTCACCCCGCCAATGCGGGAGCCCGCAACAAGCACCTGGGCGCCCTCAAACCCACCTACATAGCCCACGCTGCAAGCAACAAGTTCAACCGTGCCCCGATCACAGACAACCGTCGCGGCACTGTCATTGTCCGCAATCGTGCACGACACCATCTGCAGCTTCGCATCCTCAACCGACACCGCCGCACGCTCATGCCCGTCAGGGAACTCAACCGCACAGTCCTGCATCACCGCCGTGCCCTCAAACACGCTAACCACGTAGGTGTCTTGTGGGCCGGCCAGGGTGACGTCTTTCAGCAACGCCCCATCCCGCAGGCTGATCGGCCCGTTAATACGTACCTTATCTGCGCCCGGGCCCTGCAAGTATTGCCCACTCAGCGTCAAGGGACGCCGCAGGAAGTAGTCCCCCGGGCTCAACCAAAGCCCCTGGCCCGGGCCAAGGGTGGCAAGCGCCATCTGCAGGTCAACGGACGGGTCTACAACGCGCGGTGAATTGTCGCTCATAAGTCTCACACAATAGGCCTGTTTCTACACTCCGTGTACAACACCCCGAGTACGCCACCAAAACCTGGTCTACTCGGGGTGTTGTACACGGGGTTTAGAGCGTTTAGGCGTTAGGCGGCAAACAAAAACTGCCCCAGTCCCTGCACGATGCGGGGATTGGGGCAGGAGAAAGCTTTGCTAGCTTAGGCGGTCTCTTCGACTACGCCTGCAGCCTCAGCAGCCTCGAGCACCTCAGCGGAGACACCCTGGCCGTCAGCCGGAACGATGTTCACAACACGACGACGCTTCTTAATGCCGAACTGCACCGAACCAGCGGCCAGTGCGAACAGCGTGTCATCGCCACCACGGCCAACGTTCTCACCCGGGTGGAACTTGGTGCCACGCTGGCGAACGAGGATCTCGCCGGCCTTGACCTGCTGGCCGCCGAAACGCTTCACACCGAGGCGCTTCGACTCAGAGTCACGGCCGTTCGAGGAGCTGGATGCACCCTTTTTGGTTGCCATTATTCAAATCTCCTTGACGTTGAAAAGTTTGCTTACTTAATGCCGGTGACCTTGACCACGGTCAAAGGCTGGCGGTGGCCCTGACGGACCTTGTAGCCGGTCTTGTTCTTGTACTTGAGGATGTCGACCTTCTTGCCCTTGGTCTGCTCCACAATTTCAGCCTCAACCTTGCTGGAAGCAAGCTTGTCGCCGGTGGTGACATCTGCGCCATTTACGAGAAGGATCGGGGTGAGTTCGACCTTGTCGCCTGCTTCACCCTCAAGCTTCTCGACCTTGACCAGGTCGCCCTCGGCAACCTTGTACTGCTTGCCGCCGGTCTTGACGATCGCGTACATAGAGGGTTACCCCTTCTCTCTTACTCGCCCGCCCCCGGCATGCCTCGGTGACGGAAATGGAACAACATTTAGCGTTTCGGGGCCCGCCTTCTTAGGTGGCAGTGGCCCGCCGTGCCCGCATGCTTGGGCAACGAGGTGCGAGCACCCCAAAACAGCGACTGTCAAAGACTACACCGGAAGGCCGCGATTTACCAAACCCCGGCCTTTCCTGCCGCTATCTGCGAGACGTACGGCGTGTCGCCCTACGACGACCACGGCGCTGCGAGACCTCAACATGCGCCGCCTCGCGCTTCGCTTGAGCAGCGCGCTTCTGCGAAGACTGGCCACCCTTGCTCTGGGCAGATCCTGCACCCGACTGCGAACGGGTCGCAGACGTTGAGGTGCGACGCGTTGCCCTACGACGCTCACGCGTACGCGGCTTCGCAGCAGACGAACGGCCAGCGCTGCGGCCGCTGCGACCAGCACGGCCAGCACGGTTGTCGCTGCGCCCGCCATCACGCGGCGCCGCCTCCGCCGGCGCCTCTGCTTCCACGTCCGCCTCTACTTCCGGGACGAAGTCCTCACGCTTCGGACGGTGATCCGAGCGCGAGTTCCCACGCGTGCGACGCTTGCGGCGCGGCGAGGCCTCAAACTCCTCAACCGCCTCCTCATACGTCTGCGTTGGGGCGTCTGTGTCCGTGGCGGTGCCAGTAGCGGTGTCCGTGGCGGAGTCGGTTGGGGTGTTCACGTTAGCGTCGTCAAGCTGAAGCTCCTTGCCCCGCCCACGGGAACCACCGCGACGACCGCGGCGGCGCGGACGCTTCTCCTGCGGCTGATCAGTGTCCGCAGTGTCCGTGTCCGCCCCGACGATGATCGAGCCTGCGATCTCATCCAACTCCGCCTCAACAGCCGGGTCGATTTCCTTCGACGCGGCTTCTTCACGCATCGCCTTCGCTACCGGGTGCTCACCCGTCGGACGGCGGCGGCTATCCCGGCGCTCCCGGCGATCCCTACGGTTGTCGCGATGGCCATGCTGCTCGTGATGCTCGTGGCCATCAACCGGATCATCGCCCACGACAATCCCGCGGCCGCCACACGCCTCACACGGCTGCGCGAACGTCTCCAGCAGACCAGTGCCCAAACGCTTACGCGTCATCTGCACCAGGCCTAGCGACGTCACCTCCGAAACCTGATGACGCGTCCGATCACGCCCCAGCGCCTCCTTCAAACGACGCAGCACCAAATCCTGGTTCTCCGGCAAGATCATGTCAATGAAGTCAATGATGATGATCCCGCCAATGTCACGCAGGCGAATCTGACGCACGATCTCCTCGGCGGCCTCAAGGTTATTCGAGGTCACCGTCTCCTCCAACGAACCGCCAGAGCCGGTGAACTTGCCCGTATTGACGTCAATGACCGTCATCGCCTCAGTGCGATCAATGATCAAGGAACCACCCGACGGCAGCCACACCGTGCGCGACAGTGCCTTCTCAATCTGTTCATCAACGCGGTAAACCTCGAACGCGTCCTGGCCGTCGTGCTTGTTGCGGTCAAACTTCACCAGACGGTCCAACAGATCCGGCGCCACCGACTCCACATACGCATGCACGGTGTTCCACGGCTTGCGGCCGTCTACAACCAGCTCGGTGAAGTCCTCATTGAACAGGTCACGAACAACCTTGACCAGCAGGTTCGGCTCTTCATACAACGTGACCGGGGTGGCGCCCTTGGAGTTCTTCTCCTTCTCCGCGCGGTTCTGGATGGCCTCCCACTGCGTGTGCAGACGGTTCACGTCCGCAGCAATGGCCTCCTCCGACACGTTCTCCGCAGCAGTACGGATGATCGCGCCGCCCTTGCCCGGGACCACGTTGTTCAAAATTTCTTTGAGACGCTTACGCTCCGGCGCCGGCAACTTCCTCGAAATACCCGCGCTGCGGCCACCCGGCACGTACACCAGGTAGCGGCCAGCCAGGGAAATCTGCGTAGTCAGCCGCGCGCCCTTGTGCCCGATCGGGTCCTTGGTCACCTGCACCAGCACCTGGTCACCGGACTTCAGGGCATGTTCTATACGACGCGAGCGTCCACCCAAGCCCGCCGCCTTCCAGTCCACCTCACCGGCGTAGAGCACACCGTTGCGACCCTGGCCGATATCAATGAACGCGGCCTCCATGCTGGGCAGCACGTTTTGCACACGGCCCAGGTAAATGTTGCCGATCATGGACGCCTGGGCGTCCGAGGTGACGAAGTGCTCGACCAACAGGCCGTCTTCAAGCACGCCGACCTGTGTGATCTTGCCCGCACCGTCATGACGCTCACGCTCACGCACCACCATCGTGCGCTTCACCGACTCACGACGCGCCAAGAACTCCGCCTGCGACACAATCTTGGAACGCTTGCGCCCCTCCTCGCGCTTCTCACTACGACGACGACGCTGCGCCTCCAAACGCGCCGAACCCTTAATCGCCTTCGGCTCCTCGATCACCTCGACGTCATCATCGTGGTTGTCGTGGGTGTTCTGCTGGCCCTGCTGGTTCTGTGCAGAGCTAGTCCTGCGCGAACGACGACGCCTCGGCTGCCCCTCCCGCTTGGATTCCTGCTTGGATTCCTGCTGGTTTTCAGCGGTGTCCTGAGTGCTTGCCTGATCCTGGTCTTGGCCCTGGTCCTGGTCTTGGTCCTGGTCCGGCTTCTGGCTCGGGCGGCTTGCGCGACGACGCGTCGATCGCGCCGGCGCCTTAAACACCGGCGCATACGCTACCGCTTCCTCTACTGGTGCCGGGGTGATCTCCGGCTCAACGTCCGTGAGCAGGTCTTCTGAGTCCTCAGCGTCTGCCGAGTCCTCAACGGTTTCAGCGTCATTGGCGTTTTCAGCTGGTTCGACGTTCTCAGCGCTCTCGGCGAGCTCAGCACTCTCAGCGAGCTCAGCCTCCACCTTGCGCTCAATTTGGTTGATCTCGTTGGCAACGTCCTTGCGCACACGCTGGCGGATCTTCTCATCCGCCTCCTCAGCGGCAGCGCTTTCTTCAGCGCCAGACTGCCCGGACTGCTCAACGTTGTTCGCCTTTGCAGACAACGCGGTCAGCAGCTGCTCTGCCTCCGCGCGCGTCAACGTGGACTGCGCAACCTTCACCAAACCCAGCTCAGAAAGCGCAACAACCAAGTCCTTTGACGGCTCATCCAGCGCCTTGGCCAGGTTGAACACACGCGTCTTCTCACCAAGCTGGGAACGATCAAACGCCTCAAACTTGTTCTGCGGTGCCGCCTTGACTTCCGGCTTTGTCGCACGCTTACGCGTGCTCTTCTTAGCAGTAGTTTTCTTTGCCGTGCGTTTAGCACTCTTCTTTGCAGTCTTCTTCGCTGCCTGCTTGGTTGCTGGGCGTTCGTTTTGCTCAGCGGATTCGTCGCTACGTGCCACGATAAGCTCCTCTTTTATTGTTGGCCCGTGAAGCGTTCAACACCGGGCGCTGGCGATGTTTCTCGCCGCCGCCGCACAGTGCTGCCACCAAACGGGAACCGTACGGTTGTAAAAAGTCTGGCCCCATTGTTGCACACCGCGGGCAATCCAGACGTTCCTCACGCTGCCCACGCTTGAAAGAGCTCGGCCGTTTTCAACAAATATGCAGGGGAAGAAGCGCACTTCCCTAAAGTATGTTTGACTGTATGGCACGAGTTTTGGGGCGTATTCGCCTATCAAGAATGACAGAGGAGTCCACCAGCGTGGGCCGCCAGCGCGAGTTGATCCAGTCCTGGGCAGACAACAACGGGCACGAGGTTGTGGCCTGGGCTGAGGACGTTGACGTTTCCGGCAGCGTCTCCCCGTTCGATGCCCCGGCCCTGGGCAAGTTCCTCACCGACGACGGCGCACGCGAGTGGGACATTCTGGTTGCGTGGAAGCTGGACCGGCTAGCCCGCAACGCGATCAACATGAACGCACTGTTCGGATGGATACAGGACAACGGCAAACAGCTGGTGTGCGTTTCCGACAATATCGATCTGTCAACGTGGACCGGCCGCCTGGTGGCCAACGTTATCGCTGGCGTGGCGGAGGGCGAGCTGGAGGCTATCACAGAGCGCGTCACGGCGGGCAAGAAGGCCCTTCGGGAGTCTGGCCGGTTCACCGGCGGGTTCGTTCCCTTCGGCTACAAGGTTGCCCCACGCCAGGACGGCGGCAAGGAGCTGGTGAAAGATCCAGAGACTCAGGAGATCCTCCAGTGGATCTTCCAGCAGGCGCTGTTAAACAGACCTCTTTCGTACATTGCTGCGGACCTCAACGAGGTTGGCGGCAAGTGGGCGCGGCGCAACCACGGGCCCCTAAAGAGCAAGGGCTGGAGCAGTACGACGATCAGGACGATTCTCAATAACAAGGCCTACCTCGGCTGGACGATGTACCAGGGCAAGCCGGTCCTGGACGATAACGGCGAGCCGGTTAAGCGGTGCGAGCCTTCGATCAGCATCGAGGACTACAACCGTATCCAAGAATTGTGGTCCAGCCGGAACACCAGGGTTCGCAAGCCGAAGGTTACTGCCCCGCTGAACGGCGTAATCGAGTGCTGGGAGTGTGGGCAGAACATGTCGCTGTTTCGCCACAAGCGCGAGACCGCCAGTGCCTACCGTTGCCTGAACCACAAGCCGATGATTCACCTGAACGCGGTGGTTGTGGAAGCTGATATCGAGGAGAAGTTCCGGGACTTTATCGCGGATCTGCCGATCCTGGAGAAGCGCGTGAGCGTGGTTCGCTCCTCGGCTAGCGAGCTGGAGCAGGCGCGTGCAACCTACAAGGACATTGCGAGCTATCTGCCTTCGGCACCGGACGAAGAGACGCGCAGGATGCTGTTCCAGCAGCTTGACGCTGTTTCCAACCGGATCAGGGACCTGGAGGCATCGATCACAACCGACGACGGCACCGAGTGGTTCAACACCGGCGTAACCTACGGCGAGCGGTGGGACCAGCTGGACACCGAAGGCAGGCGGTTGCTGCTGACTTCGGCAGGCATCCGCTACCGGGCTCGCACGATCGTGAAGGGCAACCGATGGGCATCCGCTGTGCTGGAGAGTGAGATTCTGCTGCCCGAGGAGCTGAGGATGATTCATTCCGCAATGCCGGTGGACGCTAACGCCGTCCTGGAGGATCAGCAGCGGGAGTTCATGGCCGGATTATCCGAGGAGCACCGCCAGCAGATCGAGGCGGCGCAGGCTAAACCCACCCAGGACGGTGAGCAGTGATCACCTGGCAGCGAGTCCAGGGCGAGGGCGGTGTCCTGGTTGTTCGAGACCGCAGCACCGGCAGGCCCGGAGAACTAGATCAGCTGATCCTTGCCGAAGGCTGGGGCCTTCGGGCGGGCTGGCAGTACGGGCGGCTCCTCCTGGAGGTGTGGGGCCCGGCGCAGCTGTTACCAGCGCCCGAGGCGGTGGACGATGGGTTCACCACGATCAGCGAGGCAGCAGCAGAGCTGGGAATACCGACCGGGGAGGTGATCCGCGCAATGGTGGATGACGGCCTCCTACTCAGCATCGACGGCGAGCTAATCGCCAGCCCCCACCCGGATATTCGGAACGCAACCAACAACTAGCACGAGAGAGAGACCATGACCACGGACAACAACCAGTACCAGCTAACCGCCGCTGAGGAGGCAGCCCTCGCTGCTCACCTCCTCGGCATTGACAGCCTCGGGACGATGAACGAGCGCGGACTGCCGAGCACCAAGGACTTCTGGCTTATCCCAGGCCTGGTTGCATCCACAAACACCTTCCTTTACGGGCAGTCAAAGGCGGGTAAGTCTTACCTGGTTGCGCAGATTGTTCGGGCGGTTGCCACCGGCGAGGACCTCCTCGGCAGGAGCCCGGTCCGCTCCGGGGTGAAAACACTCATAGTTACCACCGACGCGGGCAGCAGGATCGAGTACCAGGACCGGCTCAACAAGCTGGGGGTACCTGGAGACCGCGTGTTCATCCTGGAGGCCGGTGTAGGCCTCGGCCGCGAGGACTGGTTAGACCTTCGGACGTTCATCGAGGGTGCCGGTATCGGCCTTGCGGTGTTCGATCACGCCACCGACCTGGTGGAGGGCGAGATCAACCAGCGCGAGGGCTGGCGGGAGTTGTGGCACCGCATCGCTGGGGTGGGCGAAGGCGTGGCTCGCATCCTGGTCGGCCACGCCACCGACTCCAGGCACGAAGGCAAGCCGATCAAGCGCCCGATGGGCAACGCCGCGGCAACCCAGTACGCGCGCGCCAGGGTGAACCTGTTTGCACCGGGCGGCGTTGATAACCCGGTGCGCGAGCTGGAGGTTGTTTCCAACAACGCCGTGGCCGAGAAGCTGGTGTGCCGAACAAACAGCGAGGGGTTCCTTGTCCTGGACGCGCAAGCCACCGAGGAGCAGGCCGAGGCAGCACCGCGCAAGCGAGACGCTGCCAAGCTCAGGGTCGAGGAGCTTATCCGGCAGCTGGCAGCATCACCGAGCGCGCCGCGAGGCACCCAGGCCGAGGTGTGGGAGTGGATCGCAGAACAGCCTGGTGTGGTGAGCGTGGACGGCGGGAAGCTTACGCCGCGCACGATCAGGGCCAAGATCGGGAGATCCGGGCTGGCGTGGGACCGTGAAAACCGCAGATACTTTTGACACTCCGGCAAAATATCAGTGTCAAAACGGCTTGCGTTTCCGCAGGTCAGAGAGTTTTGACATTTGACAGTCACCCCCTTATGTATCCCCCTCCGGTGTCAATTGTCAAGGCACCGGGAGCCGAGACAATGGACAGCGGCATCCGGGGGATGCACTCAGCGCGCCTGGAGCGCGCGGAAGTTTAGCGAGGGGTGGGGATCTGGGAGATTCCCGCCGCGAGCTAGTCCCGCTGGTTCGGTGGTCAACCGTGATCACCGGATCAGCGCCTCCGCTCCTTCGGGCTGCGGCGAGCCACCGGAAGAAGAACCGGGGGCGAGGTTGGTGGTACCGGAGGCCGGGAGCCGACGGCGAAGGTTGCGCTGGCATGGTCGATCAGGCCAGGCCGAGCAAGTCAACCCGAAGCAAGCAGGCACCCCCGCAGGAGGGTGGCTGCGGTGGTGGTTGTGGTGTGCAGGCCCCGGAGACCTGCAACCTCCGAAGGGGGTGCCTACACCCCGGTGAGCGAGCCTGCAACTCGCACCCCCGGAATAGGGTAATTGGGATTTGTGACACCTATATACATTGCGGAGGATAATCTCCGGAGATTCCAATACCAGATTATGCACACAACATCAACCAATACCCCCGAAATGGGGGGTACCGACATTTGAACACCTATATACAATACGAGGGGTGAGCTGGGCAGATAGGCCCCGCTTGCACCAGCGCCACCGGGCCCACCGAGGCCCGCCGGTGGTGTGTGGCACCTATATACATTATGGAGGCCCCCGCGGGCATCCTTCTCCCGCCGGGACGTTCGTTTCCCCGGCGATGAACCCCAACCAGCAGCAGCCGCAACGGCGCTGAGGCGGGCGCACGCAACGTTGTGCAAGCAACTACCAAACTTCCTTGTCTGTGGTGCTGGCGTGCGTCCCCCTGAGCGTCGCTGGGCGCTCTGGCTCCTTCCGGTTTTTGCTTCGGCCGGAGGGGTGCTGGTTGTTGGTCTGCCCTTGGCCCGGCACGAACGCCGGGCCGGGGGCGCTCTTATTTTTATCGAAAACACTAACGCTAGGGGTACGACCATGCAACGACTACCTAACGGCTGCACACCGCAGCAGCAGCGCCAGTACAGCAAGCGCTACCGCCAGCGCCAGGCGGCGCAGCGCCGCTGGATTGACGGTGTAGCAGCAGAGGCGGGATTAACCCGCGAGCAACTTCTCACCAGCACCAACGCAAAGCTGGTGGCGGAGGCGCTCAACGCAAGCAAGCAAGCCCCGTAGAGGGGCCTAGAAGGCCCGCAGAGGGCCTAAAAACATTCTCCGGGGTAAACACCCCGGAGCGTAGAACGAACCGCTTAGACGGGCGCTGAGGCGCACGTTTTTGCGAGTAGAGAAGGGATAACACCATGACCGGCAACACCCGGCTGGAAGTAATGGGCAAGCGCTCAAGGGTAACCGTCCGCACCGACCCGGACCGCGTGGTTGTGCGCGGCCCCAACCGCGTGGACCTGTCACCGGATCAAGCGTTCGCCTTCGCGGACGCGATCGTTGACCACGCAGAGCGTATTACCCACTACCCGGAGGACGCGCCCGACGGCACGAACGGCGCTGTCCACTCCTACCCGACCAACCAGTAACCAACACCGGAAGGAAACAACTATGAACTTTTATTCTTCTCCAACCGACCGTATCAACACCGTCAACGCCTTCGGCCTGGAGCACCCCGCCGGAGTAGCCAAGCTCCTCGCTGTTGCCGAGGCTCTGGAGGAGTCTGTACAGCAGGCCCCGGGCTGGGAGGGTGTGCTTGATCCGAAGAAGGTTGCTCGCGTGGTGCGAGCGCAGGCCGAGCACTCAGCCACCGCTGGCGAGCCGATGCTACGCGCTGCCAACCAGGCCCGCGCCATGATCGCGGATGCGCTGCGCACCAGCGTGGCTGACAACCTGGAGGCGTACCTGGAGCAGATCGAGCCGGGGTTTACGGAGGCGGCGCGCCGCTACGCTGAGGCTGCCCCGCTGCTGCCTAGCGAGTTCACTGCCGAGGACGTGACCAGCTGGGGCCCTGAGACGTTCACCGCGTACACGGAGGCGAAGGCGGCTAACGCCGTGATCGAGCAGGCGCGCCAGTGGCTGCTGGACCTCGGCCGCGTTGTTCCTACTGAGGAATACCGCGTGAACAAGCTGTCAACCCAGCTGCTGGTGTTGCAGCCCGCCACCCTGGAGCAGTACGCGGCGATCCAGACCGCAGGTTCCGGCGCGGTGAACGCTGCCCTGGCAGCGGTGGACCCGGTTCGCCTGCGCGCCGTGCAGGACGGCGTGGCCCTGGCCCTGTCGCTGCCTTCGGAGGCAGCAGAGACTGCCGGGGTGTTTGAACAGCGCTACCAGGCGCTGGGTGAGGACGCGCAGCGCGAGCTGCGGAGGTGTGCAGGAGCGTACTAGCGGGCTTGCTGGAGGTGTGCGCTGCGCTGGGTTGCGCTTGCTCCTGGCAGGGCACCGGCAGCGCAGGCACCGGCCTGGAGGCCCTCCTCGCTGGCAGCAGGACACGACTGTTCCCGGCTTACTCACCGGCTGAGCGCGTGCAACCGCGCCGCCTGGCAAGGCTGTGAGCTGGCACAACACCCCAGGGGGTATGCCCCTACCCCGTACGCGAGACCGAGCGTGATAAAGGCAGCCTTCGGCTGTGCTGACTTTTCGCCCATTTTTTAACGACCAACACGAAAGAAGCTTTACACAATGACAGAAACAACGACTCCGGAGGTATCACCGGCGCAGCTTCGCAGGCTGCGCGAGGCAAGGGGGTACTACCTTGATGCTGTAACGTCCGAGGAGTACACCGCGCTTGCCAACCAGTGGCTGGAAACGAACGAACGGAACCGGCTGCCGCAGGAGCATCACGAGGTGCTGCGCGGCTACCGGCTTAAGCGGTGCAACCCGTGCAAGGCGGTGAAGGAGCTGAGCGAGTTCGGCCTTCGCAAGGGCAAGCCGCGCAGCGAGTGCAAGGTGTGCAAGAGAGCTCGCGACCTGGCGAGGCTTAACCAGGACCGGGACGCAGCTCGCGCTAAGTCTCGCTCCTCCAGCAGGCTGTACCGGCAGCGGCATCCGTGGAAGATTCGTCTAGATCGCGGACTAGCGCGAGCTATCAAGCTTGGGGCTCCGGCCGTGGTTGTGACGGAGGAGCAGCTGCTGGCGCACTGGGAGGCCTCGGGGATCGACCCGGCCCGCTCGCACTACTCTGGTACGCCGCTGACCAGCGAGAACATGAGTTTGGATCATTTCGATCCGCTGAACCGTCCGGGCACGATGGGGCACACCGTGCACAACCTGTTCCCGTGCACGATCGAGGAGAACACACACTACAAACGCGGGTTAAACCCGCTTGCAGGCCTTCGGGCCGTCAAGGAGGCGTGCGCATGACAGTGCTAGTACCAGAGAACCTGGGTCCGGCCGGGCTGCGGCTGTGGGACTCTATGGTTGGGGAATTTGATTTCCAAGGCGAGCCTGGGAAGGTGGCGATTCTGGAGCGCGCTTGCAGGGTCGCTGACCAGATCGAGAAGCTGGAGGAGGCCTCCGCTACCGCGCCACTGACCGCCAAAGGCAGTACCGGGCAGCTGATTATCCACCCCCTGATTCAGGAGATCAGGGCACAAACAACGACGCTCAACACGCTGATTAAGTCGCTGGGATTGCCTGATTCCGATGCGGAGGCGGTGGAGCGTGCGCAGCGCCGCGAGCGCCAGGCACGCCGGGCGGCTAACGCCCGCTGGAGCCGAGGGGGTGGCAAGTGACGGTGCGCAAGCGTGCTGGGTCTGGTACGGGCCCAGAGGCGGTGGCGGAGCTTATCGGTGAGACTGCCCGCAGGCTAATGCCAACGGACTGCACGGCCCTGGCGGACGGCACCGGCCTTGCTGTGCCTGGTGTATCGGAGCGCTACGCCCGCTATTTCGAGGAGTTGCACGCGCAGGTGCAGATCGAGGTTGCGCACGCAAGCCGGAGCTTCGCGCTGGAGGTTGCGGAGCTGGCTGAGGTCTCGCTGGCGGACTGGATCGAGCACTGCCTGCGCAGCAGCACCCCGGGATAATAGGTTCCTCAGTGCGTGGCCGGGAGTGTCTCCGGCGTACACCCTCCTGGAGCTCTTTAACTGGCTGGGCAGGGTGTTTGGTTGCCCGGTGATGGTTCAGCGCCCCAGAACGGATTCTGGGGGCTGTTGTGAGCGTTCGGGGCCGTGTGCTGCCCCACCTCAGGCGGCTACCACGCCCGCGCGGTGATGGGCGCGAGCTTCGCGCCGGTTGCCGTGGGCGGCGGGCCCCACCGGTTCGTACTCAAGGAGACAGACGGCAGTGTGTGTCCAGCCCTCGCGCTGCGGGCGGCTACCGGCCCACGCACGCCAACACCCGGTGATTAGCTGAGACCGAGGCCGGGAGAGTACGAGCGGAGCGGAAGCGTGCGCACGGCACCGCGTGGGCAGCTATCCTGTGCGAAACTGTTGTGCCCGCTAGGAGGTCCGTATGAAACGTTTCCAGGCCGCTGCCGTAGCAGCGTGCGCCGCTACTGCTGTTTTCGCTACCCCGGCGGAAGCAGCGTCCCTGAAGGTGGAGGGCAGCGTTTGCGCCCTGTATCTCGAAACAACCGAAGAGGAGTCCGTTGCTCGCTACTTCACTTCGCACTATCCCAAGTACCTCACCGACGGCAGCGAGCTTGCTGGGGTTTACCTCAGCGTTGCCGAGGCGAAGGACCGCTACCGGGAGATGGCGCAGCTGACGGACGCGGACTTCACGACCGGCGAGTTCGATAGGTTCAACACCCCCGAGGAGATCGCGGCGTTCCACAAGATTCGTGCGCTCACCAAGCAGTGCGTGGAGTCAACCCAGCACCAGGAGCAGAACGGCTCCAGCGCTACCGCTGCTATCGCGATCTCTGTCCTGGCACTGGTTGTCTCGCTGGCAGGTCTCGCTCTGCCGTTCGCGAAGGATTTTCTGCCCGCGTAACCCTGTTTCGGCTTCTCGGCTGGGCACCTCCGCTAGTGTTTGGGCATGGCTGTAAACCCGCTGAACACCAGGCCGGACCGCGATACCATGCTGCGCAGGCTGAGAGATTTTCAAGCCCACTGGCTGGGCGAGCTGGAAGAGTGGAAGTGCGAAGGCCTCAGCGGCGAGGAGCAGCAGAGCGCGCAGCGTTTCTGGATAGATCTGTTCCGCTGCTTCGGTATCCAGAGCGAGCGATTCAACCTGTTCGAGCGCAACGCTACGCGCGCCTCAACCGGGGGCCGTGGTCGGATCGATCTGTTTGTTCCCGGCGTGGTGATCGGCGAGGCCAAGCGCCCGGGCGTTGATCTGGGGGTCGCTTACCAGCAGGTGCTGGACTACCTCAACGGCGGGGACGTGGCGGACACAGAGTGGCCGCGCTACATTCTGCTGACCAACTTCGAGAGTTTCCGGCTGATCAGGCTGGGTGATCCGCAGCTGGCGTTCGATACCGAGTTCCCGCTGGCGGAGGTTGCTAGCCGCGTTGATCAGCTCAAGTTCCTTGCTGGTTACGAGACTGTTTCCAAGGCCGAGGAGGTGGAGGCCTCCATCCGGGCTTCTCGCTTAATGGCCGATCTGTTTACGGCGATGGTTGGCGAGGATGCCGACGAGGGTGTTGGCGCGGACGCGGCGCGCACGCCCGAGGAGGAGGACCTGGCGGTTCAAGAGACTTCGATGTACCTCACCAGGCTGCTGTTCCTACTGTTCGGTGATGATGCTGGGCTGTGGGAGGCTGACCTGTTTACCAGGTTCGTCGAGGAGGCGACCACGCCGGAGAACCTGGGGGCTCAGCTCAACGCGCTGTTCGACGTGCTCAACACCCCGGAGGAGCGCAGGCGAAGGGTGCCCGATTCGATGGCGCGGTTCCCGTACGTCAACGGCGCGATCTTCGCAGAGCCGATGGGGTTGCAGTACTTCGATGCTGGGATGCGCAGCGCACTGCTGCGCGCTTGCCGGTTCGACTGGAGTCATATTTCCCCGGCTATCTTCGGATCGCTGTTCCAGCTGGTGAAGAGCAAGGAGGCCCGCCGCGAGGCTGGCGAGCACTACACGAGCGAGAAGAGCATTCTCAAGACGCTGGGGCCCCTGTTCCTGGATGATCTCAGGGCGGAGGCGGACCGGCTGATCCGCAACAAGACAACCACGCAGAAGGATCTGGCGGCGTTTCGTGATTCGCTGGCGAACAACGTCTACTGCGATCCGGCGTGCGGCTCCGGCAACTTCCTTATCGTTGCGTACCGCGAGCTACGCGAGATCGAGACCGACGTGATCGTTGAACTGCGCGAGCGCCAGAAGAACGACCAGTTCGTTGTGGATGTCGCGTTCGAGCAGAAGCTGTCTATCGGACAGTTTCACGGGATAGAGCTGAACTGGTGGCCCGCCAGGATCGCTGAGACCGCGATGTTCCTGGTGGATCACCAGGCGAACAAGAAGCTCGCTGAGCGTGTGGGGCAAGCGCCTTCGCGTCTGCCTATCCAGATCAGCGCAAGGATTCACCACGCGAACGCGCTGGGGGTGGACTGGAGAGAGCTGCTGCCGGTTCCCAGGGGTAGAACCTTTGTGTTTGGTAACCCGCCGTTCATTGGGCAGTACACCAAAACCAAAGAGCAGACAGAGGACATGCGCCGTGTCTGGGGCAAGGATTACGACGGTTACCTTGATTACGTCACGGCCTGGCACGCGCAGGCGATGCGCCTGTTCGAGGACCGGCCGGGCGATTTCGCGTTCGTAACCACAAACTCGATTACCCAGGGCCAGCCGGTCCCGGCGCTGTTCGGGCCATTGTACCGCCAGGGCTGGCAGATCAAGTTCGCGCACCGGACCTTCGCCTGGGATTCGGAAGCGCCGGGCCAGGCGGCGGTGCACTGTGTGATTGTTGGATTCACCCGCGAGGCTGGGTTAATCCCGAGACTGTGGGATTACCCGCAAGTTAACGGCGAGCCGGTGCCCATGAAGGTTGACACCGGGATTAACGCCTACCTGATCGACGGGCCCCAGGTTCTGGTTGCCAAGCGCTCTAAACCCCTTGCGGATCTTCCAGCCGTTCGGTTCGGTTCCAAGCCGGTAGACGGCGGCAACCTGATTGTGGAAGTAGCGGATTACGAGGAGGTTGCGGCTGATCCGGTGGCGGCGAAGTACCTGCGCCCGTTCCGCATGGGGCGAGAGCTGGTGCGAGGCCTGGACCGCTGGTGTCTGTGGATGGCGGATGCAGATTTCGACCCGGCGGACCTGGAGCGTTCCCCGCTGCTTCGGGAGCGGGTAGAGACGGTACGCACCATGCGCCTCGCAAGCCGCAAGGCAGCAACCAGAGAGTCTGCGGCTACGCCGTACTTATTTCAGGAACTACACCAGCCAGCGGTGGATTACGTGGCGATCCCCCGCGTGGTCTCAGAGACGCGGCTCTACTACACCGCAGCGCACTATTCCGCTGACGTTATCGCCGGTGACAAGGTTTACACGGCTGAGGACCCGGAGGGGTTGCTGTTTGGGCTGATCTCCTCCTCTATGTTCATCACCTGGCAGCGGATGATCGGAGGCCGCCTCAAGTCGGATCTCAATTTTGCTAACACCCTCACTTGGAACACGTTCCCGGTGCCGGAGCTCACCGAGCAGCAGCGGCAGCGGATTATCAAGGCCGGGCAAGGCGTGCTCGCTGCGCGCAAGTTGCACCCGGAGCGTTCCCTGGCGGAGCACTATAACCCGCTGGCGATGGCACCGGAGCTGATCAAGGCGCACAACGCCCTGGACCGCGAGGTTGACACCGCCTTCGGCGCTCCGAAGCGCCTCCAGAACGAGAGGCAGCGCCAGGAGCTGCTGTTCACCAACTACGCACGCCTAACCGGCGGAGAGGAGTAGCAGAGCGGCCTAGCGGGAGCGTTCCTTGGGGGTGGGGCTCAACCGCTAGGCCTAACCGGAGCTGCGCCTCGGGGGGGGTGGGCGACCGCACCGGCTGGCTGAAACTCTAGCGGAAGATTAATAACCAGCGAAGAACCTGGTTAAAACACCAGGTAGTGGGCCAGTGCTTTAAAACATACTTAAGAGGTGTTTGACGATATGCAGGAGCAATGGTCAGAGCGTTTTTTCAATAAGAGGCCTGTTAATGAAAATCGTCCGTGACCTGCAGACCTGCATATCTTCCCCTGCATATTTGTTTCCCTAGAGGTAGTCGAAGAGGGCGATTGAGCCGGCGGCAGGAGCGGCGAATGAGGCTGGCGGCCGAGCAAAACCGCCCACAAACAACCCCCAGAAAAACAAAAAGCCCCGCACAAAGGCGGGGCGGAAAACAAGCGTTTACTTGTTCGGGAACCAGATGGCGATCTCGCGCTCAGCGGACTCCGGGGAGTCAGAGCCGTGCACCACGTTCTCACCAACGGTCAGTGCGAAGTCACCGCGGATGGTCCCCGGGGTGGCCTTCTCAACCGGGTGGGTACCGCCGGCCAGCTGGCGCCATGCTGCGATTGCAGACTCGCCCTCAACAATGCCGGCAACCAGCGGTGCGGAGGTGATGAAGTCAACCAGCTCGCCGAAGAACGGCTTGTCCTTGTGCTCGGCGTAGTGCTTCTCTGCGGTCTCGCGGTCTGCGGTGCGCAGATCCATCTCGACCAGCTTGAGGCCCTTGCGCTCGATGCGGGCAATGATTTCGCCGACGTGGCCGTTTGCCACGCCGTCCGGCTTGATCAGAATCAGAGTACGTTCAGTCATAACGCTAAATCCTACCTACACCTGGCTAACTATGCGCGCTGCCTCCTCGGGTGTGGTGTTGCGGAACCAGAGCTGCACCTGCGAGATGGCCATTGGCGTGTTGCCTTCGGCCTTCATGCGGGCGATGGTGGCGCGCTGTTCAGGGTCCAAAACTTTGGGTTTTGCCTGCATGTTGCGGGCTTTGTCCGCAAACCCCCACGCAAGGAGCACAAAGGCGACTCCCAAAGCGGCAAGTGCTGCCCATCGCGGCCAGCCGAGCGGCCCACTGAACACGGCAAGCAGGGCCAGGACGCCGGCGAGGATAAATGCAAGGTTGCGCATGAGCCCCGTTTATACCGCAGGTAGCCTGTGCGCATGCAGTACCGTAGCCCGCTGCCGGATATCACCTTGCCCAACACGGACGTGTTCACCTTCGTGCTGGGAGACCTCCGCAATGACGCGGACCTGCCCGCAATCACCGAGGTAGACACCGGCCGCACCGTTACTTACGGCGAGCTCGCCGCCCGCGTTGAGGCACTCGCCGCCACCATCGCGCCCGGGGAAGTCATCGCACTGCGCCAGCCGAACTCTATCGACTTCGCCGTCGGCCTGCTGGCCATCCTGCGCGCCGGCTCCACCGTCACGCTGATCGGGGCCTTATTGCTTGACGACGAAGCGTCAACCCTCAAACGCCTCTCCCACACCACCCGCGAACTCACACTGAATGAAATCCAACACGGGATCCAGTCACCCACCGCCGGCGAATACACCCCGCCGCTGATTGACCCGCAGTCCATTGCCGCCGTGCCGTTTTCCTCCGGTACTACGGGACTTCCCAAGGCGGTGGAGCTGACCCACGCCGCAATCACGGCGAACGCCGCGCAGTTCGGAACTGCCCTTCGCGCAAGCGGCATCGAAGCGCAGACGCGAACCTTTGCGCCGCTGCCGTTTACGCATATTTATGGGTTGAATACGTTGCTGTTGGCGTCGTTACGCGCAAGGCACCATATCCACACCACCAGGCGCTTCTCCTTCGAGGAGATGGTGAGCACCCACGCGAAACACGGCATTGAGCTGACGTTTATCGCGCCGCCGATCGCCCGCCTTCTGGCCAAGCAGGAATTCGACGCAGCCGCGTTTGCTGCCAGCCGCTTCATGGTGTGCGGTGCCGCCTCACTCGATGAGGAACTCGCCCGAAGCGTGGAGCGCAAACTGGACACCACGATCCTGCAGGGCTACGGCACCACGGAATCGGCACCGGTCACACACGTGGGCATCGCCGGGAAATCAACGCCTGGCTCCATCGGCTTTGCGGTACCCAACACACAGTTTCGGATCGTGGACCTAGACACTGGTGAAGACGCCAAAACCGGCGAACTCCTCATCCGCGGCCCGCAACTCATGCGCGGCTACCGCGACCAACCCCCACTTGGGCCGGGCGACTGGCTGCACACCGGTGACCTGGCGCGGCTGCGTGACAACGGCACCGTGGACATCATCGACCGCGTCAAAGACATCTTCAAATACCACGGCTACCAAATCTCCCCCGCTGAACTTGAAGCCGTCCTGCTCACCCACCCGCAGGTGGCGGACGCCGCGGTGGCAGGCAGGAAAACCGAAGACGGTGAGGAGGTGCCGTGGGGGTTTGTGGTGTGGCATGGGGCGTCGCAAAGCAAGGATGCCCTCATCGCCTGGATGGCCGAGCGCGTCGCACCATATAAAAAACTGCGCGGCATCACCGTGATCGATGAAATACCGCGCAACGCCGCAGGCAAAATCCTGCGACGCAACCTACCCCTCTGAGGCGCCCAAGTGCTGCGTGACCAGGTAGCCGCCACGCATGCGACGCTCCATCTCTGAGCGCAGCTTCACAATGTAAAACCACACGATGCCAAAGATGATGCCCACGGCCGTGACCGACCAGTGCACGAAGAAACCGAAGATCAGCGGGATCTGCAGCGCCAGGTTGATCCACAGGGCCCCCGGCGCGCGCTGCGCAAACGCCATGATCAGATGCGCGGCACCCAACACCGTGATGTAGACCCAGTTAAACGTGGTCCACAGCGCGCCGCCGTCCACTTTCAACACCACCAGCAGGATGAGAAAGACCGTGATGGCCTCCATGACTAGCGTGCCGGACATCACCGGGCGCAGGCCCGCCATCGGGTCTTTTACCGGCGCGTGGCCGGGGCCGAGGGGGCCGACGGGGATTTCGCGTGAATGCTTCGAGCTCACTTAGGGTCCTTTCCAAACAATGCGCGAGCCTCACCAGCGGTGACAACAGAGCCGGTGATGATCACACCGTTGCCCGCCTGCACGCCAGCTTCGTCGAGTTCTTCCTCCGCCAACTCCACGGCTAGGTCGTAGGCGCCGGCGAGGTTCGGCTCGACGTGGACGCGCTCATCGCCAAAGATTTCGCGGGCGGTTTCAGCCAGGTCGTAGGCGTCGGCCGCGCGTGGCGACGTATTCTGCGTCACCACCACCTCCGTCAACACCGGCTCAAGCGCCTCCATAATGCCGCGGGCATCCTTGTCACCCAAAATGCCCAGCACGCCGATCAGGCGGGTGAAGTTGAAGTCACGGCTCAGCGCTGCGGCTAGGGCGCGGGCGCCGTGCGGGTTATGCGTGGCGTCTACAAACGTGGTCGGAGCGGTGTGGACGCGCTCAAGGCGACCCGGCGACGCAGCGTTAGCAAAGCCGGTGCGCACCGTATCCGGGTTTAAAGGGCGCTCAGCCGAGGCACCGAAAAACGCCTCCACCGCGGCCAATGCTACGGCAGCGTTTTTCGCCTGGTGCTCACCAGCCAGCGGCACGAACACGTTGTCTATCTCGCCAGACAACCCGCGCAGCGTGAGCATCTGGCCGCCGAGCGCCACGTCTGCCGACACCACATCAAACTCACTACCCAAACGCGCAACCGTCGCGCCAACCTCCACGGAACGCTGCAGGATCACATTCATTGCATCCGGCTCCTGGTTGGCAATGATCGCCACTGCGTCCGCGGAGCGGATAATGCCGGCCTTCTCACCGGCGATCTCCGCGACCGTGTCCCCCAGATAATCCGTGTGGTCAAGGCCCACGGGCATGATCACGTCCACGTCGGCGTCGACGACATTGGTGGCGTCCCAACGCCCGCCCATGCCAACCTCCACCACGGCAACGTCCACCGGGGCATCGGCGAACGCGGCAAACGCAATGGCCACGGTGACCTCGAAGTAGCTCATCGGGATACCCGAGCGCTCATCCACCATCTGGATGTACGGCTCGATCTCGCGGTAAATCCGCACGAAATCGGCCGGGTGGATCGGCGCTCCATCAATACCTACGCGCTCCGTGATCAGCTGCAGATGCGGGCTGGTGGTGCGCCCAACGCGATTGCCAAACGCCGCTAGCAGCGACTCAATCATTCTGACTGTGGACGTCTTACCGTTCGTCCCCGCCACGTGAATGACCTTGCAGGACTTCTGCGGCTGGCCCAGCAGATCCATCAGCAGCTCAATGCGCTCCAGCGAAGGATCAATGTCCGTCTCCGGCCAGCGCGCGTTCAGCTCCTCTTCCACCTGCGCAAGCGCGGCGAGGTCCTCGTCCGTGACCGGGCGCTCGATGGGCGCGTCCTCGGCGGTCTCGGCGTCGGTGTCGTTCGCATCACCGCTACCAAGCGTGGCCCCAGCCCACTGGCCCAGGTCGATCGAGCGGCCGTGCTCGTCCTCCGACACCTCGAAGCTGCCGAACCCGTTAGGCGTCCCCTTAGCCATTGAGCCCCTCAAGACGAGCGCTCACGCGCGCGAACTCCTCCTGCGCCACACGCTGGCGCTGGCGGATCTTCTCCACCACCGGCTCCGGCGCGTTAGCCAAAAACTGCTCATTGCCCAGCTTCGCCGCCGTGGTGTCCAGCTCCTTCTGCGCCGCCGCAAGTTCCTTCTCCAGGCGCTTGCGCTCAGCGGCCACATCCACCGTGCCCGAGGTATCCAGGGCCACATCCAGGGTGGTCTGGCTCAGGCGCATTTCGATGCTTGCCGACGCCACGAAACCATCACCCGGCTCCTCCACCCTGGCAATCTGGCGCACCATGTCTTCCTGCGCCACCAAGTCAGCCGCGGCAAAGTCCAGCTTCGCCGGCACCTTCTGGCTGGGCTTGACCCCCTGATCGGCGCGGAAGCGGCGCAGCTCCGTGATCAGCTTGATGGAGTCTTCAATACGACGGCGCGCGTTGAGATCAGTCTCAGCGCCACCGTTGGTGTCCTGCGCGCTCGGCCACGGCGCAAGCGTGACCGTCTCGCCGCCGGTGAGTTCCTTCCACAGCACCTCAGTGATAAACGGCATGGTCGGGTGCAGCAGGCGCAGCACCACGTCCAGGACGCGACCGAGCACAACCTGGGTGTTTTCACCCTGGGCGGTCGTACCCTCCCGCGGAATCTGCGTCTTGGCAATCTCTAGGTACCAGTCACAGAGTTCATCCCACGCGAAGTGATAGAGCTCCTCATTGGCCTTAGCAAACTGGTAATCATCCAGGTAGGCGTCCACCTTGGCGCGGACCTCTTCGCAGCGGTCCAAGATCCAACGGTCAGCGTCCGTCAGCTCCTCACGCGCCGGCAGTTCATCCACCTGGGCGCCGTTCATCAGCGCGAACTTCGCGGCGTTGAACAGCTTGGTGGTGAAGTTGCGAGCAGAGGTGGCGTTGTCCTCACCAATCGGCAAATCCACACCCGGGTTCGCACCACGAGCCAGCGCGAAACGCAGCGCATCCGCACCGTATTGCTCCACCCAGTCCATCGGGTTGATGCCGTTGCCCAGAGACTTCGACATCTTGCGGCCCTTCTCATCGCGCACCAGACCATGCAGGTACAGGTGCTCGAACGGGATCTGCGGGCGGCCATCCTTGCCTTGGCCCAGCACATCCGGGGTTTGTGTTGCGGCAAAGGTGCCAAACATCATCATGCGCGCAACCCAGAAGAACAAAATGTCGTACGCCGTAACCAGCACGGTGGTTGGGTAGAACTTCTCCAACTCTGGGGTCTTATCCGGCCAACCCATCGTGGAAAACGGCCACAGTGCAGAAGAAAACCACGTGTCCAACACGTCCGGGTCCTGCTCGTAGCCTGCCGGCGGCTCCTCATCCGGGCCAACACACACCACGTCACGGTTGCCCTCAGCATCCTCCGGGCCGTACCAAATCGGGATGCGGTGGCCCCACCACAACTGGCGCGAAATGGTCCAGTCGTGCATGTTGTCCACCCAGTCGAAGTAACGCTTCTCCATCGACGTCGGGTGGATCTCAGTATCGCCCTCACGCACCGCCTCAGCAGACATGCGTGCCAGCTCAGACACCTTGACAAACCACTGCAAGCTCAGGCGCGGCTCAATCGGCTCACCGGAGCGCTCCGAGTGACCAACAGAGTGCACGTACGGGCGCACTTCCTTCACAATGCGCCCCTGCTCCGCCAACGCCTCACGCACAGCCACGCGGGCCTCTTCGCGGCTCATGCCATCAAACTTGGTGCCAGTGTTGGCAATGCGGCCCTTCTCATCCATGATGATCGGCATGTCCAGATCGTGGCGCAGACCCATCTCATAGTCATTCGGGTCATGCGCAGGCGTAATCTTCACCGCGCCGGTACCCAGCTCACGGTCCACGTAATCATCAGCGATCACCTTCAGCTTCAGGTCATCGCGGAACGGGTGGTCAAACTCCTGGCCAACCAGGTGCGCGTAGCGCTCATCCTCCGGGTGAACCGCAATAGCAACGTCACCCAGCATCGTCTCCACACGAGTGGTTGCAACCACCAGGTGCGGCTCATCATCATTGAGCGAGCCGTAGCGGATAGAGACAAACTCACCCTCAACGTCCTTGTACACCACCTCAATGTCAGACACCGCAGTCTCTAACACCGGGGACCAGTTCACCAGGCGATAATCCTGGTAAATCATGCCAGCGTCATACAGCTGCTTGAAGATGGTTTGGACGGCGCGCGACAATCCGCTATCAAGCGTGAAGCGCTCACGCGACCAATCAACCGAGTCGCCGATCGCCCGCATCTGCGTGGTAATCGTGCCGCCGAACTCGTGCTTCCACTCCCAAACACGGTCAACAAACTCGTCACGACCATAGTCGTAACGGTCCTTGCCCTCCTCAGCCTTCAGCTTCGCCTCAACCTTGGTCTGGGTGGCAATACCGGCGTGGTCCATGCCCGGCAACCACAACACCTCATAGCCCTGCATGCGCTTACGGCGCACCAGGGAATCCATCAAGGTGTGGTCAAGCGCATGCCCCATGTGCAGCTGACCAGTCACATTCGGCGGCGGCAGCACAATGGAATACGCCGGTTTCTCCGAAGCCGGGTCGGCGGTGAAATACCCCGCCTCAACCCAGCCTTCGTAGAGTCGCTCTTCTTGTTCCTTCGGGTCCCAAGACTTCGGAAGGTTCGTCGCAGGGAGGTTCGTCGCTTCAGTCACAACGAACCATCTTAGTCCCTTAGAAAAGCTGCGCCGCTACCTCCGCTTCAGAGCGCAGCGCCTCCACGTTCGCATCAATGCGCGGACGCTGGAAATCGTTGATCTCAAGGCCCTCAACTACCTGCCACTGGCCATTGACACCAACCACCGGGAAGCCGAAGACCAGGCCCTCATCCACGCCGTACTGGCCAGTGGACGGCAGCGCCACCGTGGTCCACCGACCATCCGTGCCCTGCACCCAGTCACGCATGTGATCCACAGCAGCAGACGCAGCCGACGCTGCCGAAGACTTACCGCGCACCTCAATGATCTCCGCGCCGCGCTTAGCCACACGCGGGATGAACTCATCGGTGTACCACGCCTGGTCAATCTTCGGCATCACGTCAGCGCCTTCAAGCTGCGCGTAGGTCAGGTCTGGGAACTGCGTATCAGCGTGGTTGCCCCACACCACAACGCGCTCAAACGCATCCGTTGGCGCTTCAAGCTTCTGGCCCAACACGGACAGCGCACGGTTGTGGTCCAGACGCATCAAAGCGTTGAAACGATCAGCCGGGACATCACCGGCAGCCTTCGCAGCAATGTACGCATTCGTGTTCGCCGGGTTGCCAACAACCAGCACACGGATGTCATCCGCCGCACCAGCGTTGATCGCCTTGCCCTGCTCGATGAAGATCTTGCCGTTGGCGGCCAACATGTCCGCGCGAGACTCGCCCTTGCCACGCGGCTTCGCGCCAACCAAGAAGGCGGCGTTCGCGCCCTCAAAACCTGCACGCTGATCCGTGGTCACCGTAATCCCACGCACCAGCGGCATCGCGGAGTCAGACAACTCCATCGCAGTGCCCTCAGCAGCCTTCGCCGCCGGCTCAATCTCCAGCAACGTCAGGTCCACCGGCTGATCCGGTCCGAACACGTCGCCCGAAGCCACGCGCCACAACAGGGAGTATGCGATGTTGCCCGCAGCGCCAGTGATAGTGACCTTTACCGGCTGTTTCGTCTGTGCCAAATCAGATGCCATTTCTCTCGAAGCCTTTCCATGCAGAAGCTGGTCAGATACACCCTCGAGTATAGGCGCGGCCGGCACAACACCCCGTTTGAGCGTTAGGCGCTTTGCTCCTCGTTCTCAGCCACGTAGCGCGGCTCTTCCTCACCGCGCACCACTGCACCGTTGATCACAACCTCTGCAATGTCCTCGCGGTCAGGCAGGTCATACATCACCGGCACCAGCAGCTCTTCCATAATCGCGCGCAGGCCACGGGCGCCTGTCTTGCGCTCGGCGGCCCTGTCGGCGATCTCGCCCAGCGCGTCCTCAGTAATGGTCAGCTCCGCGCCATCCATGGCAAACAGGCGCTGGTACTGCTTCACCAGGGAGTTCTTCGGCTCCGTGAGCACGCGAACCATGGACTCGCGGTCCAGGTCCTCCACGTGCGCCAGGATCGGCAGACGGCCAATGAACTCCGGGATCAGACCGAACTTCACCAGGTCCCCCGGCTGCACCTTGGACATCAGGTCCGACTCATCGCGCTGCGCCTTGGAATCAATCTCCGCACCGAAGCCGATGCCCTTCTTCCCCACACGCTCCGCAATCACCTTATCCAGGCCCGCAAACGCACCGGCCACAATGAACAGGATGTTGGTGGTGTCCAGCTGAATGAACTCCTGGTTCGGGTGCTTGCGCCCGCCCTGCGGCGGCACAGAGGCCACGGTGCCCTCCAGGATCTTCAGCAGCGCCTGCTGCACGCCTTCGCCGGAGACATCACGGGTGATGGAGGGGTTTTCGCTCTTGCGCGAAATCTTGTCCACCTCATCAACGTAAATGATGCCGGTCTGCGCACGGTTGACATCAAAATCCGCCGCCTGCAGCAGCTTAAGCAGGATGTTCTCCACGTCCTCGCCCACGTAGCCGGCTTCGGTCAGACTCGTCGCGTCCGCAATAGCAAACGGCACATTCAGCATGCGGGCCAGCGTCTGCGCAAGGTAGGTCTTGCCGGAGCCCGTCGGTCCAAGCAGCAGGATGTTGGATTTCGCAATCTCCACTTCCTCATCACGACGGCGCGCGCCAAGCACTTTCTGCTCCGCCTTAATGCGCTTGTAGTGGTTGTACACCGCAACCGCCAGCGTGCGCTTTGCCACATCCTGGCCAATCACATACTGGTCAAGGAATGCGGTGATCTCCGAGGGACGAGGGAGCTTCTCTTCGCTTGCCGACGCCTGCGTGCCCGCCCCCGACAGCTCCTCCTCAATAATCTCGTTACATAGCTCAATGCACTCGTCACAAATGTAAACGCCGCCCCCGGCGATCAACTTGCGAACCTGCTTCTGCGTCTTCCCGCAGAACGAGCATTTCAGCAGGTCTGAGCTGTCGTGCGTTACTGCCATGTACTTTCAAAAACTCCCGCGTGGTGTGTGAGCGTGGTGTATGAGTCCGTCTCGGACAGGTGATCTCTTGATCATACTTGCTCAGTCAAACTCCGACGATTCTAACGCGGGAGGCCCTCACGGCCCGACTCCCTGGGAAAGCTAGAGGGAATCCCCTAGTAGAGTCCACGCCACAACTCTAATTAACTGTGTGAAACCTCACACGCAAAGGAGTTGAAATGCCAGCAACACCAAAAATCCAGCGCGAAGGCTGGGCATCGGCCAAGCATCGCGCGTCCGTCTATCTCATCCTCGCCGTTGTCGGAATTGCCATTCTTTTCGACGGCTACGACCTCGTCATCTACGGCGCCGTACTCTCTAACCTCCTGGAAGACCCCACCCAAATCGGCGCGTTGAGCCCACAGGTTGCCGGCACCCTTGGCTCCTGGGCCATGGTGGGCGTTATGGTCGGCGCGCTTGCCGCCGGCGCAGTTGGCGACAGGCTTGGGCGCCGCAACGTGTTCCTCGTCGCCATCGTCTGGTTCTCCATCGGCATGGCGGTGACCTCGATGGCGCAGTCCATCGTCATATTCGGCCTCCTGCGTTTCCTGACCGGGCTTGGCATCGGCGTGATCGTTGCCACCGGCGGCGCCATCATCGCAGAGTTCGCCCCGGCAAACCGCAAAAACCTCTTCAACGCGATTGTGTACTCGGGCGTGCCGGCGGGTGGCGTCATGGCGTCGTTAATGGCCCTGTGGTTCCAAGATGCCTGGGGATGGCGCGGGCTGTTCCTGTTCGGCGCTTCCCCACTGCTGTTCCTGCTGCCGCTTGCGTACGTGGCGCTTCCTGAGTCGCCGCGTTGGCTGATCACCCGCGGCCGCCACGCCCAGGCCAACGCGGTGTGCGAGAAGTACGGGCTTCCGAAGGACAGCTTCCTTTTTGACCCAGCGGCTTCCTCCACCACCACAGCAACCGCCACTCAGGCGAAGTCCGACATTGAGAAAACCGGCTTTGCGGGTATCTTCTCCCGCTCCTACCTGATTGGCACACTGCTGATCGGCGCGATGAGCTTCATCGGCCTGCTTTCCACCTACGGACTCAACACCTGGCTGCCGAAGATCATGCAGGCAAACGGCGCATCCCCGCACGATTCGCTGTACTCCCTGCTCGCACTGAACGGCGGCGCTGTCATTGGCGGCCTCTTCGCCGCCTGGGTGGCCGACAAGATCGGCGCCAAGATCGTCATCACCTGCACCTTCCTGCTAGCAGCAGTCATGCTTGCGATCCTGCCGCAGTTCAACACTGTCGCCCCTATGTACCTGCCAATCGCACTTGCCGGCATCGGCGTGCTGGGCACCCAGGTGCTGGTCTATGGCCTTACCTCCAACTACTTCGGCACCGCCCAGCGTGCCGCCGGCGTGGCATGGACCGCGGGCTTCGGCCGACTCGGCGGCATCTTCGGCCCGGCGATCGGCGGGCTGATCATCGGCTCCGGCGCAACCCCGAGCACCGCCTTCTACCAATTCGCCGCAGTCGCCGCAGTTGGCGCCCTGTGCACCGCGCTGATTCCGCGTTCCCCAGTTGATCGCGTGCTTGATCAAGGCCCTGTGCCCGCCGCTGCACCCGAAAAGGAACCTGTGCCGGTTGCCCGCTAGATCAGCCTTCATCACAATGGGGCCATGACTCACCTACACGTCACCGAACACGGCCCCACAGAAGGCACTCCTAATGAGACAGTGGTGCTGCTCAGCTCCATTGCCACCACGCACGAAACCTGGAACGCGCTCATCCCAGAGCTTGCGAAGCGCTTCCGGGTGGTGACCGTGGACCACCGCGGCCACGGCCAGTCCGAGACCGCACCAGTAGCCCCCGGTTCCACCACCGTGGAGGATCTCTGCCAGGACATCACGCAGGCACTTGACTCCGTGGGCGTCAACCGCTTCCACATCGTCGGACTATCTTTGGGCGGCGCGCTGGCGCAGTGGCTGGCTGCCTACTCCGGCCGCGTGGAAAAGGCAGTGTTCTGCGCAACCGCAACCTTCCTCGGCGGCGAAGAGCGCTGGACCGAGCGCACCACCATCGCCCGCGAACAAGGCATGGGCGCTCTCGCCGACGCATTTATTAAGGCCTGGTTCACCGAAGGCTTCCGCGCCAGCCATCCAGAAAAGGTCAACGAGGTGCGCGAGATGATCTTGCGTATCGACGCCGAAGGCTACGCCCAAAACGGCGACGCCCTCGCCGGCTGGGACTTCGCCGACCAACTTGGCAAAATCACGTGCCCGGTGCTCACCGTTGCTGGTAAGGACGACGCCGGGACCGGTCCCGAGCAGCTCGCCGAGATCGCCGCCGGGGTCTCTGGCCCTGTGCAATCTGCAGTTATCGACGGCTCCCATCAAGTAGCCGTTGAGAACCCAGAAGCATTCAATCGGGTGGTGAAGGGATTTTTGGAGGCGTGATGGGTTAAATTGGTACGTCGATAAGCAAAAAGCTCCGAAAGGAAAAACTCGCGTGAACCGTGTCAAGACCGCTGCCGCAATCGTCGCCACTTCAGCGATGCTGCTGGCCGGTTGCGGCAGCGAGGGTGACGAGGCGCGCCTGGCCGAGCCAGCGTTGGACTTCCCCTACACCAGCACCTCGCAACTGCCGGAGCCAGAAGAAACAACCGAGGAAGAAGAGCCGGAGGAGACCACCACGAGCTCCACCACCACTTCTTCCAGCAAGTCTTCGGCCACAACGACGTCCACGCGCAGCTCCACCTCCAGCTCAACGCGCCAAGCCGAGCCGGAGCCGGAGCGCGAACCAGAACCCGAACCACTGCCGGGCGCGGAGTGCGCATGGCCAAGCCAAAACGAGGCCAACGGCCGCGAGTTCTCCACCTTCTGTGACCGCGAATGGGCCCGCACGATGCTCGACGGCCAGCAGTACTTCTGGAAGGCACGCGGCAACGGCTGGGCCAGCGTCGACCCAGACGGCATGGTTGGTGAGGACGTCTGCTGGGCCCGCGATGACTTCGCCGGCGCGCCAGAAGCCATCCGCAACGCCGCAGTGTACTGCACCCCGGCGGAGTAGCGCGAAAGAACGCGAAAGCCGCCCTCTCCCCTTCCGATTCGGTTTCGGGGGTGCGGGCGGCTTTTGTTGTTGCTAGCTACGCGTTCAGCTTGCGGTAATCAAAGACCTGGTCGATGATCCCGTATTCCTTCGCCTCAGCGGCGGTGAGGATCTTGTCGCGGTCCGTGTCAATGCGAACCTGCTCCGGGGTACGGCCCGAGTGGTGCGCCAGCGTCTCCTCCATCAAGCGACGCATACGCTCAATCTCGTTTGCCTGGATCTCAAGGTCCGACACCTGGCCACGAGTACCTTCAGTTGCCGGCTGGTGGATCAGCACACGCGAGTTCGGCAGAGCCGCACGCTTACCCGGAGCACCTGCAGCCAAGATCACAGCCGCAGCGGAAGCGGCCTGACCCAGGCACACGGTCTGGACGTCCGGGCGAACGTACTGCATCGTGTCGTAGATAGCCATCAGCGCGGTGAACGAGCCGCCCGGGGAGTTGATGTACATCGTGATGTCACGGTCCGGGTCCTGGGACTCCAGCACCAGAAGCTGCGCCATGATGTCGTTTGCGGACGTATCATCCACCTGCGTACCCAGGAAGACAATGCGCTCTTCAAACAGCTTGCCGTACGGGTCAATCTGCTTCGTGCCAAAGCTGGTTTCCTCAAGGAACTGCGGCAGCACGTAACGCGAGGTGGGCATCTGGAAAGTCATGAAAAGTTCTCCTCTGTGATTTTGCTTGCGTTGTCGCTTGCCGGGTAGTTACTCGCCGATGGAGTGCACACCAGCCTGCGCGGCGTGCTCAATAACGTGGTCCACAATGCCGTACTCCTTGGCTTCCTGCGCGGTAAACCAACGGTCACGATCAGAATCCTTCGTGATCTGCTCGAAAGTCTGGCCCGTGTGCTCCGCAATCAACTTCGCCATCTCACGCTTGGTCTGCGCGAACTGCTCAGCCTGGATCGCAATATCTGCCGCGGTACCGCCAACGCCTGCGGATGGCTGGTGCATCATGATGCGCGCGTGCGGCAGCGCGTAGCGCTTCCCCTTCGTACCGCCGGAGAGCAGGAACTGGCCCATCGAAGCAGCCAAGCCCATGCCGTAGGTGGCGATGTCACACGGGGAGTACTTCATCGTGTCATAAATCGCCATACCCGCGGTCACAGAGCCGCCCGGGGAGTTGATGTAGAGGTTGATGTCACGGGTCGGGTCCTCAGCGGACAGAAGGAGAATCTGTGCGCACAGCTTGTTCGCAATCTCATCATCCACCTCCTGGCCCAGGAAAATAATGCGCTCACGGAGCAGGCGCTCATAGACCGAGTCACCCAGGTTCATGCCAGTCGGCTGCGTCATTGTTGCCGCGTCCTTTCTAGAATCTTTCGCTGCTTTCACTAGTTATTAACGCCACTACCTTACTCGGGCATTTCACTATCGACGCCCACGTTCGCTACCGGCGTACGCCCCCTTCCCACCCCTTTGGCACCTTTGCCCACTTGTGCCCTCTTTTGTCCCGCTCGACACACTAGCCCCATTGCAAACATTTCGATTTGTTACGGATGTGACTGCAAAACCCCAGGGCCCTGAAAGATTTCGCATTTGTTTTCAGCCCGGCGGGTGCAGCTAGAGCCCCAACCGCCCTCTAGGCGCGAGTTTTTGTAAGCGAGGCCGCCTTGTTACGGATGTGACAAACCCGACCTGGTATTTTGTAAATGACCCCGGGGTCGTTTACAAACTGCGCCACGCTCAACACCGGCGGACCGCCACCACCCCACCACAGACAACAAAAAACGCCCCGCACCACCCTCACCGGGTGCACGGGGCGTTTACGCTACAAAGCTTTACTCGTCGTCGGAAGCCTCGTCAGCCTCGTCCTCGATCTCGCCGAAGTACTCGTTCGGGTCGATGGAGTTGCCGTCCTCATCCTTCACAGACGTACGCGAGATGGCAGCTGCCAGAGCCTTGCCACGGCGAACGTCAGCAAACAGGTTGCCGATCTGGTTGTTCTGCTGCAGGGTGGCAATGAACTGGTTCGGATCCATGCCGTAAGACTGTGCGGTGAACAGGATGTGATCGGTGATCTCTTCCTGGGTAACCTCCGGGGCCTCAGCCTCTGCGACAGCGTCGAGGAACAGCTGGGTGCGCACGGACTCTTCAGCCTGCTTGCGGGTGTCCTTGTCAAACTCCTCGCGGGTGGTGCCCTGTGCCTCAAGCAGCTGAGCGAGAGCATTCTCGTCGTGTGCCAGCTGACCCAGGAGCTGGTGAAGCTGGTTGTGCACCTGCTCATCAACCACGGACTCCGGCAGCGGGAACTCAACCTGCTCCAGCGCGGCCTTGAGCACCTCGTCGCGGATGTCGGCAGCCTGCTGGGCCTTCAGGCCCTCCTCAAGCTGGGACTTGGTGGATTCGCGCAGCTCTTCAACGGTGTCGAACTCGGAAGCAAGCTGTGCAAACTCGTCATCCAGGTCCGGCAGCTTACGCTCCTTGGTCTGCTGCACGGTCACCTTCACAGTGGCCTCTTCGCCCTTGTGCTCGCCGTACTCGATCTTGGTGGTGAACTCGTTGTCCTCACCGGTCTTCATTCCGCGCAGTGCGGTGTCAAGACCCTTGATCAGGTCATCGGAGCCAACCTGGTAGGTCAGGCCCTCGGCGGAAGCCTCGTCCAGCTTCTCGCCGTCAACGCTTGCCTCAACGTCGATCACAGCGAAGTCATCGGTCTTCAGCTTGCGCTTGGTGTCCTTCAGCTCACCGAAGCGGCCACGCAGCTCGTCGAGCTCCTTGTCCACAGCTTCGTCATCAACCTTGCGGGTCGGGACAGTCACGTCCATCTTGGAGAAGTCCGGAACCTCGATTTCCGGGCGCACGTCGAACTCAGCGGTGAACTCGACAACGTCGTTGTCTTCGATCTTGGTGATCTCGATGTCCGGCTGGCCGAGCGGGTTCAGCTCGTTCTCGGACAGCGCACGGTCGTAGCGGGACGGCAGCATGTCGTTGACAACCTGCTCCAGGATTGGGCCGCGGCCAAATCGAGCGTCGATAAGCTGGCGAGGAGCCTTGCCACGACGGAAGCCCGGGATGTTGACCTGCTGTGCAATTGCCTTGTACGCCTGGTCAATCTCGCGACCCAGTTCGTCGAAGGGGACGGAGACGTCCAGCTTGACTCGGGTGTCGCTGAGCTTCTCGACGTTTGTCTTCACGAATAACTCCTGTACTAAATCGATTGAACGGTTATAAAAACCTTGTCGGGGCGACAGGATTTGAACCTGCGACCCCCTGCTCCCAAAGCAGGTGCGCTACCAAACTGCGCCACGCCCCGTGAGTCGTGAAAAACTCACGTCGGGTCATTGTAATACCCGTGCTTATAAGAGATAGCAACGGGTGGCGAAAAAACAAAAAAGCCCCGTTCAGAGGGGCTTTTTCTTGGAGGGAATGACGGGAATCGAACCCGCGTCTTCAGCTTGGAAGGCTGAGGTATTAGCCACTATACGACATTCCCATGCGCCAAAACGCTGCTCAGACGAGCTGCTCGGAACTTTAGCGCAGGTTCCCCCGTTGAACCAAACAACAACGAAGTTTAGGAGGATCCTTGCTCACCCTTTTGCTCATTGTTCTCATCATCGGCGCGCTTGTGTGGCTGCTTCCTGCAGGTGGCGGCAAGCAGTTGCAGTCGCGGCAGCAGGAGCAGATTTCGCTTGACGACGCATTGGCGGACGCCAAACGCTGGACCGACCGTTTGGGATCCCAAGTGCTCAACATTTCCGGCACTGACGCAGCATCAACGCAGGCGATGGCGGACGCATCCGAGCGTTTTAACGCAGCATCTGCTGGTCTTGCAGATGCCCGCACGCCGAAGCAGGCCATGCTCGCCCGCGAGTCTGCGCTTGAGGGCTTGCATTACGTCAACGCCGCCCGCGAAATCATGGGCATGCCTGCAGGGCCCGCATTGCCGGAGCTGGAGGGCCAACGCCAGGCAGGTCGCGTGACTGAGGAGCGCACCGTGCGCCAGGAGGACGGCACTGTGGTTACCGCTTCCCCGGTGGCTACCGCGGCTACTCCGCACTACTACCCTGGCGGCGCTGTCGCAGGTCGCCCCGTTCCTGCCGGCTGGTACTCCACCGCGTGGTGGGCGCCGGCGATGATGACGGGTATGTGGGCTGCGTCCTCAATGATGTTCTACTCCGCGATGTTTGCCGGCATGGCTGGCACCCCGTCGCCGGAGGCTTTTGAAGCTGGCGATTTCGGCGGCGATATGGCCGGTGACATGGGTGGCATGGATGGTATGTCCGACGTCGGTGGCGCGGAAGGTATGGGCGACATGGGCGGTTTCGAAGGCGGCGGCTTCGATGGCGGCGGTTTTGACTTCGGCTTCGACTTCTAAAACCATTATTTTCACTTAGGCTAGAGCGCGTGAGCACAGCTAACGAACCCCGCAAACGTCTCTCCAGTGCCGCCCGCCAGGCAGCGACCGATGCCTTGGCGGCGGCGTATGCCGACGGTCAGCTCACTACTGAGGAGTTTGACCTGCGTACTAAGCAAGCGTGGGGTGCAACCTATGCCGACGAGGTTGAACACCTCACTGCAGACTTGGATGTTCCCAGCAACGACGACTTGCTTCCCCAGAACATGCCTTACGCACCGTTGGCTCCGAAGGCGAACACCAGCCGTGCGTTGTCCATGGTCACGGGTGAGCCCGGGGGTAGTGCCATCTCTGTTTCCGTAATGAGTGGTGTTGGACGCTCCGGCGACTGGCTTGTTGCGCCAAGTCACTTCTCTCTTGCGTTGATGGGTGGAACGGATCTGAACCTGCTCAAAGCTCGTTTCACCGAGGCACATACCAGGATCAACACCCTTGCTTTGATGGGCGGGATTCGCATCATTGTTCCCGAGGATGTCCGCGTGCTCAGCGAGGGTTTCGCCCTCATGGGTGGCTTCGAGATTCACGACGACAAAAGCGTCACCATCTCCCAACACGATCTGCCTGCGAACGCCCCCACACTCACCATTGGCGGCCTTGCCTTGATGGGTGGCGTGGAGGTTGTCCGCATGGCGCGTAATGCCGACCCCAAATAACCGCTGCTACCCCCCTCATTCACGCACGTTGTTGCCGATAACGCTCGGCAGCACCAACGGTGCCTCCCCTAGCAGTGCCTTGAGGTTGCCATCGCGCTCTACTGCGCTGGTCACTGCTTGTACCTTCGCAGCCTTACGCTGCTTACCTTGCTGGCTTTGACCTGCACCAGCTATGCCCATGGGTCCACCGGCAAACGCTGTTGCACGTCCCTGTGTTCCCTGTGTTCCCTGTGTTCCTGGTGCTGCTCCTGCACCAGCGCCCATTCCCGGACCAGCAAGTGGCGCGCCGCTAGCAAAGCCACCCATGCCCAGGCCACCAGCACCGATGCCGCCGGCTAGCCCGCCAGCTATTCCACCGGCGCCGATGCCTGCAGCAAGGCCACTAGCGGCACCGCCTGCCCGGCCAGCGCTCAACGCTCCACGGTTGCTTTGTTGCCCGCGGCTGCTGCCCCCGCCGAATGACCCCGCCCCTCCCGCGACGCCACCCGCCGGAGCACCTCCGCCAGCTACGGAGGCCGAAGCAGCAGCACTACCGACGCTGCCGGGCGCCATGGTGCTCAGGCCAGCACCTGAACCAACACCACCCGATGCAAGGTTGCCCGGCGTGCCACCAGCCATCCCTGCTCCCGGGGTTAACGACGGGGGTATCGACGGCGCCGCCAACGACGCCGCCTGCGTCTGCGTCGCACCCGCTTTAATCGCCTCAACAACATCTGGGTTGACCTTGCCGTATGCGTTGATGACGTCGTTAGGCGTGGTCGCCCTGGCGAGGTCCGCATGGCCGAGCGCCCTGAATGATTCTTGGATGATCTTTGGCAGCGGGGAGCGCTCGAATGATGGGGCGTCCGGCGCGTTGACCTCCCGGATGTCGAAGGGGTTGCCCGAAAGCTGATCTAAGTCTGGCAACAGCTGGGCGAACGACGGCACCGTTGCCGCTAGCTGCGAGGTTGCCCTAGGTGCGAAGACGGCGAGGTATTGCGCCTCATACGCCGGGCGCATCGCGGGAGGAAGCGCCATGGCTGCCGTGGCGGCCACCGCCGCCATGACGGTCTCTGCCGATGCCAGACTCCCCAACGCCGTGGTGTGCGCGGACATCGCGTCTGCACGGCGAGCGTAGACGTTGCCGGCGCGTTGGATTTTGTTCACGTGCGCGTCGCCACGCTGGACCCATGCTGTCTCCATCGAGGTGGAAAACGAGTTCTTCACCTCGAACAGTGCCATCACGGACTCATCCAACGCGCGGGCTGCCATTGTCCAGTTCGCTGCCTCAGCCTCCGCGGCTGCCACGTTCGACGCCGCGAGGAGCCGCTCCAACACGCGCAGGCTCATGGGCGGCACGACCACAGGCGCCGTAGGCGCGAAACTTGGCGCCTTCGCGTTCGCCAGGCCCAGCGAGGCCTCCATCTGCCCTAACCCCGCCACCAGCGAATCAAGATTTCCAAACCTAATCGCGGAAAAGGCTCCCGAAAACGAGTCATCGGCACGCTGCATGTTCTTCAGATTCACCTCGGAAACACGCGCGGCGTCCATTAAGTGCGAGGCCAGGGCCCGAAAAGATCCCGGCGCGTTGACAGCTGAAATAGTCCCCAAGGAATGTCCAGCTTCTCGGAACCCCGACAGTTGAGAAAAGGTGGCAAGCGCGTTTCTAATAGTGCTTTTCCCAGACACTTCAGCAGTTCTCGCTTCATTCCGCAGAAGAGAAATCCCCCGCATCAGACCGTCTGTATCTAAACGAATTACTTGGCTCATTAAAATTCCCCCGAAAAATCAGTGTTTTGTTATGTTTCGCAAGACACCATCTTAGAGCCAAAAACGTCTTTTGCCAGCAGGAACCGTGTACACTTTAGTGGACATTCGGACTTCCAAACGTGCTGAATAATTGTTCCATCGCCTCGATTGCGAGGGTGCACATCTCTTCGGTAGTTACATGCAATTCGTGGCCCCCTGCTGAAGCACCGAATCCTCCACGAGCAGTATCGATCTGGACATAGCAATAGCCTGGGTAAAGATCATTCGCCGCGAAAGCAAAGAGTTCTGGGATGAGCTCTGAACGGTGCTCAGGATACAGAAGGCCTTGGGCTTCGATCATCTCCCGGTTTGTGTTTCCATTTTCAAAGGACACGGTTACTAGCTTCCTGGTCTGTTCCTCCGTGCTCGGCAGGTGGCAGGTGTTCAGCCCGTGGAATGTCCGACCCTCGTCTTTCACGATGATCTCCGGGAACCCGGCCGCTGCGAACTCGTCCGGGGTGATTTCGGTGCAGGGGTTAAAGAGGGAGTTACCAAGCGAATAGGGGTCGAAGTCACCGAACTCCAGCACACCCGATTCGAAGTAGAACGCACGCGGACTCTCCTCCGCGGCTGATTGCGAGGCAGCAACGCTGCCGATCTTCTCTGACGGCACGCATCCGCCCATCAACAACACAACCCCCGCCAACGCCATGCTGACCACGGTCATCTTTATCTGCATCGTGGATCCCCCCTCGATCGCTCTTTGATAACGCCGGAGCACCCCGCGTGAGGGATGCCCCAGCAAAGATTGCAGCTACTTACTTGCAGCTACCAGCGATAAAAACGGCAGGTAGCCGGGTGTAGGTAGCTACAAACGTGGTTTCGGGCGCCCGAGCGGCGGTGCAACACGGCCGAACCACCGCAAGGCGCCAAACGCCGCAGCGCTTAGGCGCCCGGGACATCCGGCGCTACGCCGGTCTTCTCGTACTCGGCAAGGATGTCAATGCGGCGCTGGTGGCGCTCCTCTTCGCTCCACGGCTGGGACACGAAGGCCTCCACAATAGCCAGCGCCTCTTCCTCGGTGTGCATGCGGCCGCCGATGCCGATGAGCTGGGCGTTGTTGTGCTCGCGGGCCAGCTTGGCGGTCTCCACGCTCCACGCCAGAGCGCATCGTGCGCCCTTGACCTTGTTCGCGGCGATCTGCTCGCCGTTGCCGGAACCACCAAGCACGATGCCCAAGGAACCCGGGTCAGCCACCACGGCTTCAGCCGCGGCGATGCAAAACGCCGGGTAGTCATCAGCGGCGTCGTATTCGTGTGCGCCGCAGTCGGTTACCTCGTGGCCCTGGGCCTCAAGGTGGGCTTTGATCTGGTTCTTTCGCTCGAATCCGGCGTGGTCTGCTCCAAGGTAAATACGCATGCCCACAAGCGTACCCCGGACACCCGCCGGACAAGCGCCGATCCAGCGCAAACCAAGCACAAACCTAGCGCTAGCCAGGCCAAAAACTAGCGCACCTGTGGGTTCTCCGTGCGGGAGCGCTTCATTTCAAAGAAGTACGGGAACTTCGCCAGGCCGACGGCGTGGTCGAACATTTCGCCTGCGCCTTCGCCGGTGGGTACGCGGGTGATGACGGGGCCGAAGAAGGCGGTGTCGCCAAGCTTGAGCACCGGAGTGCCCACGTCGTCCCCAACGGCGTCCATCGCTTGCTGGTGGTAGCCGCGCAGCAGGGCGTCGTCTCCGTCAACGTTGGCTGCCTCCGCAAAGTCTTCCGGCAGGCCAACCTCCGCAAGGGCTGCGCGGATGATCTCGTCATAGGCGCCGAAGCCCTGCTTGTGGTCTTGGCCTTCCACGTGAATCTTGGTACCCATCGCCGTGTACAGCGCGTCAACCATCTCGGGTTTTTCGTTCTTCACCTTGGCAAAGACACGCGCGGGACCCCAGTTCGCTTTCATCGCTTCTTTGTAGGCTTCGGGGAGGTGGTCGCGACCGTCGTTAAGAACTGCGAGCGACATGGGCACCCACTCCACCTCAACATCGCGGACCTTTTCCACTTCCTTCATCCAGCGGGAGGTCAGCCAGGCAAAAGGGCAAGAAACATCGAAATAAAAGGTAACTTTTGTAAGGCTCATGCGGCCCACTGTAGCGATGTTCAGTAGCGTGGCGCCTATGAAAACAAATCTCACGCGCGATGATGCGCAGACACGTAAGGCACTGATTGATAACGTCCACTACAACATCCACGTGGATGTGACCGGCAAGGAGCAGTTCACCTCCCGCACGGTGGTCACGTTTGACTCCAAGGCAGGTCAGACCCACTTTGACCTGGTGGCGGATGAGTTTGAGGCAACCCTTGACGGCACCCCTACCAACGGCAATGAGCTTATGCTTGTCAGCGGCGCGCACGAGCTCACCGTCAACGCCACCATCACCTACAACCGCACCGGTGAGGGCCTGCACAAGTTCACCGACCCGGTGGATGGCAAAGACTACCTGTACACCCAGTTCGAGCCGGCGATGGCGATGAAGGTGTTCGCCGGTTTTGACCAGCCGGATCTGAAGGCCACCTACGACATTGCGGTGACCGCACCTGAGGCGTACACCGTGGTGCTCAACGAGGCAGTGGAGGTCACCGACAACGGCGACGGCACCAAGACGTGGACCACCGCAATTGATTACCCGCTGTCCACCTACCTGATTGCGATTGTGGCTGGCGAGTACGAGCGCGTCACGGACACCTACACGTGCACCGGTGACAACGGTGAGGAGCGCACGATCGAGCTTGGGCTGTACGCGCGCGCCAGCCTGATCCCGCACATGGATTCGGAGCGCCTGTTCCGTCAGACGAAGGACGGCTTCGATTTCTACCACGCCAACTTCGGCCGCACCTACCCGTTTGGGGATAAGTACGACCAGATTTTCTGCCCGGAGTACAACATGGGCGCGATGGAGCACGTGGGTGCTGTGACGTACCGCGATGAGTACATCTTCACCTCGGAGCCGACGCCGTACCGCCTTGAGCGTCGTAACGACACGATCCTGCACGAGATGGCGCACATGTGGTTCGGCGATCTGGTGACCATGCAGTGGTGGGATGACCTGTGGCTCAACGAGTCTTTCGCAACCTGGTCCGCCGCCACCGCTCAGGTGGGCATCGGCGAGTACTCGGATGCGTGGACCACGTTTGCCGCTGTGGAGAAGGCATGGGCGTACCAGCAGGATCAGCTGCCCACTACCCACCCGATCGCCGCAGATGCCCCGGATATTGAGACCGCGGAGCAGAACTTCGACGGCATCACCTACGCCAAGGGCGCTTCCGTGCTGAAACAGCTGCAGGCATACGTGGGCTACGAGGAATTCTTCGCAGGTGTGCGTACGCACTTTGACAACCACGCGTTTGCTAACGCCACCTTTGATGATCTGCTTGGCGCGCTTGAGCAGGCCTCGGGCCGCGACCTGTCCGACTGGGCTGACGCGTGGCTGCGCACCACGGGTGTATCCACCCTGCGTGCGGATACGTCCGATGGGTTTGCGGTGGTGCAGGAGTCTGATGTGTTGCGCCCGCACCGCGTTCGCGTGGGGCTTTACTCGCTTGTCGACGGCACCGTGCGCCGCACCCACCAAGTAGAAACCGACATCCACGGTGAGCGCACCGAGATCCCAGAGCTGGCTGGCGTGGAGCACGACCTGGCACTGGTGAATGATGAGGATCTGACCTACTGCAAGATGCGCTTGAGCGAAGAGCACACCCGCTTCGCGCTTGAGCACCTGGGCGACATCGAGGACTCGCTGGCGCGCACCCTGGTGTGGTCGTCCCTGTGGGAGGCCACCCGCGACGGTGTCCTGCCGGCTCGTGAGTTTGTGCGCCTGGTGGCGCGCTTTGCGCCTGCGGAGACGCACCCGAGTGTGCAGGAGCGCCTGTTTGCACAGGGCACCGCTGCGGTGCGCGGGTTTGTGGACCCGTCCTGGCAGACCGAGGGCTTCGACCTGCTCAACAACGCTTTCCGTGGTGCTGAGCCGCGTGCAATTTCTGATCGTGCGCTGGCGCGCCTGCAGCCCAACGATGAGACGGTGGCCTACTTCAAGCAGTTGCTGGAAACCTCTGAGAACCAGGAGGTACGTTGGCTGGCCATCACCAACCTGGTTGCGGCTGGCCAGCTGCCGGCGTCTGCTGCTGACGAGGAGCGCGATGACTCTTCCGAGGGCGCTATCTCTCGCCTGCGCGTGCGCGCGGTCGCGGACAAGGCGTGGGCGTGGAAGAAGCTTGTTGAAGAGGACCTGACCAACCTTGAGGCGCGCTACCTCATGGATGGCCTCACCTTCACCGATGCCGGACTAGATGGCCTTGCGGATGATTACTTCCGCATCGCACCTGGCCTGTGGGACCGCCTGACCAATGAGATGGCGCAGCGCACCCTTGAGGGTATGTACCCGGGTTGGGCTGTGGATCAGGCAAGCGTGGAAAAGGCGGATGCCCTGCTCAATGATCCGCAGGTGCCTTCTGGCCTGAAGCGTGTTGTGGCCGAAGGCCAGGACCGCACGGCACGTAAGCTGCGCAACCGCACGGTAGATGCTGAAGCTAACTAACAGTTAGCCGGTGGTTACGGCGCGGAGCTTCGCGGCGTCGGGCCGGATGGCGATGAGACTGAATTCCGTCAGATCATCGCCAACAAACATGCTGCGAGTGACGCGTTGCACCACCGCGTTGGTGCCAAGGCCAAGCGCCTCGCACTCGCGGTCCGAGGCGCGCGTTGCCGTCAAAATATCCTCCCGCCACTCAGGCCCGGGCGACATATCCTCACGGGCTCGCCCCGGCAGTGTGTAGCACGTGGCAAACATCAAGGGCTGGCCTTCGGAGGAAAACACCACCTGGCGTTCAGTGACCTCAGAACCAGGTTCGACCTTGAACGCGTTGGCCACAGAATGCGGCGCCGGCACCTGGCCCAAGCTGCGGGTTGCGCTTGTTACCCCGCTGTCTTCAGCGGCAAAGTACTCTTCAAATCCCACGCCGGAGTTCAACTCCAACACTGGCGGGGTGGCGCGGATAAACGTGCCACCGTTGCGTCCGCGACGGCGCTCAATCAGCCCTTCCGCCTGAACCATGTCCAATGCGTGGCGGATTGTCATGCGCGCCACGCCAAAACGCTCTACGAGCTCGCGTTCCGACGGCAACCTGTCACCGGGGGCAAGCTCATGCGACTCGATTCTGGCCCGCAACGCATCGGCGATAACCATGTACGCGGGTTTCTTGACCACCGTCAAGCCTCCTGGGATATAAGTATTTCTGCATGCTTAAACGTAGCTACAGAATCCCCAGCAAGCAACTTAGAAGACACCCACCCAGGGGTGTCGCCTAAAGCTGAGAGAACGCCTGCTCCAGGTCCGCGATTAGGTCAGCTTCATCCTCAATGCCGACGGAGATACGCACCAGCTCACCAGGCACCTCAAGGGCGGAACCAGCCACGGATACATGCGTCATGGTCGCCGGGTGCTCAAGCAAACTCTCCACACCGCCGAGGGACTCCGCGAGACAAAAGAGCTGTGTAGACAAACAGAACTTTTTGGCCTGCTCTTCAGTTTGGAACAGCACGGAAACCATGCCACCAAAGCGACGCATCTGCCTCTTCGCCACCTCGTGGCCAGGGTGCGACTCCAGTCCCGGGTAGCACACACGGGCGACTTCCTTGCGCCCCTCAAGGTACTTGGCCACAGCCTCGGCGTTGTCGCAGTGGCGTTCCATGCGCACCGGCAACGTCTTCAAGCCACGGCCCGTGAGGTACGTATCAAACGGCGATGGGATCGCACCAACCCAGCCGAAGAAGAAGCGCAGCTGCTCCTCAAAGCCTTCGATCAGATCATCCTTGCCGCAAACCACGCCGCCGATCACGTCGGAGTGCCCACCGATGTATTTGGTAGTGGAGTGCAAAACCACGTCCGCACCGAACTCGAACGGGCGCTGCAGGTACGGCGAAGCAAACGTGTTATCCACCACCAACGCAGCGCCCCCCTTCACCTTGGCCACCGCCTCAATGTCCACGATGGACAGCAGCGGGTTCGTCGGGGTCTCCACCCAGATCACCTTGGTGTTGTCCTGAACCGCCGCACCAACCTCTTCGGCATTGGTCATGTCCACCACGGTGTTTTCCACGCCCCAGAGGGAAAACACCTGCTGGATCAGGCGGTAGGTGCCGCCGTAAGCATCGTTGGAGACCACGATGTGGTCGCCGGGTTTCAGCAGGGTACGCAAGACCACATCCACCGTGGCCATGCCGGATGCAAACGCAACGGCAAAGTCAGCACCCTCAAGTGCCGCAACGGACTTCTCCAGCGCGGTGATCGTTGGGTTTCCAACGCGGGTGTATTCATAGCCGCCGCGCAGTTCCGCTAGACCGTTCTGTGCAAATGTGGTGGAAGCGTAGATGGGCGTATTGATCGGCCCGTAGAGGCTATCGGGTTCGTAGCCTGCGTGGATCGCTGCGGTCGACGGGCCTGGATTGCTCGTGTTGGTAGACATGCCAAGCATCGTAGCCACAAACTAGACCAAGCTGTTCATTATCGACGATTTATATGCACGCCCACCTCCCCCACTCGCGTAGACTATGGGCCTGATGAACACCACCTACATATCAGCAGCCGCAGAAAACCTCGAAGAAGCAGTAGAAGGGGTCTCCACGTGGTGGAACGACCCCGCCACGCGCGAGCTAGTGCTCGAACGGCCCCTGAAAATCGCGCTCATCCTCGTCGTCGCGTTCATCCTTGACCGGGTTGCAGCGCACCTGATCCGCCGCGCCACGAACGCCAGGATGAACAACCCCGGCCTTTTGCGCACACGCGAAATTCCCGACACCCCGCAGGGCCGTGCGCAGGAAAGCCGACGCCGACAGCGCCTGAAAACCCTATCCAACGTGGCCCGTTCAGTGGCCGCCATTATTGTGTGGACGTGGGCGCTGCTGGCCGTGCTTGATCAGCTTGGCGTGAACGTAGCGCCACTGATCGCCTCTGCCGGCATCGTGGGCGTGGCCATTGGTTTCGGCGCGCAATCCCTGGTGAAGGATTTCTTCTCCGGCATGTTCATCCTGCTGGAGAACCAGTACGGGGTTGGAGACACCATCCAGGTTGATGACATTGTGGGTGATGTTGAGGAGATGACCCTTCGCGTGACCACCATCCGCGATATGGACGGCGCACTGTGGCACGTGCGCAACGGTGACATTGACCGTGTGGGCAACCACTCCATCCACTACTCCGTGGCGCGCCTGCAGATCCCGGTTTCCGTCATGGCGGACCCGGATGAGGCCTCCGCAATCATTGAACGCTCAGCACAGGCGGCCATCCAGGAACCGGAGATCCGCAACCAGGTGATGAGCCCGCCAGCCATGCTCGGCCCTTCAGAATTCAACCCCACCTATGCATCCTTCCGCGTTACGTTAAAGACGATGCCGGGACAGCAGTGGTCCGTCGCCCGCTTTATCAACCACCGCATTTTGAAAGACCTGCACGATGCTGGCGTTGTGCTGGCACCTATGGATTCTGTGCTTGTGGGTTTTGGAAAAGAAGAGAAAGGAGCTTGAGGTGGAAATCACCCCAACACCACCGCGCGATGACCAGGAGCGCACACTGTACGAGGACGTCGGCGGCACCGAATTTTTCAGCCGCCTAGTCAAAGGCTTCTACGATCAGGTCAAAACCGATGACCTGATCGGACCCATGTACCCGGAGGATGATTTCGACGGCGCCGAGGACCGCCTTCGCTGGTTCCTCGAACAGTACTGGGGCGGGCCCCGCACGTTTCAGGAAAAGCGCGGCAACCCAATGCTTCGCCGCCGCCACTTCCCCTTCAAAATCGGCATGGCTGAGGCGGAGCGCTGGCTAGCACTCATGGGGCGTTCGTTGGAGCAATTTACTGACGACGAACTGTCGCCCCACCACCGCCACCAACTCTGGAACCACATGCAACGCGTGGCGTACATGATGATCAACCAAGAGCCGGGCAACCCTGCCTAACTGCTAAAAGAGCAGGCTCAGGCCAGCGTTTTTAAACACGGAGCCGTACGGTGCGTCCAGGCGCACCCACCTGCCGGCGCTGGCGACACGCAGGTGGCGTGGGATGTGCGCTGGCGCCTCAAACCCCGGAATCAGGCCCATGGACGTGCACGTAAAAATCATGCGCATGGGTACTTCAACAGGGGTGTCGGAGGTGGCGTTGGCGGTGATCACCGTGGCGTCGAGAAGCGAGCGCGGTGGCCCTGCCGGTCCGGAGAATTGTTTGGCAAGGCGTTTGCCTTCGTCCGCGAGTTGGCGTGCGGTGCTGACCGGTACTTCGTCGCAAAGCTGAAAGCCCTCGACCGGCGGCAGCGCGCCCGGCCAGGAGGCATCCTGCGGGCGGCCGATAGTAACCGTCTGCCCGGTTTGCTTGCTGAGCGTCTCCAAGAATTCCGCCGCCGAAACGGCCGCACCGTCGCGGGAGATCTCCCCCGCCACGCGCCTGGCCACAATGCAATCAAACGGCGTGGTCACAAACACGTTGAGCGCGGCGCCCACCGTTTGGAAACGGGCAAGCGCATGCGGATCTAGGGCCACCGCGCGCTGCAGCAACGCGCGAAGGCCCCCAAGCCCTTGCTCGCCTTGCGGCGTAAAGGAAATAGGTGACACTGGTACTACGCCTGTTTCTACTCCAACTCCCCCGCACCCGGTGCCGCCGTCAGCGACAAAATGCCGATCTCCTGCTTCGTAATCGCACGCGGAGTAGCAGTCGCGTCATCCACCGTCACCTGCACACACTCCACGACACAGCAGACCCTGCCCTGCGAGTCCTTGATCTCCTGGTGGGTAGTAAATGACGTATTGCCCAAACGCGAAACGTGCGTTTCAATCACCGCGGTTGCCGTGTTCGGCAGGATCGGGCGCATGTAGTCCGCCTCCACGCGACGCACAAACACCGCAAAATCGTGGCCTTGCGAGTAGAAGTACTCACGAGCAAACGCAAGGCGCGCCTCCTGAGCAATCTCTAGGTAGGCGGAGTTAGTGACGTGCCCGTAGCGGTCAAAATCCCCCCAGCGCAGCGGCACTTCGTACACGTGGACGTTGTTTTCTTCACCCTGTTTTGCCATGCGCTAAACCCTACATGCCAAACACAACCCCGCGCCGAATTCAATCCAGCGCGGGGTAAAAAGCTGCCTAACGTGAGGCTTAGCGGGTAGGCGTTAGCGGGTGAGTTTGCGGTGCGTCACGCGGGACGGCTTCGCAGCTTCCTCACCAAGGCGCTCAACCTTGTTCTTCTCGTAGTCGCCGAAGTTGCCCTCGAACCAGAACCACTTGCCCTCTTCAATGTTGCCCTCCCAGGCAAGGATGTGGGTACAGGTGCGGTCCAGGAACCAACGGTCGTGAGAAATCACCACAGCACAGCCCGGGAACTTCTGCAGCGCGTTCTCCAGGGAACCAAGGGTTTCAACGTCCAGGTCGTTCGTCGGCTCATCGAGCAGGATCAAGTTGCCGCCCTGCTTCAGCGTCAGCGCCAGGTTCAGGCGGTTGCGCTCACCACCAGAAAGCACCTTGGACGGCTTCTGCTGGTCCGCGCCCTTGAAACCGAATGCGGACAGGTACGCGCGCGAAGGCATCTCGTTCTGGCCAACCACGATGTAGTCCAGGCCATCAGAGACCACTTCCCACACCGTCTTTTCCGGATCGATGTTCTCGCGGTTCTGGTCAACGTAGGACAGCTTCACCGTGTCACCAACGGTGACGGTGCCTGCGTCCGGCTCCTCCAGGCCCACGATGGTCTTGAACAGGGTGGACTTACCCACACCGTTCGGGCCAATCACGCCCACGATGCCGTTACGCGGCAAGGTGAACGACAGGTCCTTGATCAGGATGCGGCCGTCAAAGCCCTTGTCTAGGTGCTCAACCTCAACAACCTTGTTGCCCAGGCGCGGCGGGGTTGGAATCTGGATCTCTTCAAAATCCAGCTTCTTGTACTGCTCCGCCTCAGCGGCCATCTCCTCGTAGCGCTCCAGACGCGCCTTGTTCTTCGCTTGGCGTGCCTTCGGGGAGGAACGCACCCACTCAAGCTCATTCTTCAGGCGCTTCTGCAGCTTCTGGTCCTTCTTGCCAGCAACCTCCAGACGCTCAGCCTTCTTCTCCAGGTAGGTGGAGTAGTTGCCCTCGTACGGGTAGAGCTGGCCGCGGTCAACCTCACAGATCCACTCGGCGACGTTGTCCAGGAAGTAACGGTCGTGAGTAATGGCAAGCACGGCACCCGGGTAGGACTGCAGGTGCTTCTCCAGCCACAGCACGCTCTCGGCGTCCAGGTGGTTCGTCGGCTCATCAAGAAGCAAAAGATCCGGCTCGCTCAGCAGCAGCTTCGCAAGCGCCACGCGGCGGCGCTCACCACCAGACAGGTTGGTCACCGGCGCATCAGACGGCGGGCAGCGCAGAGCTTCCATTGCCTGCTCAATCTTGGAGTCAACCTCCCAAGCGTCAGCGGCATCCAGCTCCTCCTGGAGCTTGCCCATCTCCTCCATCAGCTCATCGGAGTAGTTGGTGGCCATCTCCTCGGCGATCTGCTCGAAGCGCTGCTTCTTCTCAAAGATCTCGCCCAAACCCTCTTCGACGTTCTCACGAACCGTCTTCTCCTCATTCAACGGCGGCTCCTGCAGCAAGATGCCAACCGTGGCACCCGGCTGCAGGAAAGCTTCACCGTTATTCGGCTGATCAATGCCAGCCATGATCTTGAGCAAGGACGACTTACCGGCGCCGTTGGGGCCGACGACGCCAATCTTGGCGCCGGGGTAGAAAGCCATGGTGACGTTGTCCAAAATGACCTTGTCACCGATGGCCCTGCGAACATTTTTCATCGTGTAGATGAACTCAGCCACGTGGTATCCCCTTGTGTTAAACAGTGCTTGAAATGCTTTCCACAGGGTACATCACGCACGCCCTTGCTAGAGCGGCAGCAACGTCAGGTTTCTAAAACGGCCTCCCGTCCTCATCAACCCCTGCCGCGGCACCGACGAGATCACCGCTTGATTCGGCGTTGGGGTCGGAGTTGGACCCAGCGCTAGATGCCGCACCAAAGCTCGATGCCATGGGTTTGCGCGGTGGCAGCTGGTCCTCCGCACTTTCACGAGGTTGACTGTTGCGTTCCAGCAGGTCTTCCAGGGACTTCACCTGCACCTCTTCAGTGCCCTCTACCGTGTGGGAGACGCTGGTGGTCTTGCGCGAGTTGATCTGGAAGTTACTCAAGTCAAACGCCACGCGGGATGCGCGCATAGTAATCCTTGAGCGATTGACGGTCTTGCCGTCTTCGCCGGTTTCTTCCCACGACTCTGTAACCAAACGTCCGGTGATAACAACCGGGCTGCCGCGAAACAGCGACGCCTTGACGTTGACAGCAAGGTCGCCCCAACAATTGACGTCAATGTAGAGCTGGTCAAAGTCCAGCCAGACGTCTTTGCCGTGCTCGTCTTTTTCGTCGGTACGGCGGCGTCGTGAAGAAGCAACGCGCAGTTTGGACAGCGCAGTGCCTTTCTCCCCTACGCAGGCGATGGTGGGTTCTGCAACAAGGTTGCCGTGGATGGTGATTTCGGTGCTCATGGAAGAGCCCCCCTTTCCGTGATGTTCCTTCTAAACAGTTGCCGGTAGCTACCGGCGGTTACAGCACGCTGTTTTGCGTACCCACGGGCAGAATGTCACGGCACAGCCTGCTTGCCAACCCCCAAAGAAAAAAGCTGTGGATAACCCGGAAGTTATCCACACTTAATGAAAACGCGCAGGTCAGAGCGTCTTACTGGCGGTTGTATTGCGCCAGCATCTCGTTGTAGCGGCGCCACTCCTCATCGTCGTCTTCCTCCGCGCGGCGATCCACCTCACGGGTTTCCTCACGGTCTTCAGCCAACCAGGCACGGAACAACACGCCGAAGACAATCACAAGCGGGAAGGAGCCAGACGCCCAACCGATGCCGCCGCCGGCCTTCTGGTCTGCCAAGAGGTCCGGCTCCCACGGCAGCGCCAGCGAGCGGTAGAAATCCTCCGCGAGCACGGCGCTCAGCTGCATGAGGTAGATGCCCATAAACAGGTGGATCGGCATAGACACCCACAGCCAGGCAAGGCGGACCTTGGCGCTGGGGCGGCCTGGGATCTCATCAGGGCCGATCAGCTCCCAGAAGTAGAAGTAGCCAGAGACCATAAACACGCCGTTCATAATCACGTGGCCTGCGTGTTCCGAGATCATCAGCTCATACAGCGACGGGAACAGGTACATCACGTAGAAGAAAGTGACAAACTGCCCCAAGCTCAGCGGCGGGAAGGTGACCACCTTCAAGAACTTGGAGTTTTGGAAACTTTCCGCCCACAGTCGCGGGTTGAATTCACCCTCCGGGTAGGCGCGGCGAATCAGGGTCAGCGGCGCGCCAAGCACCATAAATACGGGCACGACCATGGACAGGATCATGTGCACCGTCATGTGCGCGGAGTAGGACGCCGGCATGTGCAGACCCAGGCGCGAGGACAGCGTAATCACGATGGTCACGCAGCCCGCCAGCCACCACAGGGTGCGCGAAAGCTCCCAATTCTTCACGCGTCGCACCAGGTAGAGGTAGTACACCGCCAACAGCAGGGCGATTGCACTGTAGAGCAGCTCTGGGCGCCACAGCGTCAGCCAGTTGCCCACCGTCAGCGGCTCGTAGAGGTCATAGCCCATCTTCACCTGCATCACACTGATATTGAATACCTGCGGCGGAGGCGGTGGGGTGCGCCCAAGCGTTGCCGCCAAGCCCGTAATCAGGGCCATGAGCAGCACTTCCACGGCGGCAAGACGCCCAAACGCGCGCGGGTTGGTAGCAAGCGCCGGGATGGTCTTCTGCCGATGCACAAACCCCATCAGCCCCAGCACGAAAATGCCCACAAACTTGGCAATCAGCACCCACCCGTAGTGGTACTGCGTGAGCTGCTCAGGCGAAATGCGGATCAGCGCGTTGACCACGCCAGAGACCAGCATGACAATGAAGCTCACCAGCGCGATGGTGGAGTACCTGCGCACCGCCTGCTCCATGTTTGGCCCGAGCCTGCGCCCGTGCGCCACCAGCGCCATCAGCGCGCCGACCCACAGCAGCATCCCAACCAGGTGCCAGATAAAGGAGTTAGTGCCAAAGTCATGATTGCCGCCGGAGGCAGAGTGCCCGGTCAGCGCCAGCGGCATGATGGCCAGCACCGAGCCGAGAAAAAGCGCCACCTGCGGCCACCAGGTGCGCGCCATGAACCCGCCGACAGCCACAACAGCGGCGATCGCGGCAACAATGAGCCACACCTTGGCTTCTTTGACCTGGTCAATTGCGGTAGACCACGCGCCGGGGCTAAACAGGACGTCTTTCAGGGGTTGCCCCGAAACGTCGGAAAGCACCAGCGGGATCATGATCAGTCCGAGGGCCATCATGCTTATCGACGCCCACGCTCCCACCCTCGACGCCACCACCCCATCAACCGTCAACGGCGCCCCGTTGAGGTCTTTGCCCACCTGCTTCGGCGGGATCAGAAACGCGGAGAAGAGGAACGAGCCGCTGGCCAGCGCCGACAGCATCCACGCCGCACCGCGTACCGCCGGGAGCCCGAACGTGGTTGGCCAGCCTGGGTCAGGAATACCCAACACGGCAAGCGATTCACCGGAGAACAACTGCCCCAGCGTTCCCGCAAGAATGCCCGCAAGAAGCACTGAGGTGAGGTAGAACGGCCACGCCGCCTGCACAGACCGTTTTTCACGCATGCCAACAACCCTACGTTTCCAACGTTTTCACGGCCTAACCGGCTCTTGGTGTTCTTTGTGTTTTGGCCTGCGTTACAATCCCTCGTGTACTGCCTCCATAGCTCAGTGGATTAGAGCAACCGGCTTCTACCCGGTGTGTCGCGGGTTCGAGTCCTGCTGGGGGCGCTTTTTCGCCGGCCGTTCGCCGGCTGCTCGCCGCCTGTTCGCCGACAGAATCCACGTTTGCAGCTACCTACCTGCAGCTACCAGCAGAAATTTCGCTTGGTAGCCGGGTGTAGGTAGCTGCAAACAGTCCTCACGCTGGTGCGCTGCCCCTCCACGGCATACACTTTCCACCATGGAAAGCATGGAAACCGTACAAGACGCCCGCGAGGCGCTACGTGCCGCCGAAGACGTGGAATCGCGCGCAACCGAAACAACCACATCACGGCCTTGGGCGTACATCATCCCAACTGGCGTGGTCATAGGCCTTGCGTTTGGCGCGGCACTGATGGAGCAAGTGCTCATCACATTCCTCCTCATCGCGGCCACCATCATCCTTGTTTGGGTCACGGAGACGCGTAGGAAACGCACGGTGCGCATTTCCTACAAGCAGGACATACGCCCGGACGAAGACACATGGAACTCGAAAACGTTCCTGACGTATATGGTTAGCTACACCATCATCTACGTCGGCTTCCAGTTCCTGCCGCTCGGAAACCTCGCAGTGGCAGCCGCCGCCGGAATCCTCATCGCGCTCGTCTTCATCGTGGCGGCTGGACTTACCTGGGGGCGAGTTCCTAAGTGAGCCAGCTCGACCCGGCCATCCACCCCATTACGCGCCTGAAGATCTGCGCGGCACTTGCCGCAGCCGGCGCCACTGAGGAAAACATCCGCAAGGAGATGCGCTTTGCGCAGCTGCGCGACATCGTGGACACCACTGACGCAACGCTATCCAAGCAGCTCAGCGCACTTGAAGAGCACGGGTACGTCACCCGTTTCCGCGAGTACGGTTCCAGCCGCGCGAAAGACACCGTGTGGGTCACCCTGACCAACGCGGGTCTTGCCGCGTACCGCGGCCACATGGACGCGTTGCGTTCTATCGCCGGTGAAGATCACGTGAGTGGGTAGGGTTTAGGGTTATGAGTTTCCCGGAGGCGTCGAAAAGCAACTATGCCCTGATCACTGGTGCTAGCCAAGGCATCGGTGAGGCAATGGCCCGCAAGCTGGCCGCGGGTGGTTACAACCTGATTGTCGTGGCGCGGCGCGAAAACGTGCTGATGGCGCTGGCAGAGGAGCTGGCAAGCGCGCACGGCGTGCACGTGGAGGTGTTTGCGGCGGATCTGTCGAAGGAGCGCGACGTGACCGCGCTGATTGAGCACATCCAGAACCGTGAGATCGCCATTTGCGTTAATTCTGCGGGCATTGCCAGCTTCGGCCCGTTCATGCGCCAGGACTGGAACTACGAGGTAGACCAGTTCAACCTGAACGCCACGGCGGTGTTTCGCCTGACCAAGGCGGTGCTGGACCAGATGGTGCCGCGCGGTACGGGTGCTTTGTGCAACGTGGGTTCCGCGGCCGGTAACTCCCCCATTCCGAACAACTCCACCTACGTCTTCACTAAGGCGGGTGTGAATACGTTTACAGAGTCGCTGCACTATGAGCTGAAGCCCACGGGCGTGCACTGCACGTTGCTTGCCCCAGGGCCGGTGCGCGCGGCGGAGATTCCGGAGGAGGAGCAGAGCTTTATTGACAAGCTTGTGCCCGATTTCCTGTGGACCACGTATGAGTCCTGCGCTGATGACACGTTGCGTGCGATGCGTCGCAATAAGCGTCGCGTAGTGCCGGGCCCGCTGTCGAAGGCGATGGATGTTGTGTCAACCTATGCCCCGCGCGGTTCGCTCTCGCCGCTTTTGGGTTCCTTCTACGCAAAGATGGGAGAAGAGCAGGATGCCTGAGCTTTTGCTTCGCGACGATCGCGTGGTCTGGGTCGACCTCGAAATGACCGGCCTTGACCCCTCCCGCCACGTAATTGTGGAGGTTGCCGCCCTGGTCACAGATGCCAACCTGAACATTTTGGATAGCGGCATCGACTTGGTCGTCCACGCCACTGAGGCGCAGCTTTCCCAGATGGATGACTTTGTGCGCAACATGCACTCCGAAAACGGCCTGCTGGATGAGATTCAGCGCTCCACCGTCTCCATCGAGGAAGCCGAAGAGGCGGTGCTGGAGCTGATTGCGAAGCACTGCGACCCGAACCACCCGGCGCCGCTTGCGGGCAACTCCATTGCCACGGACCGCATGTTTATCCGTGAGCAAATGCCGCGGGTAGATGCCGCGTTGCACTACCGCATGATCGACGTTTCCACGATCAAGGAGCTTTCGCGCCGCTGGTACCCGAAGACCTATCAGAACCAGCCAGATAAGGGCATGAGCCACCGTGCGCTGGCGGACATCGTTGAGTCCATCCAGGAGCTTGATTACTACCGACGCTGCGTGTTCGCCCCCACCCCCGGCCCCGACGGCGACGCGGCCAAGGCCGCCGCGAATGACGCGCACGAAGCGTACAAGCCGTACCTATGACGGACTTTTCGGCCAGGGACCTTTCGGCCGCCGAGCAACGCGACCGCGATGCGCTTGACGCTGCGAAACTGTATTACCGCGCTGGCTTAAGCCAGGCGGAGGTGGCGGCGCAGATGGGCCTGTCGCGCCCGACGGTGGCGAAGCTTCTGCAGCACGCGCGTGAGCGCGGCTTTGTGGTCATTGAAATTGTGGACCCACAGGAGGCGGGCGCGCAGGTTGGCGATCGGCTGCGTGCGCTGTTTAATCTTGATGACGTTCGCGTGGTGCATCCTCCGCAGGCGCCGAGTGGGGCGGGCGATCATCCGTCGATAGTCGATGACCTTGGCATTGCCGGCGCCCGCTTCCTGGAAGAAGTGGTGGAAGACGGCATGTCTGTAGGCGTGTCTTGGGGCAAAACCATGCTGCATGTGGCCCGCAACCTGCGCCATACGCATACCCGCGCACGCCAGATTGTGCAGCTCAAAGGCGGGTCATCGCGCTCAAATTTATCTACGAACAACTTTGAGACGATGAATTTGTTCTGCGCCGCCTTCAACGCGCCGGCGCTTGCGCTGCCGCTGCCGGTGATCTTTGACCAGGTGGAAACCAAGCACATTGTGGAGCAAGATTCCCACATTGCTGACGTGCTGAACCAAGGCCGTGAGACGGACCTGGTGGCCTTTACAGTTGGCTCTGCCCGCAAGGAATCCCTGGTGATGAACCTGGGCTATCTTTCGGACGCCATGGTGGAGCAACTCGTCGGCGTGGCCGTTGGTGATGTGTGTTCGCGGTTTTACACCCACGATGGAGCCATCGCCGCACCTGACATTGACGCGCTGACCGTAGGCATCAGCGTGGAGGACCTGCGTGCGCGTCCGCGCCGCGTGCTCATCGCTGGTGGGACGTACAAGGCGGAGGCAATTGAGACTGCGCTGTGGATGGGATTGGCTACTGACCTGGTGATTGATGAGCACACCGCCCGGCGCGTGTTGGCACTGCACGACCGCCGTAAACATTTGCAAAAATGACAATTACCATATGTTCTGAGGGTTTTCTACAATAAGAGACGCAAGAACAGGTTCACTCTCAGGAAGGCGGACATCCGCACCATGGCAAACTCCAGCCAGATTCCAACCACCCAAACCGCTCACATCGTTCCCACCGGCCCGATCGCCGAAACCATCCTGATGCCCGGCGACCCGCTGCGCGCAAAATTCATCGCAGAGACCTATCTTGAGGACGCCGTCCAGTTCAACGCCGTACGCAACATGCTCGGCTACACCGGCACCTACCAGGGCCACGAGGTTTCGGTCATGGGCTCCGGCATGGGCGTGCCGTCCATCAGCCTGTACGCCTACGAACTGATCCACTTCTTCGGCGTGAAGAAGCTGGTACGCGTCGGCTCCTGCGGCGGCTTCCAGCCAGACCTGAAGCTCTTTGACATCATCGTCGCATCGTCTGCATCCACGGATTCGCGCTTCCTGGAGCAGTACAACCTGCCGGGTACCTACGCCCCGACGGCCTCCTGGAAGCTACTTTCTGCCACCGCCGAGGAGGCGAAAAAGCAGAACGTGGACATCCACGTCGGCAACATCTTGTCCTCTGACATTTTCTACAACTTCCAAGATGACGTGAATGACCGCTGGACCCGCATGGGTGTGCTCGGCGTGGAGATGGAATCCGCTGGCCTCTACGCCACTGCTGCTGAAGCCGGCGTGGACGCACTGGGCATCTTCACCGTCTCTGACGTCATCGGCTCCGGCGAGAAGGCCACCGCCGAGCAGCGCGAGAGCGCCTTCACTCAGATGATGGAGCTGGCGCTGCCGCTGGCTGCTGTCTAAGCACGCTGCCTAAGCACGCTGCCTAGCAATCCCCACCAAGAAATTCCTGACACAGAAAGTCCGAAGCGATGACAACACAGGCCGCACAGGCGGGTCCAAACTCAGGCGCTGAAACGAAACTCAGCCCGAAGCACGCCGTGCCCATCATTTTGTTCACGTTCGTTTTCTCACTGATCATTGATAACGGCTTCAAGTTCATGACTGACCCAATGGGTGAGGCGCTTGGCTTGTCGCTCAATGAGGTCAGCCTGCAAGCCTCCCTGGCCGGTGTGATCATCGGCATCGGCGCCGTGGTCTACGCGGCGCTGGCAGACGTAGTCAGCATTCGTAAGCTGCTGCTCGTGGGCATTGTGGTCACCCTGATCGGTTCTTTGATTGGTTACTTTGGCCAGAGCTCCTGGCCGCTGGTCCTAACCGGCCGCATCATCCAGACCACCGGCCTGGCGGCTGCGGAAACGCTCTACGTTATCTACGTAACCAAGCACCTCGCACCGAAGGACCAGAAGACCTACCTGGGCTTTTCCACCGCAGCGTTTCAGGCAGCAACCCTGTTCGGTGCGCTGACCTCCGGCTACATTGCCACCCAGGTGTCCTGGACCGCGATGTTCCTCGTGCCGCTGGTGCTCGTACTCGCTATCCCGGTGATTCTGAAGACCGTGCCGGAGGAGGCATCGCTGGAGTCTGGCCACGTGGACTGGATCGGCCTCGGCCTGATTGCCGTGTTGGCAACGTCTGCCATCATGTTCATGCAGGCGTTTAACTGGTGGTGGCTGCTGCCGTGCATTGCCGCTGTGGTGTTGTTTGTCATGTACGTGAAGAACGGCAAGCGTCCGCTGGTCAACCCGGAGTTCTTCCAGAACCGCCCGTACGTCACCGCCATCATCCTGGTGTTCATTGTCTACTCGGTGCAGCTTGGGTACCTGGTGCTGTTTCCGGCAATGGCAAAGCAGGTCCACGGCCTGACCGCTGATACCGCTTCGTACTTGCTTATCCCGGGCTACACCGCCGCCATTTTGGTTGGTGTGTTCTCTGGCCAGATTGGCAAGTTCCTGCCCACCCGCCCGGCGATCTTCACCGCGCTTTCCTCCATTGTTGTCGCCCTGCTTATTGTGGCGTTCTTCATGCAAGCCGGCCCGTGGGTATTCGTGGTGTCGTCCCTGCTGTTCGCCAGCGGTTTCGCACTGCTCTACGCCCCGCTGGTGGCAACCGCTATTGGCAACATCCCGCCGGCGAAGTCCGGTATCGCCATTGGTTTCTACAACCTGACCATCAACCTGGCCGTACCGCTTGGCATTGCGTACAGCGCAAAGCTGGCGGATCTGGGCCTGCCTACCCCGAGCTTCCTGCCTGATAACGCTGGCACGTACCCCATGGTCATGCTGATCCTGGCCGCCATCGCTGTTGCCGGCACGCTGCTCTACGCCGCAATGACCGCGCGTATGAAGCAGCCCGCCTAACACCCCAAACACCACTCGCACTTTGAAGGAGAACAACTCATGACTTCACTTACTCGCAAAGATGTTGCACAGATGGTGGACCACACGCTGCTGAAGCCCGAGGCCACTCACGCCGACGTGGAGAAGCTGATAGCAGACGCCTCCCGGCTGGGCACCTTCTCCGTCTGCGTGTCGCCATCCATGCTGCCGATTCAGACGCCGGAGAACCTCAAGGTGGCCGTGGTCTGCGGCTTCCCCTCGGGCGCAGTGCCCACGGAGGCCAAGGCTGCTGAGGCCGCGTGGTGTGTGAACAACGGCGCGGATGAGGTGGACATGGTAATCAACATCGGTGCTGCCAAGGAAGGCAACTGGGATGCCGTGCGCGAGGACATCGCCGCGGTGAAGAAGGCCTGCGGTGACGCGCTGCTGAAAGTGATCATTGAGTCCGCGGTGCTTACAGACGAAGAGATCGTCAAAGCCTGCGAAGCCTCCGTTGCTGCTGGCGCGGAGTTTGTGAAGACGTCTACCGGTTTCCACCCGGCGGGTGGCGCTTCGGTGCACGCGGTGGAGTTGATGCGTCGGACCGTCGGCAAGCAACTTGGCGTTAAGGCCTCCGGTGGTATCCGTGATGTCGAAACCGCCCGCGCCATGATCGAGGCCGGCGCGTCACGCCTGGGCCTTTCCGGCACTGAGGCTGTGCTGGACGGTTGGGAGTAGGCCATGCTGCGCGAAGATTTACGCGAGCAAGCACAAACCTGGCTGGCCCACGACCCTGACCCGGAGACCCGCGCGGCACTCCAAGAGGCGCTGGACACAAACGATGAGGAGGCGCTTGCACGCGCGTTCGCCGGACCGCTGGAGTTCGGCACCGCAGGGCTGCGCGGCCCGATCGGGTTCGGCGAGTCCGCCATGAACCAGGCCGTTGTCATGCGCGCCACCGCCGGGCTCATGGCCTGGCTGAACAAGCAGGTGGACACCCCGCGTGTGGTGATTGGTTGCGACGCCCGCCACGGCTCCACCAAGTTCGCCAAAGCCGCAGCCCAGGTTGTCGCCGGCGCCGGCGGCGACGCGATGCTGCTGCCGCTGGGTGAGCCGACCCCGCTGACCTCATTTAGCGTGCGCCACCTCGACGCGGACGCCGGCATCATGGTCACCGCCTCCCACAACCCGAAGTGGGACAACGGCTACAAGGTCTACCTCGGCGGCCGCGTCGCCACAGGTGATGCCGCCGGCGTGCAGATCATCGCCCCCGCGGACAAGGAGATCGCAGCCGAGATCGCGAAAGTTCCCGGGGCCACAGAGCTTTTGCTTGCCGACGCCCACGTCAGCCCCGACCCCCGCCCCACCTACATCGAAACCGCCAAGGCGCTTGGCAAACCCGCCGCGGACATCACCATCGTCGTAACCCCCATGCATGGCGTGGGCGGACAGTTGGCGAAGGACGCACTGGGGGCGGCGGGGTTTGGGGACGTGGTGGGCGTCGATAAGCAATGGGCTCCTGACCCGGAGTTTCCAACGGTGGCCTTCCCCAACCCGGAGGAAGACGGGGCGCTCGACTTGGCCGTGGCGAAGGCGAACGAGGTGGGTGCGGACCTGATCATCGCACTCGACCCGGACGCGGACCGCTGTGCGTTGGCGGTCCCGGCGCGCGACACGGCGTCTGCCGGCACCTCGATCGGCGGCGGCTGGGTGAAGCTTTCCGGCGACGAAACTGGAGCCCTGCTCGGCGAGTACAAGGCCTCGCACGCCTCTGGCGGCGCGACGGCCTGCTCGATCGTATCCGGGCGGATGCTGGGCCAGATTGCCAAAGCGCACGGCCTGAAGCACGCCACCACACTCACCGGGTTCAAGTGGATCGGACGCACGCCTGAGCTGGTCTACGGCTATGAGGAAGCCATCGGCCACTGTGTGGACCCCGCCCACGTGCGCGACAAAGACGGCATTACCGCCGCCATCGTCGCCGCAACCGTGGTTTCTGCACTGAAGGCCCGCGGCGTGAGCGTGCTTGAGCACTTCGACGAGCTCGCCCGCACCTACGGCCTCTACCGCACGCAGCCGTTGACGTTCCGCGTGGAGGACCTGTCCCTGATCAGCGAGGCCATGCAGCGACTGCGCGCTTCGCAGCCGAGCGAACTCGCCGGTGCGGCGGTGACGGAGTACGTCGATTTGCGTGACGGCTACGGCACCACCCCCGGCACCGACGGCATCCTGATCCGCACCGAGGCCGACGACCGCGTGATCATCCGCCCAAGCGGCACCGAACCGAAGCTGAAGTGCTACCTGGAGGTGGTCATGGACGTTGATGGTGCTGGTTCTGGTTCTGGCGCTGGTACCGGTGCTGGTTCTGGTGCCGGTGCTGGCGCTGTGGACTGGGCGGCTGCCGATGCGCGCCTTGCCGCGCTTTCGGACGCCACCCGCACGTTGTGTGGCATGTAACCCACTTGCGCGCGAAGACCGCGAAGACCGTGAAGACACTGCCTCTGCGTTAGTGCGACTGGCCTGCGGTTTTTGTTTCCTTGGCCAGTCGTACTAAGGTAGGCAGAGCTGTTTGCAATTAGCGTTTATTGCTAGAGCATGACAGCGATGGTGGCTGTAGTTCAGCTGGTAGAGCACCAGGTTGTGATCCTGGGTGTCGCGGGTTCGAGCCCCGTCAGCCACCCCTAGCGCCGGCGCTCACCTTCGGGTGGGCGCCGGTTTTCGTTTCGTGCAGCGGCAGCACCGGGTTAACCGAGCATCGAGGGCACCGAGTCTGGTAGCGGCTCGCCCCAAAACACGTTTGCAGCTACCTACCTGCAGCTACCAGCGGAAATTTCGCTTGGTAGCCGGGTGTAGGTAGCTGCAAACTCTCCGCCATCCACCGCCGCCCCACTAGGCGGCTGGCCAACACCCCAAACAGCGCCACAGATATACGTTAGCCTTACCTAACTCAATAGCGTGTACGCTGTCCTCGATAGACATACCCCCACAAGAACCCGAGGACAGTGATCACAATGGCCGAGCAGGCAAATACCACGGCGCCAAGGCGCAAAGTCCGCAAGGCAAACGAAGCGACCGTGACTGGCCGCCGCCAGCTTTCCCCAGACCTGGTTCGTTTAAGCATGAACTCCCCTGCCCTGGTGGGCCGTGAGTTGGAATTTACAGACCACTACATCAAGCTGCTGTTCGTGCCGGAAGGCGCCGACTATTCATGGCCGTTTGATGCCGAGAAGGTCCGTGAGGAGCAGCCTCGCAACAAGCAGCCCGTCACCCGCACGTACACCCTGATCAACCTGGATCCGGCCACCGGTAACTTCGATGTCGACTTTGTCACGCACGGCGACGCCGGCCTGGCCGGACCATGGGCGCGCATAGCTGAGGTTGGCGAGACGTTTGGCTTCTTCGGCCCAGGCGGCGCGTGGGCTCCCACGGCTGACTACGAGCACTTCATCTTCGCCGGCGACGAGTCCGCAGCACCAGCCATCGGCGCCGGCCTGAAGCACCTGCCGGAAGGCGCGACGGCATCCGCCTACATCGAGATCGAAGCCGATGACCGCACGTTCGAACTGCCCACCCGCGAAGGTGTGAACATCCACTGGGTGACCCGCAACGGCGCGACCCACGGCACGGAGCTCTCCCGCGTTGTTCGCCAAGCCGGTGTGCCCGAAGGAAAGAAAACCGGGTGGTTTATCCACGGTGTCGCGGAAATGATTAAGGAGATGCGCCGTTTCCTTTTCGTCGAGTCAGAAATTCCACGCCAAGACGTGTCCATCTCCGGCTACTGGCGTATCGGCATGACGGAAGACCAGTGGCAGGCCTCCAAGCGCGAGTTCAACGCGCAGATCGAGGCCGAAGAGGAAAGCGCCAAGGCCTAAGCCAAGGCCCAACCCACGGCCTAAGCATTGGGGTCTTCCGAGCCGCCGGAGCGCTGTTCCCAGCGGAAGTTCCAGTACCCGAGGCCGTCGTAAGGCGAAAGGTCCCCTCCCAGCGCATTCTTCACAATGACAGGATCGCCGCGGCGGACAGTCTCCTGGAACCAGCGGGCGTTCTCCGGCGACGCGTTGATGCAGCCGTGGGACACGTTGGTGTTGCCCCACGCCCAGGCCGCCCACGGCGCGGAGTGGACGTAGATGCCGGAATAGGACATCTGGGTCGCCCAGTCCACCGGCGTAACGTAGCCGCCTTGGTCCAGGCCGAGGCCGTAGGTGCGGGAGTCCATGACGAGGCTCTCGTGCTCGTCGCCAATCACGTAGGTGCCGTTGGGGGTATCGTAGGCGCCGTCGCGACCAAGCGCGATGGGAAATGACTTCAGCACCTCACCATTGCGGGTGACAGTCAGGGTCTTCGTGGCGTTGTCAATGACGGTCTCCACTGCGTCACCGATGGTGAAGCTGATATTGATGTCGCTGGAGCCCCAGGTGCCGCCGCCGAAATCGCGACCGTAGAACTCCGCCGCAACATCCACTTCGGTGCCGGGCCCCCAGTACTCTTTCGGCCGCCAGCGCAGCTCATACGGGTCCAGCCAGAAGAAACCACCCTCGGTGTCGTTGGAGGTTGTGACGGTAATGGCGTCTTCAACCGCCTTGGTGTCCGTAATCGGCACGCTAAAGCGGAAGGTCACGGCCTGCGCCACACCAACGGTTGATCCGTCGAGGGGCCCCACAGCTGCCGTGGCTTGCCTGTCCGGGACGATGGTGCTGAACGTGGCGGTTGACGTCTTGCCGTCCACGTTTTTCGCGGTCAACGTGTATGTGCGCCCGTAGCCCATCGGCTCATCGGTGGTCCATTCGGTCTTGTCCGCATTGAATTTGGAGTCAATTTCCCGGCCCTGTTCGTTGGTCATGCTGACCTCGAGCAGTTTGCTTGCCGACGCCACCGTTACCCCATCCCACGGCTCCACCCCCGTCGCACCGTCTTTGACGGAAATGCGTGGCGGTTTAGCTGCTGCAGTGGTGGTGGCTGCGGCTCCGGTGGTCAGCGAAGTATCTGCGTCGGCGCCTTGGCTTGTGCCGGGTTCCCCAATGGTGCAAGCAGTGAGTGTGATTCCACACAGCATTAGGCCTGCTAGCCTCGCCGCAATTGCCCTGCTTCGCATTTCGCCGCCCTTCAAGCCCTTCAAACCCAAGCACCATTTGTTGTACCCATGACACGATAGCGTCAAACAGACAAAAAGTTTAAACTCGCAACACCAACACAAAAACCGTCTCTGACCAGGCGATTTCACACATAATAAACACGCTGCTATAGTCATATCCCGTTGCGCCATTAGCTCAATTGGCAGAGCAACTGACTCTTAATCAGTGGGTTCGGGGTTCGATTCCCTGATGGCGCACAAGGGCAAAGCCCCTAGCTTTTGCACAAAGGCTAGGGGCTTTTCGCTACGCTGTCCACATGACTCGTGCATTAGTAATTGTGGACGTTCAAAATGACTTCTGCCCCGGCGGCTCGCTTGCCACCGAGAAGGGCGACCAGGTAGCTGCGGGGATCGCGGAGCTTGTAGCGAACGCGAACAACGATGAGTATTCCCACATCCTTGCCACCCAGGATTGGCACATTGATCCGGGCTCACACTTTTCCGAGAACCCGGACTTTGTAGATACCTGGCCGATCCACTGCGTCGCAGATTCAGAAGGGGCCGCGCTTCGTGCGCCGCTGGACGCGCACAGCAACAAGATTGATGCCTTCTTCCGCAAGGGGGCGTTTACGGCCGCCTATTCGGGCTTTGAGGGCCGTGTAGGCGATGTTGAGGCTGGTGCCCTACTCGCGGACTATTTGCGCGCTGAGGGCATTGACACCATCGACGTGGTTGGCATCGCCACCGATCACTGCGTTCGCGCCACGGTCCTGGACGGGCTGAAGGAAGGTTTCACCGTGCGGGTGCTGCCGGAGCTTTGCTCGCCTGTCGACGCCGCACGTGGCCAAGCCGCACTCACCGAGATGCAAGTGGCCGGCGCGGAAATCGTGGACTAACCGGCAGCTTGCAGCTGCTCCATCTCGCGCATCTCAGCGGTTTGCACCGCAATCATCTCTTTCGCCATCTTCTTCAGGGGGGCGTATCCGCCGTTGTCCACTTCGCCCTGCGTCATCGCGATGACCTCGGCATGGTGGTGGTGCATCATCTCGAGAAACGCTGCTCGAAGCTCATCGCCGGAAAGGTTGCGGAACGATTCAAGCTGCGAGGGGATGAACATGCCGTTGGCAATGTGGTGGGAGTGAAGCTCCATGTCGTCTTCGATCCCCCACTCGTCGGCCCACGCGAGCATCTGCTCGTTCTCCCGCTCCTGGCCTTCCTTAATACGCTGCGCGAGGTCACGAACAGCCGGGTCTTCCACATCGGAGGCGAGCAACACATCGGACATTTCGATGGCCTGATCGTGGTGCGGGACCATCATGCCAATAAAGTGCACGTCAACGTCGTTCGGCGCGCCGTCGCTGCCAGCGCCGCCGCGGAATCGGGGAGCAACAAACAACGCCGCCAGTACAAGCAGTGCGATTGCCAGGATGGCGATGACTGCGGTGTACGGGCGGCGCGGAGAATGGTTTTTGGTCATACCTGTTGATCTTAGCGTTGAGCCAACAGGCGCTGCAGCTCCTTGAGCTCGTGCTTGCGCTTGCGGCTGTTGAAGAACTTAATGCTCAGCAACGCGGCAACACCCACTGCGATGCCACCGATAACCTTCTGCACAGTCTCATCCTGCAGAAGGTTCTTCGCCTGGCCCTTTGCGTTGTCTGCAAGCGCAGAGGGGTTTGCGCGATCTGCCAACTCATCCAAAGTGCTGGCGAGCTGGGTGCGAGTACGAGCAAGCTCGCGCTCAATGTCGTTGATGTCACGTGCCACGGGTAAAACTCCAATCAAAACTTCTCAGTACTGCGAACCACACTAATAGAAAAACGTGTAAAACGGAGAGGCATGACTGAGCAGATTCGACTTGAAGCAGGCGACACCGCCCCAGCATTCACCCTGACCAATGACCGCGGCGAGGAAGTCTCGCTGTCTGACTACGCAGGAAAGCGCGTCATTATCTACTTCTACCCCCGCGCGAACACTCCCGGCTGCACCACCGAAGCCTGCGACTTCACCAATGAGTGGTCCGCCTTTGCGGATGCTGACGTGGCAGTTGTAGGCATCTCCCCCGACAAACCAGAGGCGCTTGCAAAGTTCCGTTCTGACCACGACCTGAAGGTCGAGCTCCTCTCCGACCCGTCGAAGGACGTGCTGCGCGCATGGGGTGCGTTTGGTGAGAAGAACAACTACGGCAAAATCGTCGAAGGCGTCATTCGCTCCACATTCCTGGTAAACGACGGCAAAATCGAACAGTCCCAGTACAACGTCCGCGCCTCCGGCCACGTTGGCCGCATCCTGCGCGACTGGGGTATCTAGCCATAAGTGGTGCGCCCGGAGAGACTTGAACTCTCACGCCCTAAGGCACTGGAACCTAAATCCAGCGCGTCTGCCAATTCCGCCACGGGCGCATGCGTTAGACACTCTACACTGCTTGACCATTTTGCCCCGCACCGCACGGGGGTAAGGTGTGGGATATGAATGAACAACCAGAGCAACCGCGTCAACGTGTGCGCGTACGCGCCTGGCACATTCTCCTCCTGATCGCCGCGGTGATCACCACAATCCTGCTGGCGAACTGGCAGTGGCAGCGCTACCAATCCGGCACTGGCACCTTCCAGAACTTGGGATACGCCTTGCAGTGGCCGTTCTTCGGCGCGTTTTTTGTCTACGCGTATCGCACCGGAATCCGGATGGAGAACGAAAAGATCGACGCCATCAACGCTGGCAAAGCAATGGAAGACATGTATGAGGCCGATGTTGCCAAATACGGCGCAGACTCCTCCGCCGCCGGCCCAAAGGCGATTGATGAGTCGTTCTTGCCCGAACGCCCACACCTCGACGTTGACGAGTACAACGAGTTGTTAACGCCGCAACGCCGGCACCAACCAGACCCCGAGAAAGGTAATTCATGACGGAGTCCATTCAGGAACCCACCCAGGAGTCTCTCCAGCAGCCAGCACAGCCCCGTATCCACCCGGAGCGCCAACGCCGTGTGCGCACTGCACTGAACCTGTTCTCAGCAGCGGCTTGGCTCACCGGTGTGCTGCTGATCCTGCTGGTGATCCGCATGATCCTGGAGTACGGCTTCCACATGGATGTTGCAGCCCTGGCGTGGGTGGCACGCGTGCACGGTCTTGCGTACGTGCTGTTTTTGATGACGTCGCTAAACCTGGGCACCACCGCCCGCTGGCCAGCGGCAACCTGGGTGGTTACCGCCATTTCTGGCGTGGTGCCGTTCTTGTCGTTTGTGGTGGAAGCGAAGCGTCGTAAAGAAGTGAAGCAGACCTTCCAGCTTTAAGACGCAATACCGCAACGCCCGCCCCCGCGAAACTGTGGGAGCGGGCGTTTTTCACTTCCGCATTCAGTCTTACGTCCGGCCAGTCTTACGTCCGGCCAGCCTTACGTCCTGCCAGTCTTACGTCCTGCGTGGCTTCCCCCCCAGCGCCGCTTCCCCATCGCCGGAATGACCGGCCGGCGGACAGCGTCCAAACGCAGATATGCAGGGGAAGATATGCAGGAGCAATGGTCAGAGCGTTTTTTCAATAAGCACCCCGTTAATGAAAAAAGCCCGTGACCTGCAGACCTGCATATCTTCCCCTGCATATTTGTTGAAAGCGGCCAGCCGGGCGCGGCGGGCACAGTAAAAGCGGCTAGACGGGCGCAGCGCCGGGGACCAGCTCGCGCTAGAGCAACGCCGCAATATGCGGTGCAAGCAACCGCAACGCCTGCCCCCTGTGGGAGCGGGCATTTTTCTCTTCTGCAGTCAGCTCTGCAGACGAACGCCCACCGGCATCAGCGGGTGCAAACAGCGGGTCGTAGCCAAAGCCGTTCTCTCCACGCGGGGTGTACAGCAGCTGGCCCTCCCAGCGCCCCTCAGCCGTAAACTCCCGCAAAGCGCCCGACCCCACTTCCAAGCCTGGCACCACCAGCGCACAGCAGGACACAAACGCCGCGCCACGTTGCTCGATGTCCTCCATCTGGGCGAGCAGGAGGCGGTTGTTCGCTTCATCATCGCCATGCGCACCTGACCAGCGCGCAGACAACACCCCCGGCATGCCACCCAGAGCATCCACGCTCAGACCGGAATCGTCCGCCACGCACGCATACCCTGTGGCACGTGCGCCCGCCCGGGCCTTGATCAAGGCATTCTCCGCGAAGCTAAGGCCGGTTTCGCGTGGTTCGGGGTACGCGTCAACGTCGCTAAGCGAAAGAAGCTCCACACCCCGAATATCCAGATCTTGAAGCACCTGGTCTAACTCGCGAAGCTTTTTCGCATTCCCGGAGGCTACAAGCAGCTTCACAGACCAAGCGCCTCTCGCTGCGCACGAATCAGCTCGTTGCAGCCCTTCTGCGCCACATCCAGCATCTGGTTGAGCTCATCGCGGCCGAACAGGCCGTGCTCACCGGTGCCCTGGATCTCCACGAAGTTGCCACCCTCCTGCATCACCACATTCAGGTCCACCTCCGCGCGGGAATCCTCCTCGTAGGGAAGGTCGAGGCACACGTGGCCGTCGATAATCCCGGCGCTTACCGCCGCAATCGGGGCCAGCAACGGCTCACCCGGAACCACCCCACGCTCTTTCAGCACGTTGATCGCATCCGCCAGCGCCACGTACGCGCCGGTAATGGATGCGGTGCGGGTACCACCGTCAGCCTGCAGCACGTCACAGTCAATCTGGATGGTGTTCTCCCCCAGCTGGCTCAGATCCACCGCAGCGCGCAGCGAACGTCCCACCAGGCGCGAAATCTCGTGCGTGCGGCCCTTGACCTTGCCACGCATGGACTCACGCGGCATACGCTCATGCGTCGCGGCCGGCAGCATGGAGTACTCCGCAGTCAGCCACCCCTCGCCAGAATCCTTCTTAAAACGCGGCACGCCCTCTTCCACAGAAGCCGTACACATCACGCGAGTGTTACCAAACTCCACGAGCACGCTGCCCGCCGGGTTGGAGGTAAAACCGCGGGTGATGCGAACCGGACGCATTTCATCAAACGCGCGGCCATCCGCGCGCGTAAACAAAGCTGGATCAGTCATGCGACCCAGCCTAACTCACACGGTGAATTCCGCTCCCGCCTCACCAAGCACAATCGGGCCATCAAACTGCGTGCGAGCAGCCTCCAGGGTGGCCTGCTTATCACTCCACGGCTGGATGTGCACCAACACCAGCTTCTTCACCCCAGCCTCACGCGCAATGCGGCCGGCTTCCTCACCGGACAAGTGCATGCCCTCCGGCTGTCCCTCAGCCGAAGGCCCCCAGGCAGCCTCACACAAAAACAGGTCCGCACCCTGAGCTGCTTTGACTAGGGACGCCGTATAGCCGCTATCGCCCGAATACGTCAGCACTGCACCCGTGGCGTTGTCTTGGACACGCAACGCATGCGACTCCTCAGCGGGGTGTTCCACAGCAAACGGCGTAATAGTCACGCCTTCGAAGGCGACGGCCTGATCTTCCTGCCACACGCCGACATCAAACGTATCCGTGATGTCGGTCGGTTGGTCCGGCCCGTCAGAACCCAGCTGGCCAATAAAGTCCGCGGTAAAACTCGGCCCATACATCCGGTTCTTCCCCACCGCCGGGCGCTCCGGGTGGTAACGACGCCACACCAACAACGACGCCGTGTCCGAGCAATGATCCGCATGCAAGTGAGAAAACGTCACGTGCGCTGCCGACGGATCAAAGCCCAGGTTACGAAGCCCAGCAAGCGCACCCGGCCCCAAATCCATCACGACGTCCGGGTTGCCCTCAGTGGACACCACGTACGAAGATCCGGGATTGCCCGGCGCGCCCAAGCTTCCAGAGCAACCGATGATGGTCAACTTCATGGATGACACTGTACTAGGTGGCGTGACCGTTAGCGCTGCACGGCATGAATACGCGGGCCCAAAATACGTTCCGCAAGTTGGTCGAATTTCTCCGGATCGCCGGTGGACTCAAACACGCGAGTCGGTGCGGCAGCGCGGCCTGCTCCCGTGCCGGCTTCGGCGAGCATGTCTTGCTCCGTGAGCACGCGTAGCACGTCCTTGGAGGTTTCCTCGGCGGAGTTGACTAGCGCTACGCCGTCGCCAATAGCCAGCTGGATCACGCCAGAGAGCAGCGGGTAGTGCGTACATCCCAGCACGAGCGTGTCCACGCCAGCGGCCTGCAGCGGCTCAAGGTAGCCCTGCGCCACCCCAAGGATCTGGCGGCCGGAGGTAATGCCGCGCTCCACAAACTCCACAAACGCCGGGCATGCCGCGGCCGTGACCTCTACCGACGGGTTGAGTGCGAACAGGTCCTGGTACACCCCGGAGGTAATCGTGGCCTGGGTGCCAATCACGCCGACCTTGCCGTTGCGGGTCGTGGCCATGGCGCGGCGCACCGCCGGCTGGATGACTTCGACGACGGGAACGTTGTAGCGCTCCCGTGCGTCATGAAGAAAGGCGGCCGTGGCCGTGTTGCAGGCGATCACCAGCATCTTGCAGCCGCGTTCTACAAGCTCGTCGCTGATGCGCTGGGCGTGGGCACGCACGTCTGCAAGCGGCTGCGGGCCGTACGGGGCGTGCGCGGTATCGCCGATGTAAATCATGGACTCATGCGGCAACTGATCCATCACCGCGCGCGCAACGGTGAGTCCGCCAACGCCGGAGTCAAAAATCCCGATCGGGGCTTGCGCATCCACAGTGCCCACAGTGTCCACAGCTTCTACCACCGGATTCACCTAACGCCTTTGGTTACCAAACGGGTTCTGCTGAGACAACTGCTTCTCCAGCTGCTTGCGCTGGCGCTTCATCACCAGTGCTGGCGGGTCATCAGAGGTAATGATCATGGCGGCAACCGCGCCACCGATTGCGCCGAAGAGGTGCGCCTGCCAGCTCACTCCCGGGTTGCCTGGGAACATGCCCCACACCAAACCGGAGTACAGGAAACCAAGGATGACACCCAACGCAATCTGCTGGCCGGAACGGTTAAAGAAGCCGCGCACAATCAGGTACGCCAGCCAGCCGTACACAAGACCGGACGCGCCCACGTGGTTGGTGCCAATGCCGCCGAACAGCCAGGTACCAAGCCCGCCGATCACCACCACGAAAGCGGTGACCTCCCAGAACACGCGCTTGCCGGAGTAGCCCACCAGAAACGCGAAGATCGCGCCCGGCACCGTGTTGCCCAAAATGTGGTCCAGACTGCCGTGCAGCAGCGGGGAGGTGAAGATAAACGGCAGTGACGGCACGTCCAGCGGGTGAATGCCCATGTAGAGCAAGTTTCCGCCGAAGACGATCGAGTTGATGATAAACACCACCCAGATGGACAGCACGTATAGCGCCGCAAAGCGCAGGCCTGTGCGGCGTTGCGCCTTGCGTTTGCTCTTCGGCTGGCCGAACTGTGGCCCAGGCTGGCCAGGCTGGCCGGGCTGCCCAGGCAGTCCAGGTTGGCCCTGGTAGAAGGCAGGCATCTGAGTTTCTGGGTGGCTAAACGGCCGCTGGAACGGTTTGCCGTAGCCGGGCTGGCCGGTGGGTCCGTAGCCCCAGCCGGGCGGGGTGTGGTGCTGGTTGTGATTCATCGTGGGCCAGCTTAGCTGGCTACCTCACGCCACGCCCGCACCCCATAGGCAGGCTCCGCGTGCATCACCGCGTTCACAATTGCGGTTTCCACACACGTCGCGGCAGCTTCACCAAGAGCCATATGCTTCTCGACGTCCAATGCAGCGCCCACTCCAGCCCCCACACCATCGCCACCCACGGACACCGCAAACAACGTGTCTCCGTCTAGGGGTGAATGCGCCGGTCGCACGGCACGCGCGATGCCGTCATGGCCGGTCATGGCCAGCCGCTTCAGGTGCGCTTTGTCCAACGGCGCATCGGTGGCAATCACGCCGATGGTGGTGTTCAGCTTCGGCATCGGGCGTTTGAGTTGAGCAAACGCTTCGGTGTCCACGGCTGGTTTGGACGGGTCGCCGTAGAACAACCCGGTGTTCGGATCAATCACGGAGCCAACCGGGTTGGCCACGATGAACGCGGCCACGGTGTACTCCCCAACTTTTTGCTGCGCAACGCCGAAGCCGCCGCGCAGCACACCTGCGGTTGCGCCGCAGCCCGCACCCACGCTGCCGGAAATCCAGCCACGGGCCAGGTCGCCCTGCTGGCTCTCCAGGGCAGCGCGCACAGCCGCCGCACCATCAGCAGCCACGGGGCGGTGCGCGGGATCGCCCACCACCAGATCAAAAATCACCGCCGCCGGCACGATAGGCACCACAGGTCCGTTGGGTACCTCATCACCAAACACCCGGAAACCCCGCCCGTGCTTTTCTAACTCCCCCATCGCACCGTCTGCAGCCGCCAGACCAAACGCAGAGCCGCCGCACAATAAAATCGCGCCGACCTTCTCCACCGTGTTGTACGGCTCCAGCAGGTCAGTCTCACGCGTCCCCGGGCCACCGCCCCGGACGTCTACAGCCGCGCGCATGCCCTCTGGGTCCACGGGGACAATCGCTGTCACACCCGTGTCGCCTAATGATTGGTGGCCGATGGAAAGGGGCAACGGAACGCTCATAAGCAACAAGCCCTACCTAGTCCAACATGGCTTCCAGCAAGGAGTCCTGGCACACCGCCAACCAGTCCATCAGCAACTGGCGGTTCTCCTGGGCGCGCTCCGTGCCCGACGTATCCTCAGACACGTACAAGCGCAGATCATTAAGCGCCGCAACGAAACGTGGGGCGTCCTCCTGATCAATGGTCACCTCAACCCCACCAGTGGGGCCAAGTACCTCATTGACCACCTGCAGGTTCTCAAGCTTCGACTTAATAATGTCGTTCTCGTGCAGGCTGCGAAGCAGGCCGTTATCCCCGTCGAACTCCTGGTCCGCCTCCAGCTCAAAGTCCGGCAGCAAACGCGCCAAACGTGGATCCTCCGGTGCCTCCGTATGGCCTGTGGAGACACCCATCATCTCCGCAAACTCATCCTTCGGCGCGGACTGGGCGCGCCCAATTAACGCCTCAGCAACTGTAGCCGTCAGGTTGCCTATCAACTCACGCTCAAGCGGATCAAAACGGGTGGTGAACTTCACGCCGGAGCGCAACAACCCCTTCTTCCTACGCCATGCCTCCATGATCTACCCCGCCTGCTGCATGGTTGCCCACAAACCGTGCGTGTGCAGCTTCTTCACGTCGGTTTCTACCTTGTCCTTCTCACCGGATGACACCACGGCCTTGCCCTCGGTGTGTACCTGCATCATCAACTCGGTGGCACGCTTGCGGTCATAGCCCAACACGGTTTGGAACACGTAGGCCACGTAACTCATCAAATTCACCGGGTCATCCCAGACGATGCACATCCACGGCAGGTTCTCGCTCGTGGTCACCTCAACCTCAATCGCCTCATCAAGCTCGGGCGAAGCGAGCGGGGAGGATGCACGCACCGACTTCGGGTTCGTCGCATTGGAGTGTGTCATGGGTTTCATGGCTCCACAGCGTACCCGAGCGGTCACACAAACAGCGCCGCATGACCACTGCAAGGCCACCGGATGACCACCGTATGACCACCGCATGACCGCCGTGTGCTCGCTGTGTGCCTGCCGAGGGTAGCCTTGAATACCATGACCGAACAGACGCCGCAGCGTGTAAGCGATTACCGTAGCTCCACGTGCAATGAATCCACTGCGTTTCTGACAGACATGTATGAACTGACCATGCTCGACGCCGCGCTGCAGGACGGCACCGCCTTCCGCCAGTGTGCGTTTGAGGTGTTCACCAGGCGCCTGCCAGCGGAGCGTCGCTACGGAGTGGTCGCTGGCACCGCGCGTGTGATCGACGCGATCACAAGCTTCCGTTTCACAGAAGAGCAGATCGCCTCTGCACCTTTCCTTTCGGACGAAGCGAAGCAGTACCTGCGCGATTACACCTTCACCGGCGATATTGATGGCTACCGCGAGGGCGATCTGTACTTCCCCTACTCCCCCATCCTGACGGTGCGCGGCACGTTCGCCGAGTGCGTCATTTTGGAAACCGTCATCTTGTCCATCTTCAACTCGGACTCTGCGGTGGCCTCTGCAGCTTCACGCATGGTGTCTGCGGCAGACGGCAAGCCGATTATTGAGATGGGTTCGCGCCGCACCCACGAGCTGGCTGCGGTCAGCGCGGCACGTGCAACCTACATCGCGGGCTTTGACGCGACGTCCAACATGGAGGCGTCCCACCGTTACGGAATCCCGGCATCCGGTACCGCCGCGCACGCGTGGACACTGCTGCACGTGGATAAAAACGGCCAGCCGGACGAAAAGGCCGCGTTCAAGGCACAAATTGACGCCGCCGGTGTGGATACCACGCTGCTGGTGGACACCTTCGACATCACCAAGGGTGTGGAGAACGCCCTTGAGGTTGCCGGTACCGACCTGGGTGCGGTGCGTATTGACTCGGGCGATCTGGGCATCGTGTCACGCCGCGTACGCAAGCAGCTGGATGAGGCAGGCGCGTTTAACACCCGCATCATCGTCTCATCTGATCTGGATGAGTTCACCATTGCTGGGCTTCGTAGTGACCCGGTTGATGGCTTTGGCGTTGGCACGTCTGTAGTCACCGGCTCCGGCGCACCGACTGCTGGCCTGGTGTACAAGCTGGTGGAGGTTGAAGGTCACGCTGTGGCAAAGCGCTCCTCCGGCAAACGCACCTACGGTGGCGCGAAGACTGCGCTGCGTGCCTACCGTGCGTCTGGCGTTGCTGTCAGCGAGGTGATTCTACCTTTGGGTTCAGATATTGAGCGCAAGCCCAACCTGGACTACCAGGAGCTGACTGTGCCGATGATTCGCGGCGGCAAGGTTGTAGACGCAGACTTTGATCTGGAATCCGCGCGCTGCCTGCACGCTCAGGCGCGTACGACCCTGCCGTGGGAAGGCCTGGCCCTTTCGCGCGGTGAGGCCGCGATTCCGACCAAGTTTGTCGGTTTCCCGGAGCCGGCCGAGTAAGCGTGGCTTCAGGCGAGAAGACGAGCGACCAGCCGCTGAGCCAAACCACCGAGGACCTGCTTGCCGCAGCGGTGGAAGCCATCGGCGGCGCTACACGCGAGGGCCAGCTGGCCATGGCGCAGGCGGTGACCCGTGCGTTTGATACCCAGCGACACCTAGCCGTGCAGGCTGGCACCGGCACCGGTAAGTCTCTGGCGTACCTGGTGCCCGCGTTTTTGCACGCCCAGCGCACCGGCAGCACCGTGGTGGTCTCCACCGCGACGATTGCGCTGCAGCGCCAGTTGGTGGAGCGCGACCTGCCCCGGCTTGCCGACGCTTTGGAGCCACTCATGGAGCGCCGCCCCACCTTTGCCATCCTCAAAGGCCGAAACAACTACGCCTGCCTGCATAAACTTGCGCTTGATAGCGATGCACCGGAGGCGCTGATTGAAGAGGATAACCTCTCACGCATTGGTAAAGAGGTCAAGCGTGTGGCCGAGTGGGCGCAGGAAACCGAAACCGGTGACCGCGATGACTTAAGCCCCGGCGTGAGCGATCTTGTGTGGCGCCAGGTATCTGTCACCTCTGCCGAATGCCTGGGCGCAGTCCGCTGCCCACACGGCGAATCCTGCTTTGCGCAGCTTGCCCGCGAACAAGCCGGCAAGGTGGACGTGGTGGTGACCAACCACGCGATGCTGGCCATTGACGCTTTGTCTGATGTCAACATCCTTCCCGAGCACTCGGCGGTGGTGATCGATGAGGCCCACGAGCTCGACGGGCGTATCACTTCCGTTGCTACCAACGTGATCTCTGGTCGAGCCCTGACCTTAGCGGCGCGTCGCGCCGGCAAGCTCGGTGCGGACAAAGCTGTCCTCGAGGACGTGGTGGATGACGTCAACGCCGCTTTAGCCATTGAGGAGCCCGGGCGTTGGGAAACATCACCCCACCGGCCCGCGCCGCGTTTGAGGGCCTTTCACGCGCCCTGTCGCGCACGCGCATGGCCATCGGGGATGCCCCACCCGGCGAGTCCGAGAATGACCCTGAGAAGTTCGCTGAGCGAGGCAACCTGAGAAACCACCTTGGGGAGCTCGAGGACGCTGTGGATCGCATCCTGTCCGTGTTTGATGAGGATGACCCCGCCAAGCACCGCGACGTGGTGTGGCTAACCCGCAACGAGCGCGACGATGATGCTGTGTCGGTCGCGCCGCTGTCAGTGGCTCCTTTGTTGAGCACCTCGCTTTTTAGCGCCACGCCTGTCGTCCTCACCTCCGCCACCTTGACCGTTGGCGGCAACTTCAACGCCATGGCGGCAGCGTGGGGGCTTCCCGAGGGCTCCTGGGACCACCTGGACGCTGGTACGCCGTTTAATCCGCGGAAGTCTGGCATCTTGTACACCGCCAAGCACTTGCCAACGCCTGGCCGCGAGGGGCTTTCACCACAGACGTTGGATGAGATAGCTGAGCTGATCACCGCCGCTGGCGGGCGCACACTCGCACTGTTTTCCTCCCGCAAGGCCGCCGAGCAAGCCGCCAAAGAGACGCGCAAGCGTTTACCCTTCGACATTTTCTTGCAAGGCGAGGACACCACCGGCGCGTTGGTGGATAAGTTTGCCAAGTCCGAAAATGCCTGCCTCTTTGGCACCTTGACGCTGTGGCAGGGCGTGGATGTGCCCGGCTCGTCGTGCTCCTTGGTCATCATTGACCGCATCCCATTCCCCCGCCCCGACGACCCGCTGCTGCAGGCACGTGCGGCCGCCGCGGATGCCGCTGGCCGCAGCGGGTTCATGGAGGTTTCCGCCACGCACGCAGCGCTGCTGCTCGCCCAAGGCACAGGCCGGCTATTGCGTTCCGTGCATGACAAGGGCGTTATCGCCGTGCTGGATAATCGCCTGGTGACGAAGCGCTACGGCTCGTTCCTACGCAGGTCTCTACTGCCTTACTGGGAGACCACAGACCCGGATGTGGTGCGCGCTGCGTTACGACGCCTCGTTGCCAACTAGCTTGCCCGCTAGCCCTGCCCGCTAGCCCTGCCCGCGTACCTACCCAGCCGGCGGCACAGCCACCACCGTGGTGGAACCCGGTGCGACTTCCGTAAAGCCCGCGTCTTGCACCGGCACCGCGCCCGGCGTGTTGCACGCTTGCGAAAACTCGACGCCGTCCACTTCACGCACGTTGAGCGCGAACCCTTGCTCGGCCCACGCGTGTGCGCTGTTTAGCGGCAGCGCCGCTGCGTAGAGCATGGCGGCGTGCCCCACCTGGGCAGCGGCCTTGCCCAAGGACATGTGCAGGGTGGAGTTGATGTGGATGGTGGGCACGTTGGCGTCGACAAGCAAAAGCTCCGACTGCTCTACATCGGTGCCCTTGATCTGCAGCTTAGAAATGGCATGGGGCACCTCCGCGACGCTGGAGGGCACGAACGCGCGCACCGACCCCACCGTCACGCCAGGTAGCGCCTGTACGTCATCCCAGGCCTTACCGCGGGCGCGGCGGGCAACTTTCCGGATGCGATGCCCGTACCAGCGCCCAAGGCCTTCCTGCCAAAAGCCCGGCTCACCCGCCCTGGTGTCCAAACAGACGGCAACAGTTGCTTTCGCCGCGTCCACCAGCACCTGGTTACGCGTTGGCGGATCCACCTTCGGCAGGTGAATCACCAACTGCATCGCCTGGACGGTCGAAGGATCATCCGGGTCCTCGGTGCGCTGCCTGTAGTCCGTCCTGGTTTCCGCCAGCAGGCGATGCGCCGCGGCAAACGCCTCACTCGGCTGCGTCACAGCTGCGGCGGCTGGGAATCAACGCCGCTGGCCTCGTTGAAGGTGTCAATTTCTTCGCGCGGGATACCCAGCATGTAAAGCACCTCATCCAAGAAGGGGTGGTTAACCGAAGCGTCCGCAACTTCCTTGAGCGCTGGCTTCGCATTAAACGCAATGCCAAGGCCCGCGCGCGAAAGCATGTCGATGTCATTGGCACCATCGCCCACGGCAACCGTCTGTGCCATGGTCAGCCCGGAATCCGCGGCGAAAACCTCAAGGAAATTCGCCTTCGCCTCACGGTCCACAACATCACCGATGACGCGGCCGGTCAGCTTGCCGTCCACAATCTCCAAGGTGTTGGCCCGAACGTAATCAAGCTCCAGCTCCTCGGCCAGATCCTCCAGCACCTGGATAAAGCCGCCGGAGACCACCGCAGTGCGATACCCCATCGAGTTCAACGTGCGAATGGTGGTGCGCGCACCCGGCGTCAGCTGGATCTCTGCAGCAACCTCATCGATCACGGAAGCGTCCAAGCCCGCCAAGGTCTTCACACGCTCACGCAGCGACTCTTCGAAATCAAGCTCGCCCCGCATCGCACGCTCCGTCACGGCAGCAACCTCTGCTTCACGGCCGGCGTGCGCCGCGAGCATCTCAATGACCTCGCCGGTGATCAACGTGGAATCACAGTCAAAGCACACAAGACGCTTCGCCCGGCGGTGTAGCCCCGCGTGCTCCATAGCCAAGTCGATCCCCTGCTTAGCGGACAGCTCCGCCAGAGCCCTGCGGATCTTCTTTCCGTCGCCCGGAGTGTAATCCGGCACCGTAATGCGGAACTCCAGGCCGGTCAGCGGGTACTGCGCAATGCCGCGGATGACGTTGATGTTGGCGCCGAAAGATGCCAGGGCCGCACCCAAGCGTGAGACGTTCTCCGCCGTTAGCGGGTTACCCAAGGCAACAACAACGTGAGTGGATTTTTCGCGTGAGCCCTTCGCTACAGCCTCGCCGGTTTCGATCGCGACGACCTGGCCGAAGTCAAACAGTGCACTGCGCAGATCACGCTCAAGGTCCGAAAGCACGTCTGGGTTCATGCCCACAAGGGCTGCAAGGTGGAGGCGTCCGCGGAAGTTGGTCTGCTCCACATCCAGCAGCTGCACCTCATGGCTGGCGAGTGCCGCGAAGAACTCTGCGGACACGCCCGGCTTGTCCGGACCAGAGGTGCTAATGACGGCCCTTTTCAGACCTGTCTGTAGGGCAATTTCAAGAGGCTTCATAGCGCGGACACTAACACAATGAAGCCCCCCATCTGTCGATGAGGGGCTCTGTTGTTGTAATCAGTCAGGTCGCGCGACGTATAGCGCAGCAGGCCTACTTCTCAGCGCCAACCGTGGCAGCTTGGCTTTCGCCCTTCCAGGTAGCCGGCGTGTCAGTGGAGTGGCCGGTGTGTGCCTCGCGGCGCAGGGTCTCCACCATGTGCGGGTAGTGCAGCTCGAAGGCCGGGCGCTCGGAGCGGATACGCGGCAGGGAGGTGAAGTTGTGGCGCGGCGGCGGGCAGGAGGTAGCCCACTCGAGGGAGTTGCCGTAGCCCCACGGATCGTCCACAGTGACGATCTCACCGTAGCGCCAGGACTTGAACACGTTCCAGATGAACGGCAGCATACCGATACCCAGGATCAGGGAGCCGACCGTGGAGATCTGGTTCAGCAGCGTGAAGCCGTCGGTGTCCAGGTAGTCAGCGTAGCGGCGCGGCATACCCATGTTGCCCAGCCAGTGCTGAACAAGGAAGGTTGCGTTGAAGCCGATGAAGACCAGCCAGAAGGAGATCTTGCCCAGGCGCTCATCCAGCATGCGGCCCGTCATCTTCGGGAACCAGAAGTGGACACCAGCGATGGTGGAGAACACCACGGTGCCGAAGAGGGTGTAGTGGAAGTGAGCAACCACGAAGTAGGAGTCATGCAGCTGGAAGTCCAGCGGCGGGGAAGCCAGCATAATACCGGTCAGACCACCGAAGAGGAAGGTGAACAGGAAGCCCATCGCCCACAGCATCGGGGAATCGAACGTGATGCGGCCGTTCCACATGGTGCCAACCCAGTTGAAGAACTTCACACCGGTCGGAACCGAGATCAGGAACGTCATGAACGAGAAGAACGGCAGCAGAACCGCACCGGTTGCGAACATGTGGTGTGCCCACACAGCCATGGACAGACCCGCAATAGCCAGGGTTGCGAAGACCAGGCCGATGTAGCCGAAGATCGGCTTACGGGAGAAGACCGGGATGACCTCAGAGATCACACCGAAGAACGGCAACGCCAGGACGTACACCTCAGGGTGGCCGAAGAACCAGAACAGGTGCTGCCACAGAATCGCACCACCGTTAGCGGTGTCGTAGATGTGGCCGCCCAGCAGACGGTCATACAGAACACCCAGAGCAGCAGCAAGCAGCAGCGGGAAGATCATCAGAGCGATGATCGAGGTGATGAACACCGTCCAAGTGAAGATCGGCATACGGAACATGGTCATGCCCGGAGCACGCATGGTCAGCACCGTGGTCAGCATGTTGATAGCGGAAGCAACGGTACCGATACCGGTTGCACCCACACCAACGATCCACAGGTTCGCGGACACAGACGGCGTGTGCGTTGCGTCAGCCAGCGGCATGTACATGGTCCAACCGAAGTCAGCAGCACCACCCGGGGTGAGGAAGCCAGCGAGGAACGCGACGATACCCACCTGGGTGATCCAGAAACCGAAGGAGTTCAGACGCGGGAACGCCACGTCCGGAGCACCAATCTGCAGCGGCAGAACGTAGTTAGCAAAACCCCAAACGATCGGGGTACCGAACGCCAACAGCATCACTGTGCCGTGCATGGTGAACAGCTGGTTGAACTGCTCGTTGGACAGGAACTGCAGGCCCGGGCTAAACAGCTCAAGGCGCAGCAGCAAGGCCATCAGACCACCGAGGAAGAACCAGATGAAGGACATAATGATGTAGATAATGCCCAGTTCTTTGTGGTCCGTCGTGGTCATCATTTTGTAAAGCTTGGAACCACGACGGGCATTACCCGTTGGTTCCGGACGAGTCGGCGGGACATAGTTGTCCAGCCTTGGCGCCACAGCGGTCATACGATCCTCCTGACTCGGGCTTTATGCAAAAAGCCACTTAAGGTACCGAATCATCCTAACGATTAGCACATGAAATTGCCAGCCATCACAGGCAAGCTATGCGGCAGAGTCTAGTCCTTCCCCGCCCCCGGCGGGCCGAATTGAACGTGACCCCGGCCATACCCCCAGCTCACCTTGAAACGAAAGACGCCGCGCGCAACCCTCCACAGCAATGCTCGGGGTTCACCCGATTGGGGGTTACACGCGACGTCGATAAGCAAAAGCTCTTTAAAAATCCCAGTCGTCGTCCTGGGTATCCTCCGCCTTACCAATGACATACGACGAGCCAGAGCCCGAGAAGAAGTCATGGTTCTCATCCGCATTCGGAGCAAGCGAAGCCAAAATAGCCGGCGACACCCGGGTCTCATCTGCCGGGAACAGACCCTCATACCCCAAGTTGTTCAGCGCTTTATTCGCGTTATAACGCAGGAAACGCTTCACATCCTCCGTCCAGCCCAGCGGATCATACAGATCCTCCGTGTACTGCGACTCATTCTCATACAGGTCATACAACAGGTCGAAGGCGTGCTCCTTGAGCTCATCCTTACGCGCCTGAGACTCCTCACGCAGCGCAACCTGGTACTTGTAGCCAATGTAGTAACCGTGCACCGCCTCATCACGAATGATCAGGCGAATAATGTCCGCAGTATTGGTCAGCTTCGAGTGCACTGACCAGTTCAACGGCAGGTAGAAACCAGAGTAGAAGAGGAACGACTCCAACATCACCGAGGCAATCTTCTTCTTCAGCGGGTCATCACCCACATAGAAGCTCTCAACAATCTTGGCCTTGCGCTGCACCTCGGGGTTTTCCTCGGTCCAACGGAACGCGTCATTAATCTGCGGAGTGCTCGCCAACGTCATATAGATGTTGGAGTAGGACTTCGCGTGCACCGACTCCATGAACGCAATATTGGTCAGCACCGCTTCCTCATGCAGCGTCCTCGCATCCGGCAACAGTGACACCGCGCCAACCGTGCCCTGCAACGTATCCAGCAACGTCAAGTTTGCAAACACACGCATCGTGGAAAGCTGCTCGTCATCATTGAGCGTGTTCCAGCTCGGAATGTCATTGGACACGGGAATCTTCTCCGGCAACCAGAAGTTACCGGTCAGGCGATCCCACACCTCCTGATCCTTCTCATCCGGAATGCTATTCCAGTTAACCGCCTTCATCGGCTCCGGGTGGGCCGCGACATACGCGTCATAATCACCGTCTTGGACAACAGACTGCAGGTTTTCCTCTTGGCTCATGCGACTCATCCTAGCCCAGACAGCACATGCAGATCGCATCGCGCTTGCAGAGATGAAACCCCCACTATTTGGGCGAAGAGAGATGATCATTAAACTATCAGGTAATCAACATCACCCTTACGCGATGGAGGTTTGTCCCCATGTCGGTTGCACGAGAGACGACCGCAGAGCCGCTTCTTTCCGCAGTACTTGACACGCTCGGCGGAGAAATCGTCTCCGGCGCCAAGTCGGAGGGCGAAACTTTTACCCTCCAAGACATCTCCACCCGCTTCGGGATTTCCCGCACAGTGGCCCGCGAAGCGATGCGTGCGCTGGAGCAGCTTGGGCTCGTTTCCTCTTCACGACGTGTAGGTATCCGCGTCCTGCCCGCCTCCCGCTGGGCAGTGTTCGACCGCTCCGTCATCGCATGGCGCCTAGCCAGCGACACGCAACGCGCCGGACAGATCACCTCGCTGGACGCAGTACGCACCGCAGTAGAGCCAATCGCCGCCAACCTGGCAGCAGGCAATGCCTCCCCCGAGCAGGCAGCCCGCCTCCACGAACTGGCCGTGAAACTCGTCGACCTCACCGAAGCCGGCCAGGGCAACTCCGACGAGTTCCTTGCAGCGGACAAGGAATTCCACACGCTTTTACTCCAGGCCTCCGGCAACGAAATGTTTGCCGCCCTGGCTGAGCCGATCATGAACGTGCTCGAAGGCCGCACCCGCTACGGCATCATGCCAGACGAGCCAGAGCTAGAAACGATGCGCGTGCACGTGGACCTGGCTGAAAGCGTGGCCAAGCGAGATGCCCAAGGTGCCGAAGATGCGTCCCGCCGCCTGCTTACCGGCGTCAGCGGTTTCATGGAGATCTAGCCACTGTTCGTTGGGGTTGGTACCCCTGCCGCTGGTTCTGCGCGGCGCATGCGTCGGCCGCGGCGCCTGCGTCGGTCGCGGCGCCTGCGTCGGCCGCTTCACATGCGTCGGCCGCGGCGCCTGGATCGCCGAAACACGCTTGCAGCTACCTACACCCGGCTACCTGCAGTTTTTTCGCTTGGTAGCCGGGTGTAGGTAGCTGCAAACTCGTCCGGAGCATCGTGTCGTGCAGTTACACGCTAGAGCATGCAGGACACGCAGCCCTCAACCTCCGTGCCTTCCAACGCCATCTGGCGCAGGCGGATGTAGTACAGAGTCTTAATGCCCTTGCGCCATGCGTAGATCTGCGCACGGTTGATGTCACGGGTGGTCACCGTGTCCTTGAAGAACAAGGTCAGCGACAAGCCCTGGTCCACGTATTTCGTGGCTTCGGCGTAGGTGTCAATGATCTTTTCGTAGCCAATCTCATACGCATCCTTGAAGCACTCCAAGTTCTCGTTGTCCATGTGCGGCGCCGGGTAGTAGACGCGGCCGATCTTGCCTTCCTTGCGGATCTCAATCTTGGAGGCAATCGGGTGGATCGAAGAGGTGGAGTTGTTGATGTAGGAGATCGAGCCGGTCGGCGGGATCGCCTGCAGGTAGCGGTTATAAATACCGTCACGTGCAACGTCAGCCTTGAGCTGTGCCCACTCTTCCGCGGTCGGGACGGCGATGTCGGAAGCTTCAAACAGTGCCTTCACCTTGTCGGTCTTCGGCTGGAAGTTCTCCGGGTTGTAGCGGTCGAAGAATTCACCGCTGGCATAATCGGACTTCTCAAAGTCCTTGAACGTCTCGCCCTTCTCCACGGCGATCTTGTGGGAGGCCTTGATGCACTCGTACATCACTGCCGCGAAGTACGCGTTGGTGAAGTCGAGGCCTTCTTCAGAGCCGTACTCGATGTGCTCGCGGCCCAGGTAGCCGTGTAGGTTCATCTGGCCAAGGCCGATAGCGTGCGAGGCATCGTTGCCCTCACGCACGCTCGGCACCGAGTCGATGGAGGTGAAGTCTGCCACCGCAGTCAGGCCACGGATCGCGGTTTCGATCGTGCGGGAGAAGTTGTCCGAATCCATGGTCATCGCAATGTTCAGCGAGCCCAGGTTGCACGAAATGTCATGGCCGATCGTGTCGTAGGTCAGGTCATCGTTTAGCACCGACGCCGAGTTGACCTGCAGAATCTCCGAGCACAGGTTGGACATGTTGATGCGGCCGGTCTTCACTGGGTTCGCCTTGTTCGCCGTGTCCTCGAACAGGATGTACGGGTAGCCAGACTCGAACTGGATCTCCGCGATGGTTTGGAAGAACTGGCGGGCCTTGATCTTGGACTTGCGGATGCGTGGGTCCTCCACCATCTCCTCGTATTTCTCCGTAATGGAGATATCCGCGAACGGCACGCCGTAGACACGCTCAACGTCGTACGGGGAGAACAAGTACATGTCATCGTTGCGCTTCGCCAGCTCAAACGTCACGTCCGGGATAACAACGCCGAGCGACAGCGTCTTAATGCGGATCTTCTCATCTGCGTTTTCACGCTTGGTGTCCAAGAAGCGCATAATGTCCGGGTGGTGTGCATTCAAGTACACCGCACCCGCACCCTGGCGGGCACCCAGCTGGTTGGCGTAGGAGAAGGAGTCCTCCAGAAGCTTCATCACCGGGATAACACCGGAGGACTGGTTTTCAATGTGCTTGATCGGTGCACCGGACTCACGGATATTGGAAAGCAGCAGTGCCACGCCGCCGCCGCGCTTAGACAGCTGTAGGGAGGAGTTGATGGCGCGGCCAATGGACTCCATGTTGTCCTCAATACGCAGCAGGAAGCAGGAGACCAGCTCACCGCGCTGCGCCTTACCGGCGTTCAGGAAGGTCGGGGTTGCCGGTTGGAAACGGCCGGTCATAATCTCGTCCACCAAGGCGGTGGCCAGTTCCTCATTGCCAGCGGCAAGGAACAGCGCGGTCATAGACACACGGTCCTCAAAACGCTCCAGGTAACGGCGCCCATCAAACGTCTTCAGCGTGTAGGACGTGTAGTACTTGTACGCACCCAGGAAGGACTTGAAGCGGAACTTGTAGGAGTACGCACGCTTGAACGTGTCCTTGACAAACTCCCACTCGTACTGATCAATAACGTGCGGCTCGTAGTACTTGTTGTCCACCAAGTACTTCATCTTCTCTTCCAGATCATGGAAGTACACCGTGTTCTGGTTTACGTGCTGCAGGAAGAACTGGTTCGCCGCTTCGCGGTCCTTGTCAAACTGGATCTGCCCGTTCTCGTCGTAAAGATTGAGCAGCGCGTTCAACGCGTGGTAATCAAGCTGATCAGCCTGAGATGCCGGCTCTGGGACGCTCTTGCCAAGTGCGCCGGAGGTTTCAGTGGTGGAGGTGGACACGGGCGTTGCCTTCCTTATTTAAATGAGTACGTGACTACTACGCGTGGGCGACGCGCTTCGCATATTTACGAGCATATTTTTCCCGCAAACGCGCGAGGCGCTCAGCATTTTCATCCTGCCTGCTTTCTTCAACAGGCGCATCTACTGGGCCAAGACCCAGACGCTCAGCGTGTTTCACCAGCTGGCTTCGCACGCGAGTGACATCTTCAGGTGCCCCCATCAGCTCAAAGCGATAAAGAAACGGCACCTTACATTTAGCGGAAATGACCTCTCCGGCTCGGCAAAAATCCTTGCCAAAGTTCGAGTTTCCGCCAGCGATAACCCCTCGGATGAATGAGCGGTTGTGCTGGTTGTTCAAGAAGCGAATGACTTGCGGCGGAACCGGGCGTGAATTCTCATGTGTGAGGGAAACCCCTCCCCCGTAGGTGGGACACACAAGAATGTAGGGTTCGTTGACCACAAGCGGTTCATCATTGCGATGCAGTGGGATCCGTTTTGCCGGTAGACCCACCTTCTCCACAAACCGTTTGGTGTTTTCGGTTGTGGATGAGAAGTAGACAAGAAGCATGCCTCTTCCCTGGCCTCCCTTATGCCGCTGCTGCTGCGAGGCCGCGGATACGCTCCGGGCGGAAGCCGGACCAGTGGTCTCCATCCACCTCTACAACCGGAGCCTGCAGGTGACCAAGTGCCATCACGTAGTCACGGGCCTCAACATCCAGGGAGATGTCAACCAAGTTGTACTCCAACCCAGCCTTATCCAGGGCACGAGTGGTTGCGCGGCACTGCTGGCAAGCTGGCTTGGTGTAAACGGTGATAGACATTGGCCTTCTTCCTCTTTCCGTGCGGGTTTCCGCTGTCTTCGCGGACATGTTCCGCAACTGGCTAGAAGGCCCTGCGACAGTGCCTTCCCCGATTCTTTTTATGTTTCGCCGATCCCCTCGGCGGCACACCAGAGACACTATACCTTGGGGGAAAATTAGGCAAACGCTACTACATGTAGTAGTTACACTCGTGGTATTCGCAGGATGGGGCATGGAAATTACCTACATGTAGTCCTTGGCATGGTGTTTTTGCTTACATCGATGGGATTAATTTTCCCTAAGACTTTTTGGCGGACCGATAACGCTGCCAAAAACGACAAATCCCGCCGCGACAAACGTCAGCAGCGGGATAAAGTCGAGGCGCGTAGCGCTTAGCCCTGGCGGGCCTTGAAGCGCGGGTCCTTCTTGTTAATGACATAGACCTTGCCGTGGCGGCGCACAACCTGGGCGCCCGGCTTGTTCTTCAGCGACCGAAGCGACTTGCGGACCTTCATCGGGCGCTCCTTTCTGCTCAGATTCCTGCAATTAGCGACGCTCGGCGTGTTGCCGGGTCGCACAACGTCGTTAAATGTTACACGCGCGAGCCCCCGAAGCAAAACCTCTCCGTTTCCTCTTCATTACGATGAGGCTCATGCAATCCGAAATTATCGCCGCATTAGGCGTTGCCCCCACCATCGATCCGGCCGCAGAAATCGACCGTCGCGTGCAATTTCTCGCCGACTATCTCGAGGTCACCGGCGCTAACGGCTTCGTCCTTGGCATCTCAGGGGGTCAGGATTCCACCCTTGCTGGCAGGCTTGCTCAGCTTGCAGTGCGCATGCGTATCGACGCCGGCGCCAACGCCACCTTCATCGCCGTCCGTCTCCCCCACGGCATCCAAGCCGACGAGGACGACGCACAGCTGGCGCTGGATTTCATCCAGCCCGAAGAAACCGTGACTGTAAACATCAAGGATGCGACCACCGCCATGTCCGAAGCCGTTGCCAACGCGCTAGGCATTGAGCAGCTGGGCGACTTTAACAAGGGCAACGTCAAGGCGCGGATGCGCATGATCGCCCAGTACGCAATCGCCGGCGAGCGCGGCCTGTTGGTCATTGGTAGCGACCACGCCGCAGAAAACGTCACCGGCTTCTTTACCAAGCATGGCGACGGTGCCGCCGACCTCATCCCGCTTGCCGGCCTGACCAAACGCCAGGGCGCGGCAATACTCAAGCACATGGGCGCCGATCCCCGCCTGTGGGAGAAGGTCCCCACCGCCGACCTAGAGGAAGACCGCCCCGCACTTCCGGACGAGGAAGCACTGGGCATTACCTACGCCCACATCGACGACTATCTCGAAGGCAAGCAGATTCCCCACGACGCCCAGAAGCGCCTTGAGCACCTCTGGCGCATTGGCCAACACAAGCGCCACCTTCCCCCAGGCCCGAACGACACCTGGTGGCGCTAACGCAGCTCTCCGTAGGGGTGAATCACCGTCGCACCCATGGACGCTGCAGCCAGCGCCTGTTTGCGATCCGCCGTAACAAACGGACAGGTCACCCCCAATGACTGCAACCTCGCCCAGGTCCCCACATGCAGAGAATCCAATGTTTTAACCTCACCACTAATAGCAACAGCTGCTGCGATAACCGCATCATCCACGTTGACAAGCGAGACCCTGGATTCCAATTCACGGACATATCCCAAGCCGTAATTCATTCGATGTGCAAAACGGGCAAGTTCCACACGCAGGATGGCCGAACTCACCATTGCACGTCGACGCAGCGTAGTCAGTGCCCACCGGCTATGCGCCTCCTCACCCGTCATCGCAACGAGCACGGAAGTATCCACATATACGAGAGCTTCCGTCTTACCCATCGGATGCATCCCGCAGATTCACCATTACTCGCTCCAGACGTTCCTCACCGCGCTCATCTTCGAGCCATTCCTCCAGAGAAAACTCAAACTGTCTGGGCTTCCAGCCCTCTTCGAAGGGGCGACCCCTCTGAGCGAGGAGTCCGAGTTCTTCAAGTCGGTCCAAACCTGCCTTCTGACTCACCGGGTGTATTTCCGCGATCGGCACTCCCCTATCTGTCACAGTCAACGTCGATCCCTCCTTCATCACACGGTCAATCACCGCACGCGTTTTCTGGTTCAGCTCCCGCATGGAGACGGTCGTGGTGCCTGCCCGTTCAGTCAGCAGCTCCTGCAGACGAACCTCAATTCCCATGCGACACCTCCCTTATGTAATACATGTATTACATTGCAGGGTAGCTGCCGTTCAGACCTCAGTCAACCCCCTAACCAACCACGCGTAGGGTCTCTTCCGCCGCCCGTACCAGCGTAGATCCGTAAGACGGCCCGTGCGTCCACGCGTGTACCGCAAGTGGGTGCAGTTGGTGCACGGCTATGCGACGCCGCCAGTCACACCCAAGCTCTCCGCCTGCGGCGAGGTAGCCGTCCACGATGGCGTCGAAAAGCGGGGCTCCAAAGAGCTCCAACATGGCGATGTCTGTCAGCGGATGCCCGCCGTGCGCCGCCGGATCAATAAAGCGCGGCCCGGTTGAGGACCACAGCAGGTTGCCCGACCACAGATCACCGTGGATGCGCGCAAGGGGCGCGTCCTCATCCTCTGCAAGGAGCGCGTCGCACGCCTGCCGCACAACGTCCAAACCACTCGACGGGAGGTGCCCCACCCGGTGTGCGTGCTCCGCAAACGGCAGCACGCGCTGCTCCACATAGAACTTCGCCCACCGCGTCGTGGGCACACACGACTGCTCACGGGTGCCAATGAAGTTCGGCCCGTCCCAGCCATCTGCCGGCGCACCGAATGCGGCTGCACCCATGACGTGAATCGCTGCAAGTTCTCGGCCAGCGGCCCGGGCTGCTTCCACTGTTGGGCGGGCGGAATCGACTTTTTCGATGATGAGGGTGTTCGCGGCGTCGTTAAGCAGAAGCACCCTGACCACCGCTTGGGAGCCCTCCCGCAACCAGCGAAGATACGCAGCCTCAGCCGCCGCAGCCCCAGGTGCGCTGCCGTGCTTGATAAACGTGTCAGACATTGATCCCCTCCAAAGCCAGTAGGAAACGTTTCGCGCGTTCACCGCCGCGGTAGCCGCCGAGGGAACCATCAGCGCGCAGCACCCGGTGGCACGGGATGAACAGCGGCAGCGGGTTCGTCGCGCACGCACTGCCGGCGGCGCGCACCGCCTTCGGGCTACCTGCGGCGTGGGCAAGCTCCGCATAGGTCACCGTCTCCCCGTAGGGCACCTGTGACAACGTGTGCAGCGCCCGCGCACGAAACGGCGTGAGGCCACCCAAGTCCAATCGCACGGTGAACTCACGGCGCGTGCCTGCGAAGTACTCCTCAAGCTGCCGGGCCGCGGGAGTGTGGTCCTCCTGGGTGCGCACAGGGTGCTCACATGTATCACCAGGCAGCAATACCTTGGTTACACCCCGCGCAGATTCCACCAGGCCAAGACGGCCGATTGGCGAATCAAACTCGTACAGCCGCAACTCATACATGCGACCCAAGGTACTGGCCCGGAGGAGGCTAAAGCGACCACTGGAGCATTCACTGGAGCATTTTCACTAGCAGACATTGAAAAACGCCCTCCGTTCCCCCAGGTCACATGTCGCTACATTTGGCCATTTTTGCATTGTCTGCTAGTGTGTGGGCTTTGCAGCGTCAGCTTGCGCAGCAACGTCCACCCCACAGGCCTCCACTGTGTCCGCCATACCTATTGCTTCCTGCCTGCGATAAGTCACCAGCAGGTGGGCATGAAAAATGCCCACCACGGAACCGTGATGGGCAGAAGACATCGAGGCGATTAAAACAAGTCAAAGTCCAGCTTTTGCCCGTCAGGTGGGGACAGTTCAGGACGATCAGTGCACACCAAAAACCCTAGTCCGGCGTGGGTCAAAGTGGTTTCTTCTGCTTGTGACCTACTCATTCTGTATTCCCGTTGGAACGCAGATACATGTTCTTCCCACGTCGATGCCGTGGGTTGGGATGTAACTATCATCCTCAGTGCCTGCCTTTAGTAGATAATTGAAATGAAACGTATCTAGTGCATCATCTGCATGTTGTTTATGCATAGCAACTCTCTTTGTCTTCACAGTTTCACTCCTGCGTGCGATTTCTGCCAAACTTCCGCAACAAACACGTTGAGCGTCGGCTGACCTGGGGCGCTGCCATGCCCGGTGCCGGTAGGGTCGCCAGCGTCAGCCTGCGCGGCAAACATGCGTACCCACGGGCGTACACGGTTCTTCATATTGTTGGGTTAAGCGACAAAATGTGTGCTTTTTTGGATA
>NZ_KV786453.1:36572-81279 GCF_001806945.1 Corynebacterium sp. HMSC30G07 | reverse complement strand
CACTATTTCCGCATGCACATTCACACCACAGGCTGGCGGTTGCATTCAGTATAGACTGCCACCCCACACGCCCTGTCCGTCGATAAGAAAATGCCAAACGAACGTTCGAACCGCACCGCTAAACGAGACTTCACCGAGCCCAACTGGGGCCACCCCGCCCCAAAAACCCGTCACCCCAAGAGGTTGAACACCGAGGCACCTGCTTGCCCGCCATGTCGCGACCGATCAGTCAACCATGCGGCGATCGATGACATACACTGTCATGCATGATTCGCACCCGCACCGCAATTGGCCTGGCTACAGCCGCCATGTGCGCCACTGTTTTGGTCAGTAACGCTGACGCTGAAACCGAGACCCCAACCGCAACAGCAACAGCAACTGCCACAGGCACCGAAACACCAACAGCCACTGCAACCCCCACCCCGGGCTCGACGGTGACCACCACCGTGACCACCAAGCCAACGGTGACGGTGACGAAGTCCACCAAGACCACCACCCCGACGACCACGGAGCAGAAGTCCGACACGCTGACTATTCTGCGTGCGTTTTCCTCGGGTGACTTCTCTGAGGTGAGCACGACGGGCATCATCCTGTTTGTCATCGGCATCATCACCGCACTGCTGAATATGGCGTTGCAGATGGATAAGGAGCAGGTGGATAAGGTGCTCGCGGACGTCCGCAAGCAACTGCCTGACCTGCCGTTTTAACCCCTAGGCTGCTATGAAGGGCATCATCCTCGCGGGCGGTTCCGGCACTCGGCTATACCCGATTACTCAGGGCATTTCGAAGCAGCTGATGCCCATTTATGACAAGCCGATGGTGTACTACCCGCTGACCACCCTGATCAGCGCGGGCATCCGCGAGATCCTGGTGATCACCACCCCGGAGGATAGGCCGGCATTTGAGCGGCTGCTTGGCGACGGCTCCCAGCTCGGCCTCATGCTCTCCTACGCAGAGCAGCCCTCCCCGGATGGTCTTGCGCAGGCGTTCATCATCGGCGAGGACTTCATTGGGGACGACTCGGTGGCCCTGGTCTTGGGCGACAACATCTTCGACGGCTCGGAGCTGACCCGCATCCTGGGCGAAACTCGCAAGGTGGAGGGTGGCGCGATCTTTGCCTACGAGGTCTCGGACCCGCAGCGTTATGGCGTGGTGGAGTTTGACCCGGATGGCACGGTGTTGTCCATTGAGGAGAAGCCAGAAACGCCGAAGTCCAACTTTGCGGTGGTGGGGCTGTATTTCTATGACAACTCGGTGGTGGAGATTGCAAAGTCAATTACCCCGAGCGAGCGCGGGGAGCTGGAAATCACTGCGGTGAATGACGCATATCTCAAGCGCGGCCAGCTGAAGGTGCACCGCCTGCACCGGGGTGATGTGTGGCTGGACACGGGCACGATTGACTCCATGTCAGAAGCCAGTGCGTATGTGGAGGTCATCCAGAAGCGCACTGGCACCGTGATTGGTTCCCCGGAGGTGGCCGCCTACCGGGAGGGCTTTATTGACGCGTCGCAACTGGAGCGTTTGGCGGAGCCGGTGATGAAGTCCGGCTACGGGCGCTACCTACTGGATGCGGTGCGGGACTAAGTACGAGATTAGGGTTTTGTGACATGGCTTCACTAGCTGTTTTGATGAGCGTGTACCGCGGCACGGATGCGGGCGAGTTGGCTGTGTGCTTGCAGTCGCTGGCGGCGCAGACGCGTCCGGCGGATGAGGTTGTGGTGGTGCTGGACGGCCAGGTCTCCGAAGCGGTGATGGAGGTGTTAGCGGGGTTCCCGGCGCGCCTGGTGCCGTTGAAGCACAACGTCGGCCTTGGCAAGGCGCTCAACGCTGGACTGGAAACCGTTGATTCGGAGTTTGTTGCCCGCCTGGATTCGGATGATGCGGCGTACCCGCAGCGCTTTGAGCGCCAGCTGGAGTTTCTGGCCCACCACCCGGAGGTGGCCGCCGTTGGCTCGGCGGTGCGCGAGTTTGAGCATCGTATTGAAGACGCTGGCCCGGTCCGTGCACTTCCGGAGAATCCACGGAATTACGCGAAGATGAATTCGCCGTTGAATCATCCGTCCGTAATGTTCCTCGCGGATGCGGTGCGCCAGGTGGGCAGCTACCAGCACGTGCCGTTTATGGAGGATTATGACCTCTGGGCGCGGCTGCTCAGCAACGGGTGGGAGCTGGCGAATCTACCGGAGCCGTTGACGTATCTGCGGGTTAATGATGCGCAGTTGCGGCGTCGTGCGGCTGGTGAGACGCGTCGTGCGGAGCTGACCATGCAGCGCAATTTGGTGGCCTATGGGTTGGTGTCGCGCCCGCGAGCGGTATTCAACTTTGCGGTGCGAAATGCGTACCGGATGCTGCCAATCGGTGTGACTAAGCGCGTGTACTCGCGTCTATTCCACCGTGGCCAGTAAGGGCGACTAAGGTATCCCTGCGATGGATACGTCGCGTACACTCCCTGATTTCAGCGACACCTGGCTTGTCATTCCTTGCTTCAATGAGGGCCAGGTGATTTTTGACGTTATTGCGAATGCTCGCGAGACGTTCCCCAACATCGTTGCGGTCAATGACGGCTCGCGCGACAACTCGGCGGAAGCCATCCACGCTGCTGGTGCGCATTTGGTGAACCACCCGGTGAACTTGGGCCAGGGCGCGGCAATTCAGACGGGTGTGGAGTACGCACGTGCACAACCGGGCGCGCAGTACTTTGTCACCTTTGACGCCGATGGCCAGCACCAGGTCAAGGACGTTGTGGCGATGGTTAATCGTCTGCGCACGGAGCCGGTGGACATCATCGTGGGTACGCGTTTTGCGGGCCAGGATAATTCGCAGGTGCCGTGGATTAAGCGCGTGGTGTTGAAGACGGTGGTGATGCTGTCGCCACGCACGAAGCGCCTGGGTCTTAGCGACGCACACAATGGCCTCCGCGCCTTCAACCGCAAGGTGGCCGAAGAGATGGACATTCGCATGAACGGGATGAGCCACGCCTCGGAGATTGTGGCGATGATTGATAATCACGGTTGGCGTGTGGCCGAGCAGCCGGTGGATATTTTGTACACGGAGTACTCCATGTCCAAGGGCCAGTCCCTGATCAACGGTGTGAACATTCTTGCAGACGGCCTGATGGCGAGGAGGCTCAAGTGATCCAGATGATCCTGATTGCCGCCACGGTGGCGTTGGCGGTGTATTTCTTCACCAACCGCAAGAAGGCGAATGCGAAGGCGTGGGTGAAGATCGGCTTTGTGCTGATGATGCTCGCCGCCGTGTGGGCGATCCTGCGCCCGGATGATGTCACGGTCCTGGCCAACTGGTTGGGGGTTGACCGCGGTACGGATCTGATGCTGTATGTGCTGATCGTCGCTTTTTTCTTTACGACGATTTCCACGTGGACCCGCTTCCGCGAACAAGAACTGCGCTACGCGCGCCTTGCCCGGGCGGTGGCGTTACAAAACGCCGTACCGCCGGAAGCAGACTAAGACGCCGCGATCACGTTGGCCACGTGCTCGTGGCCGCGCTGGTTCACGTGAATCGGCAGGTTGCCGGCGCCGCTGTAGAAGTCCACTAGGCCAGCCCACATGCGGGCGTGGTCAGGTGCGCACATACTGTTGTTCCACGTGGACGGCTTTAGATCTAGGAACTCGATGCCGGTTGCTCGCGCCAGGTCTACCTGTGCCCACTGGATGCTGTCTTCCCAATCGGCAACGGCCGGGAACGGCGTAGTGTCGCTGACGTTCGGCGCAACGTGGAAGAGGCACACGTTGCCGTTCTGCGTGACCTTGGGGTAGCCAACGATCTGGATTCGTGCGTTGGGGGCGGCGGCGCGGATGCGTTGGATTTGGGGCGCCATGGCGGCGACCCAGTCGCGGCGGAAGGTGGCGCGATCGCGTCCGTCGTTATGGTACGTGTCGTTGAATCCGGTGGAGATGATGACGCGGGCGGTGTTGGGGTTCAGGCCACCGTCGTTAACCGCGCGGGTGACCTGGGAGGAAAACTGCGGTCCCTTTTGGATGGAAACGGTGCCGGTGCAGGAGTAGTCCCAGGCTGGCAGGCCCAGTTTGGCAGCGGAGCGCTTACCCCAGCTGGTTGGGCTGGTTGGGCACCAGGTGGTGATGTCGGAGGAGCCCTGGCCGCCGATGCCCAGTTTGCCGCCGAGCCACTGGGCCGCATTCGGGTCGGAGACTACGGAGTCACCGAAAACGACCATGTTGCGCTGCTGCGCCTGGGCCATCTGTGGTGCGGTTACAGACTGTGCGAATGTGCCGAGGCACAGCGCAGCAGCGACGAGCGCTTTGGCTTTATTTCGGGCTTTGGTGCGCCCGGTTTTTCCAAACATTCGCTTTCCTCCCAATTTTCCCACTGGAAACATTTGTAACTTCAGTAACTTACGCTACCGTAGCACTATGCGACCAACCGCACACCCTACGTTTCTACTGAAATCCTTCGCCCGATTCGTCCCGGCCGTTACACGCGCGGGCATCATCAGCGCCGAAGGCGGCCCCCTTGCGGCCCTCAAAGTCCTGCCCAACCTGGCACGTTTCCACTTCACCACCGCCAGGGAGATCGAACAAGGCGCAGCCGCTACGCCTGAGCGCACCGCTCTTATCGACGACTCCGGCGTCCTCAACTACCGCCAACTTCGCGACCAATCGCGCTCACTCGCCGCCTGGCTCCTTGAGACCAAAGAGGAACGCGGTCTTGATGAGCTACGCATTGGCGTGATGGCACGCAACGGCCGCGGCATCATCCTGCCGCTAGGCGCCAAGGGCTATGCCGGCGGACACATCTTCCTGCTAAACATCGGCTCCTCCCCGGAGCAGCTGCGCGGCATCTTCGCAGAAACCGGCATCAACATCTTGTTCATTGATGACGAGTTCCTCCCCCGCCTCCCCGAAACCGACACCATCATGGACAACATCACGGTTGTCCGCGCCTTTGAAGAGGAGGACGGCGCGGGAATGTTGAGGTTGGCGGAGTTGGTGGGTCGGCGTGGCGTCGGCAAGCAACTGCCCATGTGGCCCAAGCACGGCAACATTGTGCTGATGAGCTCGGGCACCACCGGCATCCCCAAGGGCATCGTGCGGCCCGAGCCGAAGCTGCCGTTTGTGGTGGCGGGCTACCTGGAGGCGATCCCGTGGCGCGCCGGCGACACCGTGCAGCTTTCCGCGTCCATCTTCCACACCTGGGGCTGGTCCGCACTCCAGGTAGCGCTGGCAACCCGCTCCACCATTGTCACGCGCCGCGTTTTTGACCCGGAAGTGTGCTTCCAACAGATCCAGAACTACCGCTGCACCGGCCTGATCTCCTCACCGATCTTTTTCAAGCAGATGCTGGACCTGGACGAAAACTACGACACGTCTACCCTGCGCTACCTAGCCACCGCCGGAAACGCCATCACGCCGGCGCTGTTGCGGCGCACCACCGAACGTTTCGGCCCGATCATTGCCAATATCTACGGCTCCACCGAGCTCGCCCTGGCCGCCGCCGCAACACCCGAACAGCTGCAGGCAGACCCAAGCATCGCGGGCAAGGTTCCCCCTGGCACGGTGCTCAAGCTTTTCGACGCCAACGGCAACGAAGTCCCCACCGGCGAAACCGGCCGCATCTTCCTCCACAACGAAACCGCCCTGCGCAGCTACACCAACCCGGCGACCAAGGCCGAAGTAATCGACGGGCTTATCGAGATCGGCGACCTCGGCTACTTCGACGAAGACGGCTTCCTCCACGTCCTGTCCCGCAATGACGACATGATCATCGTCGGCGGCGAAAACGTCCACCCGCAATCCGTCATTGAGGTGCTCGAAGAGATGCCGGGTGTGGACGAGGTCTACGCCCACGGCGTTGATGATGACGTGATGTTTAAACGCATCGCCGTCTGGATCGTCCGCGCTGGTGACTCGGCGGGGGATGCACTCACCGCAGATTCCGTCCGCGACTGGGTGCGCAACCACCTGGCGGACCATTCCATCCCGCGTGACGTGCACTTTGTTGAGGAGTTGCCGCGAAACGCCATTGGCAAGGTCGTGCCGCGCTTGCTGCCGGAAAGCCGCCGGGACAGCTAATGGCACGCGCCACGTACGCGCTCACCCTCGCGTTTTTGATCACCGCCGGGTGGTCCGCGAACCACTTCGCGTCGGTGCTGGTGCTGCTGCGCCGCGACCACGACGTCTCCGCCGTGTTGGCCAACAGCGCCTACGGTATCTACGCGGTTGGACTCTTCCCCAGCCTGCTCATCGGCGGGTGGGTCGCCGACCGCTTCGGTTCCCGCCCCGCCGTGGTTACGGGCACCGTTATCGCGGCCGCGGGCAACGTCTACCTCATGCTGGGCGTCCCCGGACACGGGTTGCTCCTCGGCCGCTTCATCGTCGGGCTCGGGGTGGGTCTGGTGGTCAGCGCCGGCACCGCCTGGGCAGGCAGGCTCCGCGGCGCGAGTGGCGCCACCGCCGCGGGCATCGCCCTGACCACCGGGTTCATGCTTGGTCCGGTTTCCTCCGGCGTGGTCGCCCACCTGGCCGCGGACGCGGTGAAGATCCCGTTCGTGGTGCCGATTGTGATGGCTGTGGGGGTGATGGTGGCGTCGATACGCATGCGCGACGACGGCGCACCTGCGGTGACGCGGACGGCTGAGACTCGCTCCGCGCACAGCGAGGCCAAGGCGCTCGCGACTGCGGTGCCGATGGGGATCTGGGTCTTCGCCTCAATCACGACGGCGATGGTGGTGCTGGCCGGGCGCACCGACTTTGCCATCGGCGCGGCGTTTATGCCCGGCGTGGCCGCTGTGCTGGGCTTTAGCGTGGCGCTGGCCGTGCAGGCGCTCGCGCGCCGCGGGCAGTGGGGGCCGCGCGCAGGCGTGGTCGGGGCGCTCGGTGCGGCCGGCGGCATGGCGCTCATCGCGGTTGGCGGGGCACGACCTTCTGCCGCCGTGTTCCTGGCTGCTACCGCACTGCTCGGGTTGGCGTACGGGCTGTGCCTGCGCGAGGGGCTTCTCGACGTCGACGAGTACACCCCGCCCGAAAAACGCGGCCGCGTCATCGGGCTGTACTACGTGGCCACCTACATCGGGTTCGGGATCTCGCCGCTGATCGCGTGGATCACGCCGCGCGTCGGGCCGAGCCTGCCGTTTGCGGTGTTCGCCGTGCTCGCCGCGAGCTCCGCGCTCATCCGCAGCGCGCAGATTCAACGCGGGTACCTGGTGCGCGGGGTTGTTGGGGGTTGAGGTTCGGGGTGTGTGGCGTCGTGGGTATGCGGGCCTAGATGGAGCTAGCTCCGTTTAGAGGGCGCGGCGAGACGGCTGTCGATTCCGCATAGTTAGTACTCGTAACGGATTAATCGACGCATCCGGCTATCCGGTACTGCACGCGGTCTCTTTCCCAGTGATCGCCCCTATTCCCGCGCGTTGTTGAAACCATCCGTGATGATGCGCCACAGAGAACTGATGATGACTGCGGTAATTAAGTAACCGCTGACCACGTAATTGAAAAGGCCGCTACACATCTCATCGCTGAGTATGTCGTAGATCAGAAAAACCGGTGCTAGCACAACCATCACGACTAAGAAACGGTATGGAGAAAGCACCTTTCGCTTAGCCGACAGGTGGACTAGGTACCCCATTGCCATGATGCATAACGAGATGAAGAGCGCGACCACTGCGCCAAGAGCCACATAGAGCAAATTTCTCTCCGAGTTCTTTTAGGGGTGGCCACCACAACCGGGGACAACTCGGCAAGCCACACCAACAACGAAACCCCAGCTAAAACTATTGTCTAGCTGGGATTTTAGTTGAGCCACCTGCGAGAATCGAACTCGCGACCTTCTCATTACGAGTGAGATGCTCTACCGACTGAGCTAAGGTGGCCGGACACAACATTGTGCGCAACACAGTACGCAGTGTGTACCGGGATGACAGTGTAGTGGACATCACCGAACAAAAGAAACGCACTGGTCAGGGCCAGAAAAACCTCATCAGCGGGCGCCGCAAGCTTTACGGATGTGCCCAAGCATGCCGTTAAACGCCACGGTGGGATCAACGCTTTGGTGTAGGCGGGCGCGGCATTGGGCGATGGCGTCCTGGCAGGCCACCAGACCTTCAAGGGACACGCGCTTGGCAATCTCCTCCGCCAGGCCAGAAAAGTCCGGGTGGGTCAGGGGCACTTCCGCACCGGACTTGAACACCAGCGCGTCGCGGTAGATGCCGGCGAGGTCTACGAGGGCGAGGTCGAGGGCGTCACGTTTGCGTCGAGTAGCACGCGCCTTCTGCGCGACCTCAAGCTCTTTGAGCTCGCTGGCAGTGCCGGACATTGCTTTGGCGGCACCGCGCCCCTTCGTGCCAACGCCAAGCGCTACTTCAAGCTTTTCGCGCTCTAGAGCGTCCGCCTCGGCGTAGTCGTCCACCGCCTCCTTCTGCACGCGCTTGACCAGGGTGGACACCGCCTGGAAGCCTTGGGCGCCGTGGAAGACCAGCTCCGCCAAGTTGATGGCGGCAGCGCGGCGCAACTGCACCGATTCCATGGTCACCAGCTTGCGGGCGCGCCCGATGTGGTGCAGGGACGCTGCCGCAGCCAGCTGCGCATCGTGCTCACTGGCGCCCTCTTCCTTCATAAGCACGCGGACCACTTCCCGCTGCGAGGGCGCCGGGATGTAGAGGTGCCTACAGCGTGAGCGCAGCGTCTGCGAGATGTCTTGGGGGTCCGTGGACGGCGCACACAACACGATCACGGTCTGTTCCGGTGGCTCCTCAACGGTTTTGAGGAGCACGTCGGCCGCCTCCTTGGTAAGGCGGTCGGCGTTTTGGATGATGAGGATGCGGTGTGACGCAACCGTCGGCAAGCGGGAAGCTTGAGCAACAATCTCACGCACCGGCTCAACTTTGATGGCAAGCTCGCGCGGCACGACATGCACCAGGTCGGTGTGGGTGCCCGCCAGGGCATCGCGGCAGGACTTGCAGCGGCCGCAGCCGATCTCGGACGGGTCTTCACACATCAGCGCCGCGGCGAACGCCAGCGCCGCATTCGAGCGGCCAGCGCCGGGCGGGCCCGTGAACAACCAGGCGTGCGCAAAGGCGTGGGGGTCCGCACCTTCCACTCCGCGTGCGGCTGCGGCGGCGGCCAAAATTGTGTCGCGGACCTTGGGTGCATCAGCAAGTCGCTGTGCAACGCTGCGCGGAGCTACGGTAGTCACAACGGCTAAGGGTACTCGGCGCTAAGGTGATACACCATGAAACGACTTTGGCGCGGCCTTACCTGGCTCATGCGCACATCGTGGCCGCTGTACGCCGCGAGTGTGCTGGGCACCAATGTCGTTGGCGCCATCGCCATCATGTTGTTCGTGCGCTACCTGCTGCCCATGCGCGAGGTTGAAGAACTCAGCCTGGACCACATGGGCCTGGGGCTCATCGGCGTGATCTACTTCGCCCTGGCCGTGGTTATTGGCCTGATTGTGACGCTGCTGCTCTTCCGCCCGGTTTTGGAATGGCAGTTAAGTCCGGACGATCATGACCCGAATATGGTGCGCAACCTGGTACTTCGCCTGCCTGTTTTGCAGACGGGCATTGTGGTTGCGGTGTGGCTGGTTGGCATTGCAATCATCACGTTTGTGGCCTCCCGCCTGTCGTGGCAGCTGGCGTTAGTTATTTTCGTAGCCACGCTGCTCACCTGTTTTGTCATGGCGGTGTTGACGTACCTGCAGGCAGAGCGCCTGGTGCGCCCAGTTGCGGCGACGGCGTTGGCGCGCAGGTTTGAAGATTCCACGCTTGAGCCACCGATCAAGCAGCGCTTGTACATGACGTGGCTGGTCACCTCCGGCGTGCCGCTTCTGGGCATCCTGCTGCTGTTTGTTGCGCAGGCCCGCGGCTTTTTCACCCACACCCCCGGCGAGTTGATCCCGGCGGCCCTGGTGCTCACCATCGCAGCGCTGATCACCGGCTTTGTGGGCACCGCATTTTCGGTGATGAACGTGGTGGACCCGATTAAGGAGCTGCAGGACGCGATTAACCGCGTGCGCCGCGGTGAGCGCAACACGCAGGTGGATATCTACGACGGCTCGGAGATCGGCGTTCTGCAGGCCGGTTTCAACGAGATGATGCGCGGGCTGAACGAACGCCAGCGCGTGCGGGACATTTTCGGCCGCTATGTCGGCGCCGAGGTTGCCCAGAAGGCCCTAGAGGAAAAGCCGGAGCTAGGCGGTGAGGATCGCCGCGTGGCGGTGCTGTTCATCGACGTGATCGGGTCCACCACCTTCGCCGTCGACCACACCCCGGAGGAGGTTGTGGCGGAGCTCAACCGCTTCTTCGAGATCGTCGTGGACGTGGTGCATGAGAACAAGGGCATCATCAACAAGTTCCAGGGCGACGCTGCCTTGGCGGTTTTTGGAGCTCCAGTTTCGCTTCACGACGCTGCGTCACACGCCCTCCAAGCCGCCCGCGAACTCACCGACGAACTGGCTGGCCTTGAACTCCAGGCAGGCATCGGTGTGGCGTCCGGGCACGTGGTTGCCGGCCACATCGGTGGTTCCGACCGTTTCGAGTACACCGTGATCGGCGACGCCGTTAACGCCGCCGCACGCCTGACGGAACTGGCAAAGGACACCCCGGGCAAGGTGCTCACCAACGCGGCGACCCTGCGCGCAGCCAATGAGGTGGAGCAGCAGCGCTGGACCCTGATGAAGTCCGTGGAGCTGCGCGGCCGCAACAAGATGACGCAGTTGGCCCGTCCGGTGCGCTCCACCCTGGCGGACCGCTCCTAACCCGTCCTAATCCGACCGCCGCTACTTCCTGCGGGCCTTGACCACACGCTTCGTGGTTTTCTTTGCACGCTTCGTGGTTTTCTTTGCACGCTTCTTGGTGGCCTTCTTGGCGGCACCACCATCCGCCGCCTCGCGGGCGCGGCGGGCAGACAGCAGCTCGTTGGCGCGCTCGTCCGTCATGGTCTCTGGCGTATCACCACGCTGCAGAGAGGCGTTGGTCACGCCGTCGGTGACGTAGGGGCCGAAGCGGCCGTCCTTAATGGACATCGGCTTGCCGGTCACGTCATTGTCACCCAGCATCTTCAACGGCGGCTTCGCAGCAGCACGGCCGCGGCGCTTCGGCTCCGCATAAATGCGGCGGGCTTCCTCCAGCGTGATGTTGAAGATCTGGTCCTCGCTGGCCAAGGAGCGCGAGTCGCTGCCCTTCTTCAGGTACGGGCCGTAGCGGCCGTTCTGCGCGGTGATCACCTCGCCATCAGCCGGGTCCACGCCAACCTCACGCGGCAGCGACAACAGCTTCAGCGCCTCCTCCAACGTCACCGTCGCCGGCTCCATGGAGGCAAACAGGGATGCGGTGGCTGGCTTGAGCTGCTCGTCCACCAGCGCTGCGATGCGCTTTTCCTTCTGCGCAGCCGCCGTCTTGGTCTCCCAGTTCTTGGCGCGCTTGCCTTCTTCCGCACGCTGCTTGTCTTCCGCGGCACGCTCTTCGGCGACAACTTCTTCGGCGTGGGCTTCGGCTTTCACGCGTTCGTCGTCACGCACGAGCTCTGTCACGTACGGACCGTAACGGCCCTCCTTGGCCACAATCATGCGACCGTTGGCCGGGTTTTCGCCCAGCTCACGGCCGGACTGCGGGGTGGCGAAGAGCTTCTCCGCCATCTCAAGGGTGATCTCATCCGGCGTGACGGACTCGGACAGATTCGCGCGCTGGTACTCCGGCTCGCCGTCTGCGGTGGTACCCACCACACGCTCAATGTAGGGGCCGTAACGGCCAACACGCACGATGACGTCGCGCCCCTCGCTGTCCTCGAACAGCTTCAGTGAGTTCGCCTCCCTGGCGTCAATGGACTCCAGGTTTGCGTCAATCATGTGCTTCAAACCGCCGCGGCGCGCAATGGCATCCGCCATGGTGTCGCGCGCATCAGCGTCACCGAAGTAGAAGCCGGTGAGCCACTGCGTGCGGTCCTCATTGCCGTGCGCGATCTCATCCAGCTCATCTTCCATGGATGAGGTGAAGTCATAATCCACCAGCGCGTCAAAGTTGTTCTCCAAAAGGCCAACCACGGAAAACGCAACCCACGTAGGCACAAGCGCGTTGCCGCGGGCAGCCACGTAGCCGCGGTCCTGGATGGTCTTGATAATGCTGGCGTAGGTGGACGGGCGGCCAATGCCCAGCTCCTCCATCTTCTTCACCAGGGAGGCTTCGGTGTAGCGCGCCGGCGGGTTCGTGGAGTGCTCATCGGCGCTGATGCCGTTGACGTTCAGCGCATCACCCTCAGCTACCTGCGGCAGGTGCGTCTCCTTGTCCTGGTCAGAGTAGGCGCGCAGCCAGCCCGGGAAGGTGATCGTGCGGCCGGTAGCGGCAAACTCAGCGACCTCGCCGGTATTCGCCTCACCGGTCACCGTGATCTTCGTGGAGTTGCCGCGCGCGTCCGTCATCTGGGAGGCAACGGTGCGCTGCCAGATCAGCTCATAGAGCTTGAACTCTTCGGCATCCAGGGAGCCCGCCAGCTGACCCGGCGTTGCAAAACGCTCACCAGCTGGGCGAATCGCCTCGTGCGCCTCCTGGGAGTTCTTCACCTTGCGCTCATAGACCCGCGGGGAATCCGCCACAAAGTTCGCACCGTAGAGCTCACGCGCCGCAGCACGCGCCGCATCCAGGCCCTGCTTGGACAAAGACGTCGAGTCTGTACGCATATAGGTAATGTGGCCGTTTTCGTACAAACGCTGCGCAATGCGCATCGTGCGCGCGGACGTAAAGTGCAGCTTGCGGCCAGCCTCCTGCTGCAGCGTCGACGTCATAAACGGCGCATAGGGCTTACGCGTGTACGGCTTCTCCTCCACGCTGGTCACCCGCATAGTATCGCCGAACGCACCAGCCAAGCTTTGGGCTTTTTGCTTATCGACGACCACCGCCTCCCCCTTCAACCGCCCCCTATCGTCGAAGTCGCGTCCTTGGGCGATACGTGCGCCGTCGATAGTAATGAGCTTCGCATCGAAGTTCGTGTCGCCGCTCTGCGGGGTAAGCGAAGCCGTGAGATCCCAATACTCCGCAGCAATGAACGCCATGCGCTCACGCTCACGCTCCACAATCACACGCGTAGCCACCGACTGCACACGGCCAGCCGACAGACGCGGCATAACCTTCTTCCACAAAACCGGGCTGACCTCATAGCCATACAGACGGTCCAAGATGCGGCGCGTTTCCTGCGCATCCACCAAATCCATATCCAACTCGCGAGTGTTTTCGGCGGCCTCACGAATCGCGGACTCAGTAATCTCGTTGAACACCATGCGCTCAACCGGCACCTTCGGCTTCAACGTCTCCAGCAAGTGCCAGGCAATCGCCTCACCCTCACGGTCCGGGTCTGTTGCCAGAAGAAGCTTGTCCGACTCCTTGAGCTTGGCCTTTAAGTCCGAAACCTTCTTCTTTTTATCCGGGCTGACCACATAGATAGGCGCGAAGCTTTCATCCGGGTTCACACCCAGCTTCGCCCACGGCTCATTTTTGTACTTCGCCGGAATATCGGCAGCGCGACTGGGCAAATCGCGGATATGGCCCACCGAGGCCTCCACAATATAATTGTCACCCAAATACTTTTGGATCTTCTTCGCCTTGGTCGCCGACTCAACGATCACCAGGGTCTTGCCGCTCGCAGCCACGCTGATGTGACACCTCACTTCACTTTGCCGAAACTTCCTCATTTGTAGCAGATCACGGCAACACTACCCCTGCAAGGACCCTGCGAACCTTGCCCCCAAGGGTTTGTGGCGCAGAAGACTACACTAGCTGGGGAGCTTATTTTGGGCCTGTATTTGGCCCTGCATTTGGAAGGAGGCTTACGGCGTGGAAGCAATGTCATCACTCATGGACGCATTCATTGCATTCCTGCACATGCTGATGGCAACGCCGTTCTTCTACCCGCTGCTCAGCCTTGTCATTGTGGGCGACGCCATCTGCCCCCTCCTGCCCAGCGAAACCATCCTCAACCTGGCCGGGGCGTTCTCCGCGTCTCAAGGTGTCCCCGACCTGAAATACACCATCATCGCCGCCATCATCGGTGGTGTGGTTGGAGACAATATCTGTTTCGCCCTCGGCGGCCGCCTCATCGGCGTGGTCAACCGCCTCGACCCGGACTCCAAAGCCGGCCAAGCCATCCAATGGGTGCGCCGCAACATGAAACGCAGCGCCGGCATCACCATCCTCGTCGGCCGTTTCCTCCCCTGGGCCCGGTGGGTTGCCACCATTGTTTTTGCTTCCGTTGGCTACAACTGGTTCGCCTTCTTTATTTACGACACCATCGGTGTCATCCTCTGGGCCTCCCTCGCCGTGGGCTTGGGCTACGCCGGTGGCTCCCTGCTTGCGGACTACCCCCTGCTCGCCATGATCGTCGGCGTTGCGCTGGGGTCCTTGGTTGGCCTGATCATCCAGCGTGTGCAGAACTGGTTCTTTGAAAACCGCGACATCCGCCGAGGTGTGTCGGAGGTCTAGGGGTTTCGGGCTGGGGCTTTAGCTTTTCAGGGGCGCCGCTGCACTAATCCCGAAATTGTTGCATTCTGAACCCTAAACGCCCAAGTGGCGACACGAGCTCCCCAGATTGTTGCACCGCGGATGCCAACCCCACGGACTAGCCACTCCCCCAACGAAAAAGCCCCCACCACCAGGGCGGGGACTATCAAGAGCGGTAAACGCCCGAGGTAACAAAACGCTAGATGACGTTTACCTGCTGGGCCTGCGGGCCCTTCTGGCCTTCGCCAATCTCGAACTCAACCTGCTGGTTCTCTTCGAGGGTGCGGAAGCCGGAGCCCTGAATCTCGGAGTAGTGAACGAAGAGGTCTGCGGATCCGTCGCTTGGTGCGATGAAACCGTAGCCCTTTTCTGCGTTGAACCACTTGACAGTTCCAGTTGCCATTGTGTGTTTGGACCTTTCGAAAGACGTGATGTTCTTGGAGTTGTCGTCCACCAGGACTTCGAAAGACCTGGCGCCCGCGTGCACAATCCTCGCGAGCGCCGCCGTAGGGCGCGCACAAAATCTGTGAACGTTTCCCAGTCTGCCACGAATTGGCCTGCGCGGCTACCCTGCTTGCATGGAAGATTTCGGCGACAGTCTCATTGGTTCCCTCAAGCGCCGTCTGCCGCATTCCACCATCACGCATGTTGAGAAGGTGCCGGCGTGCCCGGCGCGTTTCGCCAGCTGGCCAGCGTGGGTTGAGCCGAGTTTGGAGCAGTTGCTTGTTCACGCCGACGTCACCCACCCCTACATCCACCAATCAGCAACCGCGGAGCATGCGTGGGCGGGGCGTGATGTGGTGGTGGCAACGGGGACGTCTTCAGGCAAGTCGCTTGGTTATCAGCTGCCGGTGTTGTCTGCGCTGGCTGCGGATGAGAAGGCGTGTGCGTTGTATGTGACGCCGACGAAGGCGTTGGGCTCTGACCAGTTGCAGGCAACCACGCAGATGGTGCGGGGTGCGGCAGGACTGCGTGCGGCCAATATCAGCCCGGCGCCGTATGACGGGGATACGCCGCAGGAGGCGCGGGCGGGGATTCGGGAGCAGTCGCGGTTTGTGTTCACCAACCCGGACATGTTGCACGCGGGCATCTTGGCTGGTCATCAGCGGTGGGCGCGGCTGCTTCGGCATTTGCGGTACGTGGTGGTGGATGAGTGCCACACCTACCGCGGGGTGTTTGGGGCGAACGTTGCGTTGGTGCTGCGTCGGTTGATCAGGATTGCGGAGGCTTACGGCGCAACGCCGACGTTTATCTTCGCCTCTGCAACCGCTGCGGATCCGGCGGGCCAGGCGTCCAGGTTGTGTGGGCGCGAGGTCATTGCGGTGACGGAGGACGGTGCGCCCACCGGTGAGCGCACCATCGCCCTGTGGGAACCGGGCTTTATCGAGGGCCCGGACGCCCCGACTGCGGACAATGGTGCGCCGGTGCGCTACGCCGCCACCACCGAGGCGGCTGGCATCATGGCGCAGCTGATTGCAGACGGCGCACGTACCCTCACCTTCGTCCGCTCCCGGCGCGCGGCGGAGATCGTGGCCATGCGCACCCAGGAGGAGCTGGTTCTTTTGGGCAGGCCGGATTTTGCCGAGCGGGTGGCCTCATATCGTGCGGGCTATCTGGCGGAGGATCGTCGCAAGTTAGAGCGCGCACTCGATGAAGGCGAGTTGCTCGGCATGGCCACCACCAACGCGCTTGAGTTGGGCATTGATGTTGGTGGGTTGGACGCTGTGGTGATGGCGGGGTTTCCGGGGACGGTTGCGTCGTTTCGTCAACAAGCAGGGCGCGCGGGCAGGCGGGGTCAGCATTCGGTGGCGGTGCTGGTGGCGCGCGATGACCCGATGGATACCTACCTGGTGCATCACCCGGAGGCGCTTTTGCGCAAGCCGGTGGAAAACAGTGTGTTTAATCCCTCCAATCCGTATTTGCTTCGTGGGCATGTGTACTGCGCGGCCGTTGAGCGCCCGCTGACCAGCGCGGACATTGAGACCTTCGGTGCTGCCGAAGTGGTGGACGAGCTGGTCGACGGCGGTTTCCTGCGCAAGCGCGGGGAGCGCTACTTTGCCGTACCGCAGCTGCAGGGGGAGATCTCCCCGGAGACGGCGCACGCGAACGTGTCGTTGCGCGGCGGGTCCGGCCAGGAGGTGGCGATTGTGGACGTCACCGACGGCCGCCTGCTTGGCACCGTGGATGCAGCGCGCGCGATGAGCCAGGTTCACGACGGCGCCGTGTACATCCACCAGGGCGAACAATTCGTCGTGGACACGCTGGACCTGGAGGACTACGTGGCGCTTGTGACGCCGGAAACCCCGGACTACACCACGCAGGCGCGCTCCACCACGGACATCACCATCCTGGGCACACCAACTGAGCTGACCAACCCCTCGCCGGGGCTGTGGGTGGCCAATGTGGATGTTGAGGTGGTTGACCGGGTGACGGGCTATGTGGTCCGGCTTGCGGACGGCACCGTCTCCGAACACATCCCGCTCGACTTACCCGAACAACGCCTGATCACCAGGGCGGTGGCCTACACCATCGACCCGATGGCACTGGACGCGATGGGCATTTCCGCGGGCGAAATTCCCGGCGCGCTGCACGCCGCGGAACACGCCGCCATTGGCCTGTTGCCGCTGCTTGCAACGTGCGACCGCTGGGACATCGGCGGAGTATCCACCGCACTGCACCCAGACACGATGCTGCCCACCGTGTTTGTCTACGACGGCCACCCCGGCGGCGCAGGTTTCGCCGACGAGGGCTTCCGCCGCTTCCACGAATGGATCACCGCCACCTACGAGGCGGTGCGCGCCTGCGGGTGCGAGGACGGCTGCCCCTCGTGTGTGCACTCGCCGAAGTGCGGCAACGGCAACCAGCCGCTGGACAAACACGCCGCGCTCAAGCTGCTTGGCGCGCTTGTCACCATGACGTCGGGGCAGAGCATGACGTCGGGGCAGAGCCCCTCCGTCATGAAGAAAGAGAAGGACTAGAGCGGGCCTGCCCGGGCGTGGCCGGTGGCTGTGCGGATGGTGCGGGGGATGGCGGTTGTGGTGGTGACGTGGCCGTCGATAAGCAAGCAATGCTCCAGGGTGGCCGAGTTGAGCTCGGCGGTGCGTGCGGCAACCGCGCAGGCGTCCGCGCCCTGGTAGAGGGCGGTGGCACCCGCGACGGCGGCGAGCTCGGCGGCGACCTGGGCGCGGTGGGAATCCGCAACCGCACCGCCGATCGCCGCCACGGAGGCGGCCAGGGCGACGACGGCGCTGACGATGCCGGCAGAGGTGACGGTGCTCATTGGTACTCCACGGGGAAGATGGCCTGGGCGCGCATGGTGCCAATGGCTGCGGGGACGCGCGCGGTGGCGGTGACTAGGCCTGCGGATTCGCTGATCGCTACCTCACCGCGCGGGGGTTGGTAGCTCACGCCAATGGCGGCCGAGCGGGCCGCCGCACCCGCGATGTCCACTGCGGAGATAAACGCCGCGATGGTGGCAATACCCCCGATGATGGCCGCGGTGACGGTGACCAGCACGGTCATGGACAGTGCGGTTTCGATGGTGGTCATGGCTCAACCTAGGGTGCGGCTACTTGGGGCGGTCATTGAGCGCGTCCGTGATCACGGACTCAATAGCGCTGCTCACGCCGTTGCTGTTGACCACCATGTACAGCACGCCGGCAAGGGCGGCGGCCGCCAAAGAGCCAAAGGCGTATTCGATGGTGGATAAGCCTCTATCGTTACGCAGCTTCTCTGCTGTTTGCGCGAGGTAATCGCCCATTTTCAGCTGTGCGATCAGGGCAAAAGTGTGGATGCGGTTCATGATTGTTCCTTTCACGTTTTTGTTAGTGCATTAATTGAGCATGTCTGCGCCCAGGCTGATCACCACTGGTGCCAGGCCAAGGACGAAGAACGCCGGGAGGAAAAACGCCGTCAAGGGGATGGCGATGAGCACCCCGGCGCGTTCCGCTTTCGCCGTGGCGGCGTCGGCGGAGGTGGATCGGAGGCGTTCGGCGATGCGCGTGCAGCCGTTGGCAAGCGCAGTACCGGACGCGTTGGACAAGGTGACAAGGTCTGCCAGGTCCGCTCCCCCAGGCAGGGGGCGCAGTTCGGACCAGGCGCGCTCGGGGTGTGCCCCAAGCGCCAAAAGTGCGGCCGTGGTGTGCCAGGGACTCGCCCCGGATGGGTAGGTGTCCGCCACCGTTGCCGCCGCGAGCGCAGGGGGAAGCCCCGCGGTGACGCAGGCGGCGAACAGGGCGATGTCACTGGCACACCGGTTGTGATCCGCCATCGCGGGGCCATCGCGAGGGCGGTGTTGCGCGGGCTCACCAGTACCCGCGCCAGTACCGGCTATTTGCACGCGCCTGCTTGGTAACGGCCCGCCCACCACCACAGCAAGCGCCATCAACACAAAGGTCAGTGGAGAAATCATGCGGCGGCCCTCCTGATAATCGCCCCGGAGGCCAGCACGCCGCCGCATACGAAGGCGGTGCCCACCAACAGCAGCGCCGAGCCGATCCCCGGACCGAGAAGCAGGCCGACGGGGTTAGCACCCATGGCGCTGCCCATGGCAACCCCACCAAGCGGCAACAGCGAGAGCACCGTGGCGGTGGTCTTTGGCCCGGTGAGTGCGGCATCGGTGGCGGCGCGGTGTTGCAGGCGGTTGTCTATCTCATCGCGGGCGGTGGCTAGCAGGCTGGCAATAGGCACACCACGGGTCTGCGCGCAGCGCCACAGGCACGCCACCCGTTCTAGCTCAGGGGTGGTCAGGGTCGGTGGCAGGCTGCCTTGGTGGGTGAAGGTGGTGAGCAGGGAGACGTCATGAAGCAGAGCCCGAGGTACGCCTGCGGGGAGGCGTTCTGCGGCGCGCGCTGCGGCATCCGCCATGGTCGCACCGGCGCTCACGCCTTCGGCCAGGTGCCCGATGAACGTTGCGGCCGCCTGCGCCCCGGCCAACCGAAGGCGCGCGTTTCGACGTTCCTGCAGCGTGTACACCACCACCGCCGCCGCCATAGCCAAGGCAATGACTACGCCCGCGCGCCCAACACTGAACGCGACCAGGCTGACCACGCCCACCCCAACCGGGATCCAGGCGGGGCTGAAAGGGCGAGAAGCAGCATCCACCCGGCTCACAGGCCTTGGCGGGTGCAGTGCCAACGCCGCAGCACACAGCAGCGCAACCTTGACACTCATGGCGCCACCTCCGCAAAACCGGGGTGTGCGCCGGTGTCGGCGTCCCACACCACGCGCATGCGCACCACGCCATCGGCCGCATCGAGCACACCGATCTGCTGCACACAGCGCTTCCCGCTTGCCAGCCGGCGCACCACCACAACCACATCCACCGCCGCTGCCAGCTGCGCGTGCAACCCGGCGCGGTCCAAACCTCCCAACGCGGCGAGCGCCTCTAAGCGTGCAGGCACTTCCTCGATGGAGTTAGCGTGCAGGGTGCCCGCGCCGCCGTCGTGGCCGGTGTTAAACGCCGCCAGCAGGTCGATGACCTCGGCGCCGCGGATCTCACCAACCACAATGCGATCCGGGCGCATGCGCAGTGCTTGGCGCACCAGGTCTGCAATCGTGATCTCGCCGGCGCCCTCCGTGTTCGCCCCGCGTGTGGACAGGTTCAGCACGTGCGGGTGCGAAGGTGTCAGCTCCAGGGTGTCTTCGATGGCCAGGATCCGCTCGGCTGGGTCCACCTCCGCCAGGAGGGCAGACAGCAGCGTGGTTTTTCCGGAGCCAGTGCCTCCGACAACCAAAAACGTCTTGCGCTCAGCAACGACGGCGCGCAGCACCTCGGCCACCTCTTCGGGCACCGAACCGCGTGAGACCAGGTCGTCCAGGCGAGCGGTGGCGGTGTGGAGGACTCGTAAAGAAATGCAGGTGCCGTGTGCAGACGTCGGCGACAACACCGCATGAAAGCGCAACAGCGTGCCGTCTGGCCGGCGCAGGTGGCCGTCCGCAAAGGGGTACGCGTCATCCAACCTGCGCCCGCAGCGAAGCGCCAGGCGCGTGGCCAAACGCCGCACGTCCTCTTCCGCAGCGAACAACTGCTGGGTGACGCGCTCCAAGCCGTGGCCGGAATCCACAAACACCGCATCCGCACCGTTGACGCAGATGTCCGTCACGTCCCCGCTGGCCAGCAGCGCCTCCAAGGGCCCGGCACCCGTGGTGTCTTCGCGCAGGCGGCGCATGAGATCCAGCACGTCCAAGTCACTGATCACCACCGCTTCCTCGCGGATCAGCTGGGCAAGGCGCTGGGCGGTGGGTGCGCCCGGCTCGTCCGCAAGCCTGCGCTGCACCTTGGCCAAAACCTCCTCGTGCGTGCTCATCGCGCACCCCCAGCCCCAACGCCAACTTCAGTCAGCACCGCATCCGCCGCACGGGCAAGCTGGCGCGGCAACCTCGCAGACAGCCCGGCGCGCTCCACGGTTTTGGTCAGGCCCCGGCAGTCGGCCAGCTCCGCCACCACGTTGGAAATCGCAATGCGCTCCACCTCCCCAGCGCTCAGGGACTCCCAGCCGTGCCTGCGAAACACCAGCCCATGCGGCACACTCTTCGCGGCCAACTGCGCCACAATCCTCGCCGCCGACGCCGCCGCACGCAGCTGCCCCGGCACCACCACAAGCGCCAGGTCACAACGCTGCGGCACCAGCTCCACCGGCACGTCCAGCACGGTCACGCCCGAGGAACCCAAAGCAGTGGCTACGGCGTCGATGTCGTTGGGTTGGGGCAGTGAAACGTCGGCAAGCATGGAGCGCGGAAACGTCAGCACGGCAACATCGTCACTGCTCACGGGCAGCGCGCGGCGCACGTCCGCACGCGCAATCGCCCCCTCACCAAAGGCCACCTCACCCCAGCGTGCGCCCGGCACATCCTCCAGCCCCAGCAGCAGATCCAGCCCGCCGGAGTGCGCATGCCCGTCCACCAAGGTGGCACCGGGAGCTTTCTTGCTTATCGACGCCCCAAACGTAGACACCCCCACTCCCCCACACGCCCCAACCAGCGCAATCACCTTCCCGCCGCGGCTAGCCGTCGGCGTGCGCTGCGTGAGCTGCGTATACAGTGCGCCTAACGCCTTGAGCAACTCCGCCGCCTGCAGCGGCAAGGCAAACGTGCGGGGTGTCGTCGGGTCCACATCGTGCGTGATGTGGAAGGTGTTGGGAGTGGGGTTACACGTGGCGTCTGTAAGCACGGCGAAGGCTCTCTGCTGAATGCGGGCGAGCTGAGCCGGGTCGGGGACCTCAATGATGGGCCGACCGGTGGCGGCGGCGATGTGGATGGCCTCCGGGTGCAGCAGTGGATCATCCACTGCCACGGCGATAGGTGTTGAGCTGCGCTGATTCATAAAAACAGCGTGCAATCCGTGAAACCAAACATCAACGGCCGCGCAAAAACCTGTGGATAACCCCCGATTTTTGTTGACGCATCAACACGAAATTGTGGATAACTTTTTGAACCACCTGGGAATTCGCCGAAACAAGGCCTGTCCCAGAGTGCTTACTTCGCGCAAATCAGTACACTCACAAACTATGACTGCTGCGTTCTTTGATCTGGATAAAACGATCATTGCAACGTCATCCGCGTTCGCTTTCGGCAAAGAATTCATGCACAACGGCATGATCACCCGCGCCGAAGCCCTCGAACTCTACTGGGCCAAAGTGTCATACATGCTCGTAGGACAGTCCAGCGAGAAGATGGACTCCACCCGCGACGCACTCGCGCAACTGGTTGAGGGCTGGAAGGTTGAAGACGTTCAGCGCATCACCCAGGAAACGATGCGCACCGTAGTCACCCCCGCCATCTACGCCGAGGCACGCGAACTAATTAACCAGCACAAAGCCGCAGGCCACGACGTGATTATCATCTCCGCCTCCGCGTCCATCCTGGTGGAGCCAATCGCGCGCGAGCTGGGCATTGACACCGTCGTTGCCACCGAAATGGGTGTGGAAGACGGCCGCCTGACCGGCGAGATCACCAACTACCTCAAGGGCGACGCCAAGGCAGACGCCGTGCATCGCTTCGCCGAGGAGCACGGCTACAACCTTGCCGAAAGCTACGCGTACTCCGACTCCGCCACGGACATCCCCATGCTTGAGATGGTGGGCAACCCCGTGGCCGTCAACCCGGAGCGCGCGCTGAAGAAGCACGCGGCCGCCAACGGCTGGGAGATCCGCATCTTCAAAAACCCGGAGCCGCTGATCCAAATGCCGAACGCCCGCGAGGTCACCATCGGCGCCAGCGTTGTCGCAGGTATCGCCGCCGTGGCCCTGGCCGCGACGCTACTGACCAGGCAGCTGCTGAAAGATAAGCGCTCGGCGTAGCAGCATGTTTTCAGCGCGGCCAGCTAAATGTGGCTAGTGTTGTATGGGATAAATAAACGTTCAGGAAGGTATAAACAGTGAGCAACAAAGGCCTGTACACCAGCGGCACCGACGCAGTGGACTCCATGGCAGACTCCGTGGTGAATTCCATTCCGCTTTATGAAACCGGCACCACCAAACCCGGCAATGACTCCATTGGCACGCTGATCTCGAATGCGTCTGAGCAGGTATCCACCCTGGTCCGCGGCGAGATTGAGCTGGCCAAGGCCGAGGTTATGGGTTCTGTAAAGAAGGGCGCGGTAGGCGGTGGCCTCTTCGGCGCCGCCGGCGTTATCGCCCTTTACGCAACCTTCTTCCTCTTCTTCGCTTTCGCTGAGATGTTGGCATCCTGGATGCACCGCGGCTGGGCGTTCCTCATCGTCTTCCTTATCATGATCGCCCTGGCTGGCCTCATGGCGTTGATCGGTTTCCGCAGCGTGAAGAAGATCCAGGCGCCGAAGCGCACCATCGACAGCGTTAATGAGCTCAAGAACCTGGTCCCGGGCCAGGCGCAGGCAAACCTGACCAAGAACGAGGCTGGCCTGTACACCTCCGGCACCTCGCGCTAAACCCCGAACGTGGTTTCCCCCAACGTGGTGGAGCTCGACGGCGAGTTCACCCACCGCATGCTGCACACACGCGGCGTTCGCCTTCACGTGGCGGACGCCGCGTCGGCGTCTTCAGAGTTGATCCTGCTGATCCACGGCGCGCTCGGCGCATGGGTGGATTTCAAGGATGTCATCGCCCCGCTTGCCTCCCACGGCTACCACGTTGCGGCCCTTGACCTGCGCGGGTACGGCATGAGTGACAAGCCCGCTCATCGCGCGGGCAGCTGGTTGCACATTTTGCTTGAGGACGTCCACGGTGCCATCCACACCCTCGGCCACACAACAGCCACCGTTGTCGGCGCTGACACGGGCGCAATCATCGCCCGCGCTGCCGCTGCACGAAACCCGCAGGTTATTAAGCGCGTTGTTGCGCTTCCTCCCAGCCGCGGCCTAGCTGCTTATGGTGCCCGTGTGAGCCCACGCCTGCTGGGCGCCAGCGCTCGCGTGAAAGACCACATTTGGCGAGCCAGCCTGGCCGCTGATACCTCCCCCGCCTTCCACAACACCCCACGCTTCGAGGAGTTCCTGCACTTAAGAACCTTGGCGCGCGAGATTGACCACGCCCTGCCCCACATCGTGGAAACCTCCCGGCTGCGGCCAGTGTTGCCTGGCCTGCGGCGTGGTGCTGGTGTTGGTTCTCGCGCTGCTGCCCCTGTCCGCGATTGGTTCAGTGCAGCGCCCCACATCGAGGACCCGGACCGCTTCGTGGAAACGCTGATCAGCACCCTGCGCTAGAGCACCACGCCAGCTGCTACCCGCCGACGCAGGCTTGCGTATCCGCGGGAACGCGAAGCGTGCGCACGTCGCCAATCCGCTCGCGCACCTGCGATGCGGTCAGGGCGTAGCCGGTTTCGGCGTTGTCCATCGCGGCGCCGAAGATCATGCCCACTACGTCACCATCCACGTCAACCAGCGGGCCGCCGGAATTGCCTTGGCGGACGCTGCCGCGGATGGCGTACGCCTCCCTATCCACACGCCCAGCTGCGTAGATGTCAGGCCCGGAGATGTTCAGGCGACCTCGTACGCGGGCGGGGGCAGCTTCGAAGGGTCCGGATTGGGGGTAGCCGAGGATCACGGTGGCGTCGTTAGGCAAAAGCTCCTGGGCGGACCACTGGAGTGGGTCGATGCCCAGCTGCGGGGAGTGGAGGACGGCGATGTCCACATCCGGGTCGTAGAGCACCACCTCGGCCTCTTTCACGCCGATGACGGTGTCCAGCGCGACAACGTTGGTGCCTGCGACAACGTGGGCGTTGGTCAAAACGTAGTCATCGTCGATGACAAAGCCGCTGCCGGTGAGGCGGCGCTGGCACACGCTGGAATCACCCAGCACCTGCACCACGGCCGGGCGGACCTCAGCCAACATGGATTCACGCACACGCGCCGGATCCGGCGCGTCCACCTGCGCAACCCTCGGGCCGAACGGCGGTACCAGCGGCGGCAAACCGGACTGGTCCAGCATCGCGGCCATACGCAGCGGCATCTGGCTAATGCCTGCAGGCGCTACCTGGTCAATCGTCCCAAACACCTTGGAGGCGCGCAGCGTGTCGCCCACCGGACCCTGCACGGATGCCGCCAGCGGGATGGAGATAAACCACAGCACTAGGCTCATCGCCAAAGCCTGGAACGCGGCGCCGAAAAGGGAGTCAACGCGGCGCACCCACCGCCTGCGCACGCTGCCACGTACCTGCGCACCCGCAGCCGAGCCGGCGATGTTGCCCACGGCCACAAAACCGACAACCAGCAGCACCAAGATCGCAATACGCAGCACGCGCGAATCTGTCACGTCAAGCGCAAAGGGTGCGATCGCCAGCGCCACCACAAGCCCGGCCACCACGCCAATGGCAGCGAAGACGGACGCCAGCGCACCAGAGCGCCACCCGCCAATAAGCGAGAGCACAATCAGTGCAACCAGAGCCAAATCCAAAAACATCGGCGTTAGTGTAGCTGGCGTTTAGCGCTCATCGTTGCAGGAACGTGCCAAGGCGTCATCAAGCGGATGGCGGGTGGTGTGGTCCCAGGGGCGGGACCAACCGGCGGCGTCTAGAAGCTTGGCTATCACCCCGGCGGTAAAACCCCACACTAGGTAGCAGCGCGCCCAGAACGCCGGACCGGACCACCTCTGAAACTTCACTTTCAAGCGTTTCGACGGATCCACCAAGTGCGCAATCGGAATGAAGAACACGTCATCGGTTTCAATCTCGCTGGCCGGGTAGACCTCACCGGGGTCCGCGGCGTAGGCAATCACTGGGCGCACACGCTTGCGCGAGCCACCTGTGGTGATCACGTCTAACACCGCAAGCGGCGTCACGCGGTGGCGTTCAAGGCCGGTCTCTTCGGTTGCCTCGCGCAGGGCGGCATCCACCGGCCCGCGGTCTTCCGGGTCAATGCGGCCGCCGGGAAACGCCATCTGGCCAGAGTGGTGGCGCAGGTTGGGATGGCGGTGGGTGATTAACAACGCGGCGTCTTCAGGCAAATCACCCTGATCCGCGCCAGTGAACAGCACCAGCACTGCGGCATCAGCCGGCTCGGAAGGATCCGGGTCGCCCAAAGCGTCAATGAGCGGGCGCAGCCAGCTGGGTGCGCGCTCAGGGGTGAGCGCTACGTCCATCTAGTTAACCTGCCCGATCAGCGCCTCAAGCTCTTCCACGCTCGCGTACGTCTGCGGGTATACGCCGACCTGCTCGCCGCCCTTGTACACCAGCAGCAGCGGCACCACATTCGGCAGGGCCAGCTGGCCAGCAAACTTGCCGGAATCATCCTGGTAGCTGGGGTAAGACACGTCTAGTTCATCCAGCAGCGCAATGCCGTTCTCAGCGTTGGCGTCCGCATGTACGCCAACCACGCTGACCTCAGGGTGCTCGCGGGCGAACTGGTCTAGCACCGGCAGCTCCTCGCGGCACGGCACGCACCACCACGCCCACACGTTGACCAGCGTGACGTCCGCAAACTGGCCCGGATCCTCCGCGCCACCAAGGCACGGCAGATCAACGCCGCCAACACCGCCGGCAACACAGTCCGGGCGGTTGCCGGAGTACTCCGCAGCAGGCGCCATGACCTCGGAGCGCTGGACGCTCATCGAGGGGTCGAACGAAGAAGCCAACGACGCGGCCGGGCCCCCATCGGGCCCACCGCGGAGCAGGGCAAACGCCCCAGCAAGGATGAACACTGTGGCCACACCAGCGGCAACCACAGATGCCATTGCTTGCTTATTCACTCGCCTCCTCCATTCCGGGCTCTTCAAATCCGGCCATGCGCAGAATATGTTCGCGTTCTATACCTTTGACCAGTGCAGCGGCTTCTTCCGGGTTTATAGGTCCGGCACCGAAGCTTGGACAGTCAAATGCTATCGGACACACCCCACACGCCGGCTTCCGGGCATGGCATACGCGCCTCCCGTGGAAAATGATGCGGTGGGAAAACATGGTCCACTCGCGTTTTTCCAGCAGTTCGCCCACGGCGTGTTCAATCTTTACCGGGTCAGTTTCCTGCGTAAACATCAGCCGTTTCACCAGGCGTTGGAAGTGGGTGTCCACCGTCAAACCGGGCAGCCCGAAGGCGTTGCCGCGAACCACGTGCGCGGTTTTGCGCCCAACGCCGGGCAGGGTGACCAGGTCTTCCAGCGCCACTGGGACCTCACCGCCGTAATCGCTGACCAGTTTCTGTCCCAGCCCGATGAGGTTGGCGGCTTTGGAGCGGAAGAATCCGGTGGAGCGGATAATTTCTTCAACTTCCGCCTGGTTAGCCACCGCGTAGGCTTCCGCGGTTGGGTACTTTGCAAACAGTGCGGGGGTGACTTGGTTTACGCGCACGTCTGTGGTCTGCGCGGACAGCGCGGTTGCCACCAGCAGCTCAAGCGGGTTGGAGAAGTCCAGCTCAGCGTGCGCATCAGGGTAGGTTTTCGCCAGCGTACGGTTGATTCTCCGTGCGCGCCGCACAAGCCCCAGCCGGGTTTCGGTCCCCTTTGCTGCGGGGTGTTTGCCCCGCCGGTGGGAGCTTTTGCTTATCGACGCCATACGCACACCCTACAATCATCCCCATGACCATCATCGCCGCCATCATTGTTCCGCTATTTCTTGGGCTGTTTACCATTGGCATGGAGCGGATGGAACAGGCCGCGCTAGGCACTACGGGGGATTTGGCCACGAACACTGCCGTGTGATGGTAGTCTCAACATGGTTTAGAGACTGATTACGTCACAGAAATATGTTACAGGAGGTTCCGATGGAAGACGTGCAGGCAATCCTCGCACGGGCAGGCATCTTCCAGGGTGTTGACCCTGACGCTGTCGCCGCCCTGATTGCGGATATGGAGACTGTCACGTTCCCGCGTGGCACCACCATCTTTGATGAGGGCGAACCGGGCGACCGCCTCTACATTATTGTGGACGGGAAAGTGAAGCTCGCCCGCCATGCCCCCGACGGTCGCGAGAACCTGCTCAGCGTCATGGGCCCATCCGACATGTTCGGCGAGCTGTCCATCTTCGACCCGGGCCCGCGCACCTCTTCCGCCGTGTGCGTCACCGAGGTCACTGCGGCAACGATGAACTCCACGATGCTCAAGCAGTGGATTGACACCCACCCGGAGATCTCCCAGCAGCTGCTTCGCGTGCTGGCGCGTCGCCTGCGCCGCACCAACGCGTCGCTGGCAGACCTCATCTTCACGGACGTTCCGGGCCGCGTGGCCAAGACGCTTCTGCAGTTGGCTAACCGCTTTGGCATGCAGGAAGGTGGCGCCCTGCGCGTCAACCACGACCTGACCCAGGAAGAGATCGCCCAGCTTGTCGGCGCTTCCCGCGAGACCGTGAACAAGGCGCTGGCCACCTTCGCTCACCGCGGCTGGATCCGCCTGGAGGGCAAGAGCGTGCTCATCGTGGACACGGAGCACCTGGCTCGCCGCGCCCGCTAAATCTGCCCGCTAGTTCGCCTGAGCTACGCAAACGAAAATGCCGCCCCGAAAAGGGCGGCTTTTTCGTCAGTACTGAAATGACCTTACTGGTCTGCCTGCAGGTAGCGCAGGGCAACACGGGTGGACTGCTCGGCGGCGCCGCGCAGGACGGGGTCAACGTCGTCATAGATCGCGTCTACAAGCGTGTTAATGTCCGCGTCCTGGCCGTGGGTGGCCAGAGCTTCGCGGATCTGCTCAAGACGCTGGTTACGGCGGTCAATGTACTTGCGTGCGTACGCCGAGAGATCTTCGCCTTCTGGGCCGTGGCCCGGCAGCAGCATGACGCCGCGGCCGTCTTCCTCCAGCTTGGCCAGGGTCTCCAGGTACAGGCCGAGGTTACCGTCAGTCTCAGAAATCATGGTGGTGTGGCGGCCAGCAATGGTGTCGCCGGTGATGATGCCCTCAGGGGCACCTTCAGGCTCACCCGGGTAGACGTACAGGCACACGCAGTCAGAGGTGTGGCCCGGGGTATGGACAACCTTCAGCTTGGGGGTGACACCGTCAACGGAGATGACCTCCCCGTCCTGCAGCGGCTCAACGCCGTCGGAGCAGTAGTTCGGGTCAAATGCACGCACCGGTGCGCCGGTGAGCTGACGGAAACGCTCCGCGCCATCGGCGTGGTCGTGGTGGCGGTGGGTCAGAATGATCAGGGCGACCTTGTCGGCTTTGGCCTGCAGCACGTTGAGATGACCCTCATCTGCTGGGCCCGGGTCAACAACAATGCTGTACTCATCCTCAGGATCCCGGATTACCCAGGAGTTCGTGCCTTCAAGGGAGCCGTAGCTGGGGTTAGGGGCGAGCACGACGGCGGCGTTCGCCGTCACTGGACGCAACTGGCTATATGCAGGGTGCTTCATGTCTTCTACCCTATGCCTTTGCTGGCGCTTCAGCTAGCTCAACAACCAGCTCTACTTCCACCGGCGCGTCCAACGGCAAAACAGCAACGCCTACCGCGGAGCGTGCGTGCTCGCCTGCGTCACCAAAGATTTCCTTCATCAGGTCCGAGGCACCGTTAATTACTGCGGGCTGGCTAGTAAAGGCAGGGTCAGAGGAAACAAAGCCAACAATCTTCACAATGCGGGCGACGTTATCTAGGCCCACCAAGGCATCTACAGCGGCCAGAGCATTCAGCGCGCACTGGCGGGCATATTCGGCAGCATCGGCTTCGCTGACGGCTGCGCCGACTTTGCCGGTGGCGGGCAAGGCTCCGTCGATAAGCGGCAACTGCCCCGACGTCCACACCTGGTTACCCACCTGGATTGCGGGGACGTAGCTGGCCACGGGGGCGGCTACGGAGGGAAGTTCAATGCCCAGCTCAGCTAGGCGAGCGTTCCACGACATTACTGAACCTCCCGCTTCATGTAAGCCACAACATTGTCCGGGTTCGGGCCCGGGGTGACGGAGACGAGTTCCCACCCGTCTTCACCCCAGGTGTCCAGGATCTGCTTAGTGGCGTGCGAGAGCAACGGTACGGTGACGTATTCCCATTTAGTCATGGCAACCACCATACCGGGATCTCAGGATTAAAGACCTTCGATTGCGGCACCGGAAGACAGATACTCTGCCCAGTCCGTCACATGCGGATTCTTACGAAGAACGGCGCGGCGCTGACGCTCAGTCAGACCACCCCAAACGCCAAACTCCACACGGTTATCCAGTGCATCGGCGCGGCATTCCAGCTGCACCGGGCAACGACGGCACACAACTGCAGCCTTGCGCTGCTCAGCCCCACGGACGAAAAGGGCGTCCGGGTCACCGTTGCGGCAGTTCGCTTGCGTTACCCAATCCCCACGGTCAAACACCAAATTGCCGGATGCGTCACATTTCCGCGCAGTTACTCGGGCTGCAGGCTCAGCGTAGGCGGTGCGACTCAACGTGGCGGTCATGGCAAACCCCTTTCAAATTTCTTGCAACACTCTGCATATTGCATGTGTAAGTGTATTCACAGCCCCCTGCAGGTGTCGAATTGATCACAGATTTGGGGGGAGTGGGCTATTCCACCACATCGACGCATCGTTTACTGTAAAAGCGTGTCTGGCATTCGGTCCTTCGGGCAATCTCTTGGAAAGCTGATCACCGCGACGTTGGCGTCTGCGCTGGCAGTGGCGTTGTGTGCTGCCCCGATCGCGGGGCTCGGCGGCATGGCTATTGCGCGTACAGATGAGACGATGCAGTCCAACCTTTCGGACATGTCCGACGGCGCTGTCCCAGGGGTGACCACCATCACAGATGTCAACGGGGACACGATTGCCACGATTTTTAATCAGCGCCGCTATGAGGTGGAGAGCCACCAGATTTCCCAATACGCCAAGGACGCCCTGGTGGCTACGGAGGACCGCCGCTTTTTCACTCATGAGGGCGTAGACATGCAGGGCTTTGCCCGCGCAATGGTGACCAATATTTTGGCCGGTGGGGTGGAGCAGGGCGCTTCTACGATCAACCAGCAGTACGTGAAGAACTACCTGTGGCTGGTGGAGGCCGATTCAGATGAGGACGCCAAGGCCGCAACCGAGCAGTCGATTCCCCGCAAGCTGCGTGAGATGCGCATGGCCTCTGATCTGGACAAGACGCTGGATAAGGATCAGATTCTCACCCGCTACTTAAACCTGGTCAGCTTTGGCAACCACGCCTACGGCATCGAAGCTGCCGCACAGACCTACTTCGGCATCCCGGCTGTGGAGTTGAACCCGGCACAGGCGGCGCTGTTGATTGGCCTGCTGCAGTCCGTTGAGGCACTCAACCCGTACACCAACCCAGAGGGCGCCACGACGCGCCGCAACATCGTGCTGCAGAACATGGCTGCCGAAGGCTACATCACCCAAGCAGAGGCCGACAGGAATGCAGGCATGCCGCTTGGCATGTTGGAGAAGCCAGCTTTGCTTGCAGACGGCTGCATTGCCGCCGGGGACGCCGGCTTCTTCTGCGATTACGCCCTGCGCTACCTGGCGCAGAAGGGCCTGACGCAGGAGGAGCTGGAGCGCGGATCCTACACCATTCACACCACGTTGAACCCGGCGATTCAGGCGGCGGCAAACGGTGCGGTGCGCAACAACGTTGCTGCGGAAACCCCTGGCGTTGCCAACGTTATGGACATCATCATTCCGGGTACGGAGACGCGTGAGATTGCCGCGATGGCATCTTCCCGCTACTACGGCCTGGACTTAGAGCAGAGTCAGACGATTTTGCCGCAGCCGGCGTCCCTGGTGGGCCACGGCGCGGGTTCCGTATTCAAGATCTTCACTGCTGCTGCCGCACTTGAGCAGGGCTACGGCCTGGACACCGTGTTGGAGGTGCCCACCCGCTCTGTGGTCTACGGCATGGGTAAAGGCGGTGCGGCCGGCTGCCCGCCGGATGCGTACTGTGTGGAAAACGCAGGCGTGTACCCGCCGCGCATGACGCTGGCGGAGGCGCTCGCCCACTCCCCCAACACCACGTTTATTGAGCTGATTCAGCGAGTGGGCGTCGCCCCGGTGGTGGATACGGCCGTGCGTTTGGGGCTGCGCTCCTACCTTGATGAGGGCTCATTTGGGGACGGCCGTTCAATCGCGCAGGCCGCCAAGGACGAAAACATGGGCGCGTTCACCCTTGGGCCGCTGGCGGTCAACGCCCTTGAGCTTTCCAATGTGGGCGCCACGTTGGCGTCCAAAGGCATGTGGTGCGAGCCCAACCCGATCCGAAGCGTGACCGACAAGGACGGCCACGAGGTGTACATCGAGCGCCCGGCGTGTGAGCAGGCGATTGCCCCGGAGGTCGCCGCCGCATTGTCCCAGGGCATGTCACTGGACGCCATCGAGGGCACCGCACAGCGCGCCGCTAACTTCAACGGCTGGCGCGCGCCGGTTGCCGCGAAGACGGGTACCACGGAGTCCCACCAGTCCTCGGCGTTCCTCGCATTCACCCGAGGGGTATCTGCTGCGCCGTACATTTTCAACGACGGCATCCAGTCCTCCCCGCTGTGTACCGGGCCGGTGCGCCAGTGCTCCTACGGCAACCTCTTCGGCGGCAACGAAGCTGCCGATACGTGGTTCCAAGGCGCCGGCCAAGTGCCGGGTGCGGCCGCTGCTGGCCTGCCAGAGTCTTCCTGGACGTACAAGAAGGGCACGCGCCGCGGCGTGCTGGACGAGGTCATTGGTATGCAGTCCGCCGCCGCCCGCGCCAAGCTGGAGGCCCAAGGCTTTACGGTCACCGTGGTCACCGTCAGCGGCGGCGGCGCGCCCGCAGGCCAGGTGGTGTCCGTGGCGGCAAGTGATCCGAACCTGACGCGCGGCACCATCGTCACCGTCAATATCTCCGACGGCACGGGCGCCACCACAACCTCCCCCACCGGCACGGCAACCACCACGCCGGGCGCCCCCACTACCTCACCCGGCGCGCCGACGGAGCCTGTGCCCGCGCCGAATCCCCCGGTAGACCTGGATGAGCTTGGCCGTCAGTTCGGCGACGTGGCTGACGGCATCCAGAGCCTGTTCAACAACTAGGCCAGCTAGCTCAGGCGCGCCTTTACGGCCTCGGAGATGCGCTTGCCGTCCGCGCGACCAGCGGCGGCAGCGGTAGCTTCCTTCATCACCTGGCCCATCTGGGCCATGGAGGTGGCGCCGGTGGAGTTCACCGCGGCGTCTACAAGCTGGGAAAGCTCCTCGTCCGTCAGCTGCTTCGGCTGGTAGACCTCCAGGATCTCCGCTTCCTTCAGCTCCTGGGCTGCCAGGTCCTCGCGGCCGTTGGTCTGGTAGATCTCGGCGGATTCGCGGCGCTTCTTGATCTCGCGGGCGATGATCTTCTGAATCTCGGCCTCTTCAAGCTCGTGCTTTGCGCCCTCGGTCTCGGCGAGCTGGATGGCGGCAAGCAACATGCGGATGGTGCCGGTGCGGTCCTTGTCCTTGGCCTTCATGGCCTCTTTCATGTCTGCGCGGATCTGGTCTTTGAATGCACTCATGGTTGCGAGATTACAGTGGTGTGAATGAAGAAGGTCATTGGAGCTTTAGGCTTATCGACGCTCACGTGGGCCATCACCCAAACCACCCACTTTCAGCTGCACGAATACGAACTGCCGTTGCTGCCGCCAGGCACGCTGAAGGGTTCACAGCGCGGTAAAGACGACTTCCGCATTCTGCACATCTCGGATCTGCACATGATTCCGGGGCAGAAGAAGAAAGTGTCGTTTGTCTCCGGACTGGCCGATTTGGAGCCAGACCTGGTGATCAACACCGGCGATAACCTTTCGGATACGCGCGCGGTGCCGTGGGTGCTCGACGCTTTGGGCCCGCTTTTGAATGTGCCGGGCGCGTTCGTGTTTGGCACGAATGATTACTGGGCGCCGAAGCCGGTCAACCCGCTGAAGTATTTGACCGGCGGCAAGCGCACCCCGTCTTACGTGGACCTTCCATGGGAGGGCATGCGCGCGGCGTTTATTGAGCGCGGCTGGCAAGACGCCACCCACAAGCGCCTGGAGTTCAAGGCCTCCGGCGTGCGCTTGGCCTTGGCGGGTGTGGACGACCCGCACCACGACCTGGACGATTACTCCAAGGTGGCGGGCGCCCCCAACCCCGATGCGGACCTCACAATTGGCCTTCTGCATGCTCCTTACAGGCGCGTCCTTGACGCCTTCGAGTCCGACGGCTACCAACTCGCCCTGGCAGGCCACACCCACGGCGGCCAGATCTGTTTGCCGGGGCGGCGCGCGATTGTGACGAACGCAGACATTGACCGCAAGCGTGCCTCTGGCCTGCACCGTTATGGACGCATGTGGATGGAGGTCTCCCCCGGTTTGGGCCAGTCGAAGTTCGCGCCCGTGCGCCTGTTCTGCCCGCCGACGGCGATACTGCTGCGGGTGGTTGAGCGCTCTAGCTAGCGCGTGGTTGCGCGCTGGTTGCGCGCTGGTTTGGTGCTGGTTGCGCGCTGGCTGGCTGGCGATTTTGTCCCTGGCAAGAAGCGGAGTACAGTGTTGCGAGTACCGCGGGGCAAAAGCCGCGAGGTACGAAGCCTTACGGCAACCGGGATATGGCGCAGCTTGGTAGCGCGCTTCGTTCGGGACGAAGAGGTCGCAGGTTCAAATCCTGTTATCCCGACCACATCACCTCCAGGGTTAACGCTCTGGAGGTTTTCTCGTTCCACGGGTCTGGTCTGGCGTGCCCGGCTTGCCTGGCGCAAACATCGGATAGCGTCCGGCGCTGAACTGTCTAGTCATCGACTGCACCCGGTGCGTGTCTAGTCCGACATCTCCTAGTTACCGAAGATCGGATGTCTGGCGTGCGCCGCGGAGGGCATCGATCCTTAGATAGCGCGTGAGCTTCACAAACGCTGACCCCTGGCCTGCTTCGTTATGCACTATTTCCACTGGGTTAGAAATGGTTTCCGGGGCTGCAGGATCGGACAGCAGGTAGATGACATAGTTTTTGTCAGCGGTGTAACCATTTCCAAGTCCGTGTTTCATGAGCTTTCCGATTTTCCGTGAACGCTCGTCACCGGACTCCAGCTTCCTCGCGTGTTCTTTTGACCACTCCTGCGGAATATAGCGTTCCTCAATGAGGGGGAGTTCACGTGCTATGTGGGCTTTAGGCTCGGAGCTCACATACGTTGAGACTGATGTGGAGTGTGGGTCCTCCTTGGGCAAATAAAAGCCGAGGTAGGTAACTTCACGTCCTATACGTACGGAGTCTTCGAGAATGATCCCGTGCTTTGAGCGGTAGCAGTCATATAAAGGGTAGCGGAAGCTACCCTTGCCAGATTTCACTACTGAACGGTTACGCGTAGACGCAACGATCAAGGTGTCGGGTTCGTTTGGAACGTTAGGACGCTTCTTAAGTACGTCCTCAACTCGTGAAAGTGAAGAGATCCATTCGACAGCTGCTGGATCAATCCACGCTATTAGTCTTTCGATCTTCTTCATTTCAATAGCGGGGTCGATCGTCAGCAGTGAATCCTGGTGCGAGCATCGGTTGCGTAGCTGACGCAGGTCCTCGAGGGCGAGTCCGACTATTTGGGAATCTCGCTGGCCTGGGAATGCACGGTGAAGGTGTGAATTCCAAAGCGCTGATTTCTGAAAATCGCTTGGATAGACAAGGTCAGTCCAAAAACCGAGGTTGAGCTGGGAAATAATATCGTTCTTGTCTGGAGCCTTTTGTGTTTTTCGGTCCGTGAGGCGCGCTGCCACAGAGGCGATATTGTCCATGTTCGGCCGATTCCAGGGAAAGGACATCGGGTGGACCTTCTCAAGCTCCCGCATCATCGCGTTTCGGATAAGGACTTCAACATGATGTACTACTTCGAACAGTGCCGCAGAAATCGCTGCGTTCCACTCGTAAAGATCCCAAGCCTTTTCCTTGAAGCCCCCAGCTTGTTTGAGATATGGCTGGAACCGAGCTTCTGAAATCCACGAGATATTTCTTGGCATGAATTCCCTCCCAATTGCATGTTTCATTACCCCTTAATGCCGCAAGATTATATACTGCCTTGCAGACCGGTGAATGACCTTGTCTTCGCCGGTGAGGGTCTCGTTGAAGCGTATTAGCGCTTACGGGGCCCTCTTCCGGTTCACGAGTAGAAGAGGCTCGGAGTTCTGTGGAGCCCCTTTCAGCTAGTAGCCGGGTGTAGGTAGCTACAAACGTGTCGGAGCGGGTGTAACTCGGCGGGCGGGGGAAGCGTTTATATAGGTGGACCCTCGATCGTCCGCGAAACGCAGCATCCCCTACGCATTGAAGGAGCCACCCATGAAACTGCGTACCCTTGCCGCCGCGACCGCCTGCACGGTTGCCATGACCGCCCTCGCCGTTCCGGCAAACGCCGCTGAGATTGGAGAGCAGAAGGATGGACGCTGTGCGGTGAAGTTCAGTAAGGAAGAGCTGAACTACGCTCGCGGCACGTTTGATCAGTCGAAGAAGATTGGCGGCTATGAGCGTGCGCGTGATGTGGTGAAGGTGGTTGAGGGGGTGTTCGCGGAGGCGTCGGAACACACTGAGCATGTGCAAGCTGTCTACGAGCGGGCGAAGCGCGACCTGGAAACCCTGAAACCCACCACTGGAGCAACCCAGGAGGACGTTGATCTCAACAACTTCACCGTCAAGCCCGTGAAGGACACCGGTTTCCCGAAGATCCCCACCGTCTTCCCACTGGAGAACACGGATGGGTTGACCAAGGAGCAGGTGGACAAGCTCAACGCAGCCTGGGTGGCAACGCCTTCCGGCCAGCTTGAGAAGCGCCTGAATACCTGGAACACCTCGGTAAAGCTTGCGGAGAATGCGTGCGCAAGCGGCATCAGCAAGGTCATTGCGTTCCCGGAGGAGCACGGCAACGCGGGTGGTGGGGTGCCGGGTGTGGATTTGTCCTCCATGAGCAGCCAGAGCGGTGAGAACAACTTTGACGTCATCGCTGGCGTAGTGATCTCTGTGCTTGTAGCACTGGTTGGCCTGGTGGGAGCGCTGCCGAAGATGGGCATCCAGCTGCCGTTCGAGCTAAAGCTGTAGGGTGGGTAAAGAACCGCCAGGATTTTGCGGCCAGAGGACGTCCGCTTATTGCGCCTTCTGTTTTGTTAGGACTAGGACCTAGAAACAGTCTTCTTCATTTTTCTGCCGCGTATGGATTTTTGTAACTAGATGCTCGGTTACAGCACCGCTCTGGAGCTCTCTTAACCCTCTGACCGAGCATCTAGTCACTAAAACGCGTAAGAGGACACCCCACACCCTTCTATACCGAACCCCGCAGAACCAAAATCGGCATGCCGAATTTGGAAACAGGTTCCCGCCGTCGTTTTACGGTTATAGTCGTAGCTTTTCCAAGCCCTCACGCAACCAGAAAGGCGGCCCCTTTTTTACAGGGACCGCCTTTACTGGTTCAGCGCTTAACGCTCAGAGCTAGCGAACTAGTTCTGGGAGGACCATTCCTTCGGACGCTTGCCAGGCTCAGAGGAACCACCCTTGAGGCCCCACACGGTCATGCCGTTATCAAAGCCTTCCTCAGTACACGCCTGAGCAATCAGGGAACCCAGCAACGCAAGCGAGGCGATCACACCAAGTGCAATACCCAACGGCTGCAGCTGCTCGCTATAGCCAGCAAACTGGCGGTTAATACCGTCAGCCTTCGCCTGCAGCTGACGCATCCACTCCGGCTGATTATTACCACCATAGCCAGCGTTGTTGTTCGGCAGCACATGTTGGAAGCGAGCATTGATCTGAGCGGACGCAGCCTGGATCTGCGGACCGAATGCCTCGTTCACGCCGTAGCCGATGCCTGCCAACAGGCCGATCGGCAGCATCCACAGCAGCGGACTGTTCGTTGCAAACGCATTCGCAACACAACGCTCCGCCTTCTCAGACGAACCCTTCTTGTCATCGCCCGGCTCACCCGGCTGGCCAGGGTCAGACGGATCCGAAGGATCCGAAGGTTGACCGCAGTTGCACTTGGTGCCAACGCGAACCTTACGATCCTGCTTTTCCTTCGTCACCGTCTCGGTGGTCTCCGGCTCGCCCGATGGAACACCGTTGACAAGCTTCCAGGTCTTGGAAACTTCCTTCTCACCGTTGACACCGGCTTGGTCCTCGACAACCTTGCCGGCTTCGAGGTTCGGGTCCTCCTCGATGATGGTGTCGTAGGAGATCTCCTCGGTGTACGTGTCGGTCAGCGAGGTCTCGTGCTTCTCAACAGGGCCAACCTCGATGATGCGTGGCGTCGGATCGCTGATCTTCTCGGTGGATTCCCCCTGCGTGGCCTTGCCGTTTTCCACGGTCACCGTAACCGTGTGCTTGACCTCGCCAGGGGTACCCTCCTGGACAACCTTTGTCTCGTTCGGCTCCAGATCCGGGTTCACGCGAAGCTCGATTTCGAACGGGGTCTTCTCAGTCCACTCGACTGTCGACGTCGCCGTCTCAGTCTTCGTGCCAACGCGGATGATCTGGTTCTTCGGCTCCTTGGTGCGCTCTGAAGTGATCTTCGGCTCACCGACGAGTTTGCCATCCTTGAACTCCTGTGTGGAGGTGATGGTCTCTTCACCGTTCTCACCCGGGGTGACTGCAGTTTGACCTGCCGGCAGGTCCGGGTCGGTGACAATGGTCGTCTCGAACGGGATGACCCTCGTTTCAGTACCGGTGACCGTTTGGTCCTCAGGCGTCGGGCCGTACTCGATGATCTCGTCGATCGGATCCTTGGTCTGCTTCTCCTCAGGCGTCACCGTCGCCTGGTCACCCACAGCGGTGAAGTCAGCGGTGTACGTCTTCTCACCCGGCTCACCCTTCTGAACAACCTTGATCTCACCCGGCTTGAGCGCCGGGTTCGGGCGGGTCACAACATTGAACGGAACCTGCGCGGTCCACTCGACCTTCGACGAGGCCTCGGACGGCTTCGTACCAACCCTAATCACCTGATCCACAGGCTCTTCGGTGACCTTCTCCTCAACGGTGGCCTGACCATCCGGGTTGGAGTTGGTCACCTTCTGGGTCACGGTGATGGTCTTCTTGCCCGGCTTGCCATCGGTAACAACCTCGGAGGTGCCTGCAGGCATGTTCAGGTCGAACTCGACCTTCACGCCGAACGGCACCTCAGCCTCAACCGTCTTCGTGGTCTCACCGGTGGTCTTGGTACCCACGCGGATCTCGGCAGCTACCGGCTCCTTGGTGCGCTCAGTGATCACGGTCGGCTCACCTTCCGGCTTGCCATCCACGATCTTCTGCGTGGAGGTCACCACCTCAGTACCAAGTTCGCCTTGCTTATCGACGACCTGCGTACCCGCATCCAACCCGTCATCAAAGACAATCTTCGTCTCGAAGGGGACAGACTTCTCGGTCTTCGTCACCAGGTCCTGGTCTGCCAGGCGCGGGCCGTACTCAATGATCTGCTCGACCGGTTCGGTGCGGGCCTTGGTCTCCTGGACCGTTGCCTCCCCGTTGGTACCAGAGAAAACAGCGGCGTAGGACGCCTCGCCATTCTTGCCCGGCTGGACAACCCTGGTCTGGCCCGGCTTCAGCGCCGGGCTCGGGCGCAAGGTGGTGCCAAACGGAATCGGCTCGGTCCACTCCACCTTGTCAGTTGCCGTGGCCTGCTTGGTGCCAACGGTGATGACCTCGTCGACCGGCTGCTTGGTGATCTCCTCGGAGACCGTCGGGTCACCCGGCTGCGAGTTGGTGATGTTGCGGGTAATCGTCACCGTCTTCTTACCCGGCACGCCCGGGGTGGTCACCTCGGAGGTGCCAGCAGGCATGTTCGGGTCGTACTTCACGACGACCTTGAACGGAGCCTCCGTCTCGAAAGTCTCGGTATTCGTACCAGTGGTCTTCGTACCCACGCGGATGATCTGCTTGATCGGCTCTTCGGTGCGCTCAGTGTTCACCTCAGGATCACCAGACGGCTTGCCAGCCACAATCTTCTGAGTGGATGTCACAGTGTCCTTGCCAACGCGACCGTGCTGCTTCACCTCCTGCGTTCCAGAGTCAAGGGTGTTGTCAAAGACGATCTCGGTCTCAAACGGAACCGGCTTTTCAACCTTGGTCACCACAGAGGTGTCCTCAGGCGTCGGGCCGTACTCGATGATCTCGTTGACCGGGGCCTTCGTCTGCTTTTCTTCCGGGGTCACCGTTGCCTGATCACCCGTCGCAGCAAAGTCAGCCGTGTAGGTCTTCTCGCCCGGCTCGCCCTTCTGGACAACCTTGATCTCACCCGGCTTCAGCGAGGTGTTCGGGCGAGTCTCCACCGCGAACGGAACCTGTGCGGTCCACTCAACCTTCGACGAAGCCTCAGACGGCTTCGTACCAACCTTGATCACCTGGTCAACCGGCTGTTTGGTGATCTCCTCGGTGATCTGCGGATCACCCGGCTGTGAGTTGGTGATGTCACGCTTGATCGTCACCGTCTTCTCGCCCGGCACACCCGGGGTTGTCACCTCGGAGGTACCTGCCGCCATGGTCGGGTCAAACTCGACCTGCACACCAAACGGAACCTCAGACGTCACGGTCTCCGTGTTGGTACCCGTGGTCTTGGTACCCACGCGGATGACGGCATCCTGTTTCTCCGTCACTGTGGTGATGTCAACGACTGGGTCGCCGGACGGCTTGCCGTCGACAAGCTTCTGTGTGCTCGTGACCTTTTCCTCGCCGATAACGCCCTGCTTATCGACGACCTGCGTACCCGCATCCAACCCGTCATCAAAGACGATTGTCGTCTCGAACGGAATCTTGCGGTTGGTCTCCGTGACCAGCTCTTGGTCGGCCAGGCGCGGACCATATTCGACGATGCGGTCTGTCGGCTCGGTGCGGGCCTTGGTCTCCTGGACGGTGGCCTCGCCGTTCACGCCATTGAAGATGGCGGTGTACGACGCTTCGCCGTTGGAGCCATCCTGCACGACGCGGGTTTCACCCGGAGCCAGGGCGGGGTTTTCGCGCACGATGGTGGAGTACGGAATGGGTTCGGTCCACTCGACCTTCTCGCTCATCGGCTTCGTGCCAATGACTACGACCTCATTCACCGGAGCCTTGGTCGGATCCCACTTGCCAGTTTCCCTGTTAAAGGTGTCCTCACCAGGCACACCCTCGGTTTCAACCTGGTAGGTGCCCTGGTTAACGGTGGCGTCGTACTTGTAGACGACCTTGAACGGCACCTCGCGCGTAGGAGCGTCCTCCACGTTCACCGTTGCGGTGGCGGTGTCCTTGGAGCCGTCCCCATACGTCACAATGACCGGGACGTTGATCTTGTCGCCTGCCTTGGCGGTTGCCGGCGCGGTGGAGATGACGTTGCCCTGCTTGTCCAAACCGACAATCCAGCCACCGTTTGCGGTTGCAATCTTGTAGGTCGGATTGCCGTGCTCATTGGTTTCACCGGTAGGTGCGCTACCCGCTGGGAGCCCCGCAGGGTCAATGACAAACGGGTTTACATCCGAATAATTGACGCCCTGCGGTTTGTCCACGTTCAATGGCGAGGTGACCGTGCCGCCAGGGCTGACCGTCTCAGTCGGGAAGGTCGGGTTGGCCTCCCACTTGTTGGTCAGCTTCACCACGGTGGAAACGGGGACCTCATCAACCGAACCGTCAGGATAAGTGACGGAGACGTTGTACCTTTGCTTGTCGCCAGGTTTGGCGTCAGTAGGCGGGGTCACCGAAACTTCGCCGGTGGCGGGATCGATCTTGTACGTCCAGCCGTCGACAGTAGTCTCAAGCACCGGATCCTCCCCCTTGATGCCGAAGGAGAAGGTCGAACCTGCCGGAATGTTGTTCAGGTTGACGTTTCGCTTCACCTCTTCGCCAGGGCCGGCGACATCCACATTGTAGGAAGGTTCGTAGACGTCCTTCTGCGACTCCCTCACTTTGAACGGAGCCAAGACAACGTCCTGGGAACCGTCGAGGTAGGTCACGGTCACAGGCACCTGAATGCCGTCGCCGGCCTTCGCGGTTGCCGGTGGCGTTGCGGTAACAATGCCGTTTTCATCGATCGTGACTGCCCAACCATCAACAGTGTCGGGCACGCTGTAACGCTTCGACACGTCCGTGGCCAGGTCGCGCTCAGGGACCTTCGTATCCTCCGTGATGGAGGAGGCAACACCCTCGCCCGGCTTGGTGGTCTTCTGCTCGTACTTCGGCTCATAAATCTGACGGTGCGCACCCTGAGCAACCACAGTGGCGATGGTGAAGTCCGTCGAACCATCCTTGTACGTCACGCGCACAGGAATGTCCGCGGACGAGCCCGGCAACACGTGGGCAGCAATTGGCGTCTTGATCTCGCCCGTAACCGGGTCAATCTGCACCTGGTCCCAGGTGAGGTTGCGCGGCGGCGCAATGTAGTCCGGGTCGTTCGGGTCAGTGACCAGGGAGAAGCGCGGCTCCGAGGCGTCGCTGATGTTCTTGCGGTCAACCTGGCTTGTCACCGTTGTTCCGGTCTTACCCGTCACCGTCGGATACGACGGCTGGTTGGCACGCGCGTAGGTCCCAACCACCGTGAAGTCTGCCGGTACCTCAGCCGTAGAACCATCCGGGTAGGTCACGTGCACCGGGATGGAGACGGACTGACCATTCGGAACGCTCGGGCCTGGGGTTGCGGTGACGGTACCGCTTTCGTCAATAGTGAACTTCCAGTCCTTCGGCCACTGATTCTTCGGTGGCAGCTTGAACGTAGCCAACGTCGGATCGGTCAGGAGGCTTTGAAACTCGGTGGTCACCGACTCCCCTGCCTTGGTCAGTTTCGGCAGGTAGTGCGCGGTATCCTCACCCGACTTATCACCAATCACGCTGATGGTGCCGGTAGTGATCTGCGGGTTTGCGCCGCTGGCATAATGCACCTTCACCGGCACGGTCAGCTGCGCGCCAGGGAAAACATTGGGCGGGATGGTGGTAGACAGTACGCCGGTGTCCGGGTCGATCTTGAGCGTCCAATCCCCAGTCGTGTATTCGGTAGAGCCGTCTTCAAACGTGTAGCGGTTCGGCTCTTCGTCCGTATCCTTGCCACCCTGCCCCACCGGGGGCATGACCGGCTGGAGCGACACTTCCTCATTATTTTTACCGGAGACCGCAGTGTAGTCCGGCACCTTCACACTGTTGATCACCTGGAAGGTCAGCTTGACAGTGTCGCTCGTGCCATCCGGGTAGATGCCCTTGATCTCTGGGGAGATCGTGGAGAAGTTCGGCGCGTCTAAAGGCGAGGTCGCGGTGACCTTGCCGTTGTCATCCACAGTGACAGTCCAGCCCTCAGGCACGGTGTTCGGGTCGACTTCATACTTCGTCGGCTGGACGGGGGCGTGGTCTTCGAAGACAGGTTCCCAAGTCAGCTGCGCGTCGATGGGATGGCCCGGAACACCCGTGGTGGCTCCAGGGCTGACCAGTGTAGTGACCTGGGTGTTATTTGGGTCCACAACAACGAGCAGCGGAATGATGTCCTTGGAGCCGTTGGAATACGTCACAACAACGCGTGGCTGCGCGAAGGTACCCGGGTTCGGGTTTATCGGTGCGGTGACGGTGACCTCATAAGTGTTGGGATCCATAGTGGCTTCCCAGCCCGAATAGACCAACTGCTTTTCAAATTTGATGTCAACGTTGTTATTCTTCTTCAGCTCCGCGAGCAGGTTCCCGACCTCTGTAAAGGTGACCTTTTGGCGCTCCGTGCGCACAGGTCCGTTCGGGCCATCAACGCCGGAGATGATTTCCACCTGGTCAGGGTCATACTTCGGATCGTGGAACTGGGTGTCGTCAAAGCTCCACTGATGGTTCCCAATCTCGTTAGCCTTGCTGTAGCGCGGCAAAGTGTTGGAGGCTGCGAAAGCTCTACCCTCACCGCCGTTGTTGTTCTCAACCGCAGCCTGCAGCTGCTCCACGGTACGCGGCTTCGCAAGCACGCTGAAGCGCATGCCCTGCTGGGCTTTCAGCGACGTGCCCTTGTACTCAGGCATGGTGTAGAAGATCTCGCCAGTGGTCTGGTCGATGCGCACACTCGGCGTTCCACCACCAGACGCTGCAGTGTCGCTGGTGCCGATGAACTTGCCCTGGGCATCATAGGCCTCAACGACCATGCGGGACAGCGAATCATCCGTGCCACCGTCTGTGACAGGCGGCACGATGATCTTGCCAACCTTGAGCACGTCACCCGGTTTGATTACTAGCTTTTCCCGGGTCTCCCACTCCACCCTGATCGGGTTACATTCGATGTTCTCGCTCGGCCACGGGTTCACGACGGCCGTAAAGGATGCGTTGGTTCCCTGGGTGGCCCTTGGCCCTTGAGGATTTTCCTGCGTATATTTGCCCTGCCATGCGTAACGGACTGGGTTAACGGCAGTGGCCTCAGCGAACTGCTTGACTTTCGCATCGGTCAGTTTCGCGTAGAGGTTCAGGTTTCGCTGTTGCCTAGAAGCAGTAATACCGAGGATTTCGTCAGCCTTGTGGGTGACTACCTTGCCACCAAGGGTCTGACCGGCATCCGTGGCGGGAATTTGAGCTACATCGAGGTACGCACCCATAAGGCCTGAATTGGAAAAGTTCCAATCAGCGAACGTGCGGCCCTTCGAACTGTCAAAGGCGACGCTCAAACCCCACCGGGTTTTGTCGGGGCTGGTCGCGCCCGGCTCAGAGGTGTTCCAGCTAAAACCCGCACGGCTACCAGACGAGTTGCTACTCATCACAACACATGAATCGGCAAGCAGGTCCGAGGTCTGCTGGTTCTCAAGATCCACCGCACCGGACTTGTCGCGGATACCGCCAGTGAAGCTCGCTGCCGCGGCCTCCGGTGCCAGCGGACCAAGTCCCACGACGCTGAATGAGCCGAGCGCAAGAGCCACGACTGACGCCGCCGCGATGCCTGTGCGTGTCCGTTTCTGCTGACCGAGGGATGAACGAGATGAATGAGCCACAATTACTCCTTCTCAAACCGCAGAGCACCTGCGCAACTCCCGGGGGGGGGGG
>NZ_KV786453.1:12902-36552 GCF_001806945.1 Corynebacterium sp. HMSC30G07 | reverse complement strand
GGGGGGGGGGGAAGAAAAGCGGCTGTTACACCGCTGCCGGGATAGCCCGGCGCGTAAAAGCTCAATGCGATTCAGTTTTAGGGTGCCCGAGATTCGGGCAGACTTTCCCCACTTTCGCACACCACCGCCCCCAATTTCAAGGGTATTCATTGGTTCGAAACCCATTTTCCGCCATCTGAGACAAGCCAAAAGGCGGCCCCTTCTACAGGGACCGCCTTTACTGGTTTAGCGCTTAAAGCTCAGAGCTAACGAACTACTCCTGGGAAGACCACTCCTTCGGACGCTTGCCCGGCTCAGAGGAACCACCCTTGAGGCCCCACACCGTCATACCGTTATCAAAACCTTCCTCAGTACACGCCTGAGCAATCAGGGAACCCAGCAACGCAAGCGAGGCGATCACACCAAGTGCAATACCCAACGGCTGCAGCTGCTCGCTGTAGCCAGCAAACTGGCGGTTAATACCATCAGCCTGCGCCTGCAACTGACGCATCCACTCCGGATCTTGACGACGCTGCCCCTGGTCACCAAAGCCCCAATCATGCTTCGGCATGGATTCCTGGAAGCGAGCGTTGATCTCAGCGGATGCAGCCTGAATCTGCGGGCCGAACGCCTCATTCACGCCATAACCAATACCTGCCAGCAGGCCGATCGGCAGCATCCACAGCAGCGGGCTGTTCGTTGCGAATGCGTTGGCAACACAACGCTCGGCCTTCTCAGACGAACCCTTCTTGTTGTCCGGGTCGGTCGGAGGAATCGGCTCATCGGTCTTCTTCTTCGTACCGACCTTGATGATGAGCTTCTGCGGAGCCTTCTCTACGACGCTGCCGTCTTCACGGTGGATGCGCTCACCAGGCTTACCCGGCTGCACAACCTCGTGCTTGCCAGCTTCAAGTTCGGAGTCCTCGATGACCTCGTAGTCGTAGGCGATCTCCTCAGTCCAGCTGGTGCCCGCCGGCGGCTTGGTGCCAACGCGGACAACGCGCTCGACTGGCTTCTCCACTAGCTCGGCGACAGGCTTGCCGTCAACAATCTTGAAAACGTACTTGCCGTCCTTACCAGCGACGTCCTCGACCTCTTCACCAGCCTTCAGCTTCGGATCGTAAACAACCTTGGTGGTGTAACGAACCTCGATCTCGGTACCCTCATCAGGCACCTCCGGCTGCTCCGGATCTTCCGGATCGGCCGGCTCAACCGGCTTCGTACCGATGCGGATGATGTGATCCTGCTTCTCAACAAGCGTCTCTTCGGTGCCGTCCGACTTGTGCTGAACCAGGCCGGGCTCGCCCTGCTGAGCAACCTCGTGCTTACCGGCCTCAAGCTCCGGATCCAGCTCGACCTTCACCTCGAACGGGATCCGTTCCTTCCACTCCTGACCAGCCGGCGGCTTGGTGCCAACACGGATGATCTTCTCGACTGGCTCCTTCACGACCTTCACCGAAGGCTGACCATTCTCGACGGTCACCTCGACCTTGCCGTTTGCACCTTCCTGGTCCACGATTTCCTGACCAGGCTCGAGCGTCTTGTCGTAGATGATCTTCGTGGTGTACGGAAGCTCGACTTCCTTCGGCTCGACCGGTGGGGTCGGTTCGTCGGTCGGCGGCGGGGTCGGGTCTTCAGTCTTCTTCTTGGTGCCGACTCGGATGATCGCCTTCTTCGGCTCCTTGGTGCGCTCGGTTGTCACCACAGGGTCGCCGGACGGCTTGCCGTCGACAAGCTTCTGCGTAGACGTCACGACCTCTTCGCCGAACTCGCCCTGCTCGATGACCTGCTTGCCTTCTTCAAGGTTCGGGTCTTCGATGATTTCGGTCTCGAACTCAACGGATCGGGTCGTGGAGGTGACCACGCTGTCGTCCTCAAGGCCCGGGCCGAATTCAACGATCCTCGTGGTCGGCTCTGTACGAGACGATTCCTCGGTCGTTGCAGCTTCACCGCTGGTACCTGTGAAGGTTGCGGTGTAGGTGGCTTCGCCGTCCTTGCCTTCCTGAACAACCCGGACCTCACCCGGAGCAAGCTCGTCGTTCGGGCGCAGTTCCGTCGGGTACGGGATGGGCTCCTTCCACTCCACCTTGTCGGTAGCAGTTGCCTGCTTGGTGCCGACCTTGATCACCTTGGTGACCGGCTCGGTGGTGGTGGTTTCGTCGCCACGCGTTGCTTCGACAACCTCGCTGTTCACGATCTTCTGGGTGATCTTGGTGATCTTCTCACCAGGCTTGCCCTCGGTGACTACCTTGTACTCGCCGGCAGGGATCTCCGAGTCGTACTCAATCACGGTGCCGAACGGAATCGGCAACTTCTCTTCCAGCTCGTACGTGCCTTCGGTCATGGTGCCGATGCGGATGATGGACTTGACTGGTTCCTTCGTCCGCTCGGTGGTGATGGTCGGATCGCCGTCTGGTTTACCGTCGACAATCTTCTGGGTAGTGGTGATGACCTCCTCACCGTTCTCACCTGGTTGGTCAACCTTGGTCTGGCCAGCGGGCACCTTGTCGTCCACGATGTACTCGACCTCGAACGGGATCGCGCGTGTGGTCTTGCTAGTCAGCTCCTGGTCTTCAATGCCCGGACCATACTCGATGATGCGTGGGGTCGGCTCCTTGGTGATCTTGTCCTCAGCAACGTCCGCGTTTCCACCTGTGGCGGTGAACTTTGCGGTGTAGGACTTCTCGCCGTTTTCGCCTTCCTGGACAACCCTGGTCTCGCCCGGCTTCAGGTCCGGGTTCACACGAACCTCAGTTGGGTACGGGATCGGGACCTTCCAGATCACTTCCTTGGCAGTCTCAGCGGGCTTCGTACCGACGACAACAACCTCAGTGACTGGTTCCTTGGTGCGTTCCCACTCACCGTCCTGCTTCTGCTTCTCCTTGCCCGGCACACCCTTGGTGAGGACCTTGTATTCACCGGCAGGGATGGTGTCATCGGTGCGGTACTCAACCTGGAACGGAACTTCGCGGGTCGGAGTATCCACAACGTTGACCGTTGCAGTTGTCCGGTCCTTGGAGCCGTCCTGGTAAGTCACGATGACAGGGACGTCAATCTTGTCGCCCGGTTTAGCAGTCTCCGGCGCAGTGGAGATGACGTTGCCCTTGTCATCCAGGCCCACGAGCCAGTCGCCGTTTGCAGTGTGCAGCCAGTAGGTCGGGTTGCCGTGCTCGTTCTTCTCACCGGTCGCCTTGCTTCCCTTAGGGAGAGCCTTCGGATCGATGACGAACGGGTTGTCCTCGGCAACATTAATGTTTTCCGGCTTTTCAAGCGTAAGCGGCGACGTTACCGTCGCACCCGGGTACACATCCTTGGAAGGAATGACCGGGTTCGACTCCCAATTGTTGGTGCGGGTCACCACAGTGGTGACGGGGACCGCGTCGGTCGAGCCATCCGGGTAGGTGACTGTGACGTTGTGTACGTGCTTGTCACCAGCCTTAGCGTCTGCCGGCGGGGTAACAGTAACCTCACCAGTCTCCGGGACAATCTCGTAGGTCCAGCCGTCAACCTCGGTCTTGGTTACTGGCTTGTCACCGTCTAGGCCGAAGGAATAGGTCGAGCCCTTTGGTGCACCGTCCGAATTGACGTTTCTCTTGATTGGCTGGCTCGGGCCAGTGACCTCCACAGCGTAGGAAGGCTCGTGAACGTCCTTATGCAGTTCCACGACCTTGAACGGCGCATACACGACGTCCTGAGAGCCGTCGAGGTAAGTAACCGTCACAGGTACCTGAATGCCGTCGCCAGCCTTTGCAGTTTTCGGCGGGGTTGCGGTGACGTTGCCGTTTTTATCAATCTTGACTTCCCAACCATCAACAGTGTCGGGTACGGTGTAGCGCTTCGACTCGTCCTCGGACAAGTCACGCTCGGGTACCTTCGTCTCATCCAAAACCGCAGAGTCAACGCCCTCACCAGGCTTGGTGGTCTTCAACAGGTACTTCGGCTCATAGATCTGGTTGTGCTTGCCCTTGGCCACGACGGTGGCGATGGTGAAGTCAGTGGAGCCGTCCCTGTATGTAACGCGTACAGGAATATCTGCGGACGAGCCCGGGAGAACATTCTTGCCAATGGGGGTGATGATGTCACCGGTGATCGGATCAATCTTTACCTGGTCCCAGGTGAGGTTGCGCGGCGGCGCAATGTAGTCCGGATCCTTCGGATCAGTGATGAGGGAGAACCGTGGCTCAGAGAGTTCACTGATGTGCTTGCGGTCAACCTTGCTCGTTACCGATGTGCCGATCAGGCCGGTCACCGTCGGGTAGGACGGCTGGTTCGCGCGCGAGTACGCACCGACGACGGTGAAGTCTGCCGGCACCTTCGCCGTAGAGCTATCCGGGTAGGTCACCTCTACCGGAATGGTGACGGTCGTGCCGTTCGGAATGTCCTCACCCGGCGTTGCGGTGACTTGACCGTTCTCATCAATTGTGAAGTCCCAGCCAGCGGGCCACTGATTCTTAGGTGGCAAGGCGTACTTAGCCGCCTTCGGATCCTTCAACAGGGTCGTAATGTCCGAGGACACCGGCTCCCCTGCCTTGGTAATCCTTGGCGGGTAATACGCGTTGTCTTGTCCCGACTTTTCACCAACAACGTTGATGGTGCCGGTAGCGATCTGTGGGTTCGCGCCATTGCCGTAGTGCGCCTTCACAGGCACGGTGAGCTGCGCACCTGGCAGAGCCGTGTCCGGGATAGTGGCAGACAACTCGCCGGTGTTTTCATCGATCGTGACCGTCCAGTCGCCCACCTTGTATTCCAAAGTGCCATCCGGGAAGGTGTAACGGTTCGGCTCCTCGTCATCCTTGTGGCCGCTCAAGCCCACCTCGGGCATGACAGGCTGGAGTTTGACTTCCTCCTCGCGCTTGCCGGTCACTGCGGTGTAGTCCGGCACCTTCACGTTGCTGACAACCTGGAAGGTCGCTTCCGTAAAGTCATCAGTCCCATCGGGGTAAGTTGCCTTCACCTTCGGGTTAATGACACTGCCCAACGCAACGGTGTCGTCCGCCTTCGCGGTGACCTTGCCGGTGTCATCGACGGTGACGGTCCAGCCAGCCGGCACTGTGGACTCATCAACCTCATATTTCGCCGGTTTGACCGGCTTGTAGCCCTTCATGATGGACTTGAGGTCAATATCCGAGGTGATGGACGAGTTCGGATTACCCTTCACCAGACCCGGACGCACCAAGTCGGTGACCTGGGTGTTGTTCGGATCAATAATCACCAGCAGTTCAAGCTCGTCTGTAGAGCCGTTCGAGTACTCCACAATGACCTTCGGGCGTGCGAAGGTACCCGGGCGTGGGTTTTCCGGAGCGGTGACAGTGACGTTGTAATTCTCGTCCATCTCGACGGTCCAGCCGTCGAAAACGTACTTCTCGTCAAGCTCGACATTGGCGTTGAAGCCGCCGTCGGCCTTATCTTTCTTCAACTCCTTGATCAGGTGTGGGATCTGAGTGAAGGTGACCTTCTGCGGCTCGGTAGCCAGCGGACCGGTCGGGCTGTCAACGCCAGAGATGATCGACGCGTCGGTCTTGTCGTACTTCGGGGTGTGGTACTCGGTGTCGTCCAGGGAGAACGCCTTCGAGTCGATGACGTTCGCCTTGTTGTAGCGCGTCAGCGAGTTGGAGCTGTCGAAGACTTGAGTGGTGCCCCACTCATTGTTGTTCTCACCAGCAGCCTGGAGCTGGTCAACGGTACGTGGCTTCGCCAGAACGGAGAAGTTCACGTTCTTGTCGGTGGCCAAGTCGGTGCCGCGGTACTCAGGCCAGGTGAAGAAGATCTCGCCAGTCTCTTCGTCGATACGCAGGAGCTGCGTACCGCCGGAGGCTTCCGTGTCCGAAGTGCCGATGAACTTGCCGTTGCCGTCGTAGGCTTCCACGACCATGCGGGACATGGAGTCATCCGTGCCGCCGTTCACCACATCCGGGATGTTGATTGTGCCGACCTTGGACTCTTCACCCGGGACGATCACATGTTTCTCGGACACCTCGGCGGTCTTCCAATCCACACTGATCGGGTTACATTCGATGTTCTCACTCGGCCACGGGTTCACCACGGCCGTAAAGGATGAGCTGGTTCCCTGGGTGGCAAACGGACCGCTAGTACGGTCTTGCGTGTAATTGCCCTGCCATGCGTAACGTACCGGGCTCGCGGTAGTGGCCTCAGCGAACTGCTTGACTTTCGCATCGGTCAGCTTCGCATTGAGGTTCAGGTTTCGCTGTCGCCCAGAGCCAGTAATGACGAGGAATTCGTCGGCCTTGTGTGTGACCACCTTGTCAACAAAGGTCTGGCCCGCGTCCATAGCGGGAATCTGACCTTTGTCGAGGTACCCACCCATAAGGCCTGAATTGGTAAAACCCCAGTCAGCGAACGTGCGGTCCTTCGAGTTATCAAAGGAGACGCTCAAGCCCCAGGCTTTCTTGTTGGGGCTGCTCGCAGACGGCTCAGAGGTATACCAGCTGAAACCAGCCTGGCTGCCACTCTCAGTGGTTCCCGAGACGACACACGAACCGGCCTTCACATCAGAGGCCTTCTGGGCGTCCTTCTCCACCGCGCCGGACTTCTCGCGGATGCCGCCGGACATGGTGGCGGCCGCAGCGGACGGCGCAAGCGGGCCAGGGGCGACGACACTGAACGCGCCGAGCGCCAATGCAACCACGGACGAGGCTGCGATGCCAGTACGCGCCCGTTTCTGCGAACGCTGAATCGAACGAGACGAATCAGTCACAATTACTCCTTCATAGATCCGCGAAGCACCTGCGCACCGCTACAACAAGGAAAGCGACGTTAGCCGCTACCAGATCAGTCCAGCACGTAAACACTCAATGCGATTAGCTTTACGCATGCCCAATAGGGCAGACGCCTCAACTGTTCCACAGGTTATGGCCAAAAATCAACCGGAACAACAGTGAATAACAAGGTAAAACTTAGGAGTTTTGCCGCCATCCGAGACATTTGCAGTTTCAAGTATTTTTACCCAGCATGATTTGCCTGCGTATGGCGCTGCATATCGCACTACCTGTAAGTACGTATAAAATTCTCTATGACTGAGGCATCAGTCACATCGCGCGAATTACAAAGCGCGCGGACGGCGCACACCAGCCAAGCCAACTGCCGCCACCATCATGCAAAGCAACGCCGCGGAAACGATCACACGGTAATCCCCCCAATTGCCTGCGGTAGTGACGGCGGCAGTGATCCAGTGCATGGGGAACACCTGGGAGACAGACTCCCACGCGCCTTCAAGCGGGGCGCTCGCCGCCTGACGCCACACCCATCCCACCAGGCCGGTCTGCACCACGGCCAACACGCCTGCCAGCCCAAGCCCGGCGCGCACCCCAAACACACCGGCAAACACCTGCGTCAGGCCCGCCGAGGCAAGCACGCCGAGCGCCAACGCGCCGCCGATACCGGCCAGCGCTACCGGGCCAAGGTTGGTGCCAACAATCCAGGCCAGCGCCACCCCGGCTGCGGCAACAAACACCGTGCCTAGGCCCAGGATCCACGCCCGGCCACGGCCCACGGACGCGGCGAACCACCCTGCGGCAGCCAGCGCCACCCCGCCGAACACGGCAAGCGTCGCTAAGAGCATCGCCGCGATTGGTGAGAACCCAACGCCTACAGCACCACCGCCAGCACCCGCGCCCGCCACAGCCGGCGGCAGGGACGCGCGCACGTCCCTCATCTTCGCGGAGGATTGTTGGGCAAGCGTGTTGATCTTCACCGTGCCGTCGACAAGCTGGGAAATGCCCCCGGCTGCCTCCTGCACCTGACCTTCAAGCTCAGCAAGCCCCGAAGCCAAGGACGCGGCGCCGTTGGTGGCTGTATATATACCGTCGTGATACGCGTAGCCCGGTACGGCTAGTTGGTTAGCAAGGTCACGGGAGCCGTCACGAAGCTGGTTCATCTTCGCCACCGCATCCGCCGGGATCTCAGCCGTAGCCGCCTGGTGTCGAAGCTCCTGCAACGACTCACGCGAGGCCACCACGTCCGGGTCTTTGCTATCCTTTGTGGCCTCCAAATTACGGTCAATCGCCGCAACCACCTGGCCCCGCACCGCCTCAAAGCCGGCGACCTGGGCCACAATCTCGCCGACGGAATCAGCCAGCTGCGTCGCGCCCGCGCCAAGCTGGCCAGTGCCCGCCTGCAGCTGCACCATGCCGTTGGAGAGCTCCTGGGCGCCGCCGCGAGCCTGCGCAATGGCGTCTACAAGCAACCCCTTGCCCTCATCCAACTCCCCCACACCATTGACCAACTGGCCGGTACCCGTGGTGAGCAGACTTAACTGGGACGCTGCATCAGACGCTGCCCTGCGCGTATCAGCCAGCGGGTCAGTGGCTTGGGTGGCCTGTGCGCCAGTCCCCGAGCTCACCCAGGTCGACGCAGGGTGCATCGGCAACAACACCGCCGCGAGAAAAACCAGCGCAACTATACCCAGACGCCACTTCATGGCACAGTATTTAACTAAAGCTACTGCCAATTTACGTGGAGGCGCACCGTCGTGGCAGCAGTTGCTACGCTGGTATTCGCGTTTTTATCAGCCAGCCCCTACAACCTAGAAATATTCACCATGACTCTTCCACTCGTGCTAGCACTCGTGGCGGCTGCGGTGATCCTGTCTCCAATCCTGGTGCGCGTGATGGACCGCGCGGCCGGATACCCAATCGCCGCCTTGTTGTTTACGGCCGCGATTGTGCTGGGATCTCACTTAGGCGACGTCGCTGCGGGCACACCACTAACCTGGGGCTTTACGTGGGCCCGTGACATCTTCGGTCCCGGAACCGGCGTGGAGTTTGCCATGCGGGCAGACGGGCTGGGCATCTTCTTCGCCCTGCTCGCGCTCGTTATCGGCGGTGTGGTGATGTGCTACTCCGCCGCCTACCTGCCCAAGAAAGAGGGCAACACCAGCTTCTACACCATCATGACGGCCTTTACGCTGTCCGTGCTGCTGCTGGTGCTTGCAGATGATGTGGTGTTGCTGTTCATCGCCTGGGAGCTGGTCTCCATCGCATCCTTCATGCTGATCGCGCGCTCCGGCTCCTCCGGCGAGGCAGGCTCCTACCGCACGCTGATCCTGACCTTCTTCGGCGGCCTGACCCTGCTTGCAGCACTTGCCATCGCCGCGGTCAACACCGGCACCACCTCCATGCAGGAGCTTTTGCTTGCAGACGTCTGGCGGGACAACCCCTCCCTCACCACCACAGTGGCGGTGCTTGTGGCTGCCTCCGCGTTTACAAAGGCAGCGCAGTTCCCCTTCCACTTCTGGCTCCCAGAGGCCATGGCGGCCGCCACTCCGGTGTCCGCCTTCCTGCACGCAGCGGCTGTGGTGAAGGCTGGCGTCTACCTGCTGCTGCGTTTCTCCACCATCTTTGCGGACCAGCCGGCCTGGAACGTGATCTTGACGTCTGTTGGCCTGTTCACCGCACTGATGAGTGCAACGTTTGCAATTACCAAGACGGACCTCAAGCACCTCACGGCGTACTCCACGGTGAGCCACTTGGGCTGGATTGTGGCCGCCATTGGTATTGGTACTCCGCTTGCGCTGGCTGCGGCGCTGACGCACACGCTGGCGCACGCACTGTTTAAGTCATCGCTGTTCATGCTGATTGGTGTGGTGGACCATGAGGCCGGCTCGCGTGACATACGGCGTTTGGGCAAGTTGTACGACAAGATGCCGTTCACGTTTGCCTCCACCGTGGTGGCGGCGGCGTCCATGGCGGCCATCCCGCCGCTGTTCGGCTTCATTTCTAAAGAGTCCATCCTGGGCGCGTTTGAGGATTCCCCCTACGGCGCGCTGCTACTCACCGTGGGTGGCGTGGCTGCGCTGTTGACCTTTGTGTACTCCGCAAAGATTGTCTTCGGTGCGTTTGTGGATGGCCCGAAGGACATGTCCCACGTCCACGAAGCGCCGGTGCGCCTCTGGCTGCCGGCTGCGCTGCCGGGCTTGATGTCTTTGGTCGTGCCGCTGCTGCTCACGCAGGTGGACGGCCCGATCTCCGCTGCCGTGACCGCCATTACCGGCGAGGAGTACCACTCCCACCTGGCGCTATGGCACGGCGTGACCGCACCGCTTCTGGTGTCCACCGCCGTCCTGGTTGCCGGCGTGCTCTTTGTCATCTTCGCCCGCAAGCGAGTCTTCGCCGCCGTAGAAAACAAGCAGCTGCTGCCGTTTAGCGGCAACGATGTGCTCCACGGCGTCAATGAGGGCTCCACCTCCGCGGGCCGCGGCCTGGGGGCTGTGGCAGACGGCTTCAACCCGTCGCGCCACCTCTTCCCAGTGCTGTTCCTGGTGGTTGTCTTGGGCCTGAGCACCGCGCTGCTCACCAACGGCGTGGATGGCGTACCACTTGCACCTCGCGCCGAGGGCCTAGACGTGTGGTGGGACCTGATCCCGTTTGGCATCATCGCCCTGTCTGTTATCGGCATGATCACCACCCGCTCCCGCCTGGCCACCACCGTGCTGCTGGGCACCACGGGTGTGGGCATCACGCTGCAGATGCTGATGCTGGGCGCACCGGACGTGGCGCTGACCCAGCTGGTAGTGGAGTCGCTGACCGTTGTGGTGATGATGATCGTGCTGCGCTACCAGCCGCGCACCTTCCCGCCCACCCCACGCAGGCGCCAAGTCACCGCAACGGTGTTCGCGCTGCTCTCCGGCATTGTGGCCTTCCTCGGTGTGTACACGCTGCTGGGACGCCACGACCGCTCTGAGCTGGGCATGTGGTACATCACCCAGGGCGGTGAGGTGACCGGTGCGGACAACATCGTCGCGGCCATCCTGGTTGAGTTCCGTGGATTTGATACGCTCGGCGAGCTTTCCGTGCTTGGCATGGCCGCCGTCGTCATCGCCGCGGTGACCCAATCTATGCCGCGCCACATGTTTGAGGCCGGCACTCGCCCGCGCCCATTCGGCCAGTCCCAGTTCAACTCCCTGCCAATGCGCAAGGCCGCCGCCATGGTGGCGCCGGTGCTCTTGGTCCTGTCCATTGTTATTTTCTTCCGCGGCCACAATGCCCCGGGCGGTGGTTTCGTTGCCGCCTTAGTGATGGCCACGGCATTTGCAATGAGCTACCTCTCGCGCGGCGCGGACGCGTACGTGGTGGGCCAGCGCACCCCGATCAAGCTTGCGGCTATTGGCATCATCGTTGCCATTTCCTCCGGCCTGCTCGGGCTTATTGAAGGCGGCTTCCTCTACGCCCTGCACGGGGAAATCGCCGGCCAGCACTTGAGCAGCTCCCTGATCTTTGACTTTGGTATTTACCTGGCCGTGCTTGGCATGGTCACCCAGGCCATCAACGCACTCGGCGGCTACCTGCGTCCGGGTACAGAGGTGCGCAACCTGGACTACACGCGCGATGAGCCGGATAACCCGCTGCCTTCCATTCCGGAGCCGGAGCAGCCGGAAAACGCCGTCGCGTCTCACCCGAAGCCGCTCAACCCGGCAGACAACCCGCTACCCGTCTCAGCGAAGGAGCTTTAAACCATGGTTATGGCACTATCCATCGCAATGCTTGTTGCGGGAGCCGTTTACCTAGTCCTGCAGCGCGGCATGGTCCGCGTGGTCTTCGGCATGTCTTTGCTCGGCCACGCCGGTAACCTAACGCTGCTTGCCACCGGCGTTGGCGCTTGGCGTGGTGAGGCCTTCCCGTCCCGCACCCCCGTCGAGGACATCGCCGACCCACTGCCCCAGGCGTTTGTGCTGACCGCCATTGTGATTGCAATGGCCACCACCACAATCCTGTTGATGATGGCATCACTCGGCCGTGATGATGACACGTCGGACAACCCCACCGGCAACGACGCAGCATACGACAAGATGCGCCTGAGCCCCTCGGCACTGTCTACCGCCGGCCGCCGCGCACGCCTGAACCCCAAGAAGCTTGAAGAGGTACACAACATGGACGTCTCGGAGGTGAACCGATGACCGCAGGAGCAGTCCTTCCCATCTTCGTTGCACTTCCACTCATCGTTTCAGCCATCACCGCGCTGAGCCCGAGCAAGAAGCTTAACGACGCACTGTCTATCCTCATCCCCGCCATCAACCTCGCCGGCGGCATCTGGCTCTACGCCTACACCTCCACGCATGGCACCATTGGCCACGTCATTGGCAAGTACCAAGGCGGCGTAGGTATCTCCTTCGGCGGCGACCAGTTCTCTGCCGTAATGCTGGTGGCAACCATGATCGTGGCGATCACCGCCAACTGGTTCGCCATCGCCGTGGGTGAAACCCAGGCACGCTACTTCACCCCCCTGACCCTTGTGCTGGTCACGGGTGTCACCGGCGCGCTTCTGACCGCGGATCTGTTCAACTTCTTCGTCATGATTGAGGTCATGCTTCTGCCGTCCTACGGCCTGATCGCCATGACCGGCACCCGCCACCGCCTGCTGTCTGCCCGCACCTTTGTATTGGTGAACCTGGCGGCATCTACCCTGCTGCTGGTTGGCGTGGGCTACATCTACGGTGTTGCCGGCGCGGTGAACATCGGCGCGCTGCGCGGCGCCGCCGCCGGCAACGGCCCGATCACCGTGGCCACCGGCCTAGTCATCATCGCCGTTGCCGCCAAGGCGGGCGTGTTCCCCGTCCACACCTGGCTGCCGCGCACCTACCCGTCCACCTCCGCCGCCGTGATGGGCCTGTTCTCCGGCCTGCACACCAAGGTTGCGGTCTACATGCTGTTTCGCATCTGGGTTGTCATCTTCGACATGGACGAGCGCTGGAACACGCTGATCATCGTGATCATGGTGATCTCCATGCTGATCGGCGGCTTCGCCGGTCTTGCAGAAGACACCATGCGCCGTGTCCTGGCCTACCAAATGGTCAACGGCATGCCGTTCATCCTGGTCATGCTGGCCTTTACCGCCGACGGCGGCGACGCAGCCCGCTACGCCCTAGCCGCGGGCCTGCTCTACACCGTGCACCACATGATCACCGTCGGCGCACTCGTGCTCAACGTCGGCGCAATTGAAGAGACCTACGGCACCGGCACCATCTCCAAACTCTCCGGCATTGCACGCCGCGACCCGCTGACGTCCGCCGTCTTCGTCGCCGGCGCGTTCTCCATCGTCGGCTTCCCACCATTCTCCGGCATCTTTGGCAAGGTCACCATCATGCTGGCCGCCGCCCAGCCCGGGGATTGGCGTTCCTGGGTGGTCATCACCACCATCATCGTCGCCTCCTTCGGTGCGCTTCTGTCCATGATGCGCGTGTGGAAGGAAGTGTTCTGGGGACGCCCAATGCAGAACTACCCGGAGGCGTTGAATGTGAGGTGGCGGTTCATGTTGCCGTCGGCAAGCATGATGCTCCTCTCACTGGCCATGTTCATCGGAGCCGGCCAAATGTGGGATGCCTCCACCACCGCCGTAGACAGCCTGCTGAATGTGGACGCCTACTCCACCGCCGTACTTGGCACCGACCCAGTCGGCGTACCCAACGTGGCCGAACTGCAGGGAGGTAACTAAATGCGCTACATCGCTTACGCCCTCTGGATCATCAAAGAAATCATTGTTGCCGGCATCCAAACCAGCGCCGCAGCGTTCAAACCCAACTCCGGGCTTAAACCCGTAGTGATCTACTACCCGCTGCGACTGACCACAGACTGGGAACTGTTCTGGTTCTCCACCTCAATCACCGTCACCCCCGGCACCATGTCGGTGGGACTACGGCACAGCGCACACCCCGGCGAGCCCGAAATCCTCATCGTGCAAGCCGCATTCGGTGAAGACCCCCTAGACATCATCGAAGGGCTGGCAGACATGGAAGAACACGTCAATCCAAACGTGAAATCTATCCCGTTTGATGCGCAATCTGTGGAATGGGAGCCCTACATCGACCACGGCGACACCACCCCAGAGCAAGACCTGCCGCCCGCAGAAAGGATGAGCTAGCATGCCTACCAGCACGTTTGAAGCCATCATCATGGCCTGCATCATCATCATCGCCATCTGCCTGCTGGTGGCACTCGGCGCACTGATCCTAAGCAAGGACGAACTGACCCGCGCCGTACTCTCAGACATGGTGTTCTACGCCATGGTGGCCATCTTCCTCGTCTGGACCCTGATTACAGAAACCATGATTGGCTACGACATCGCCGTACTAGCCGCCCTTGCCTGCGGTGTGGTGCCGACGATCTCCATGGCCCGCATCATCTCAAGGGGGCGCCGCTAATGGCTATCTACGAAATCATCGTTGCCGCGCTTGTCATCGTGGCCACCATCTTCATCATCGCCGCAACCCTGTTGCAGCTGCGCGCACCCGACGCCCTGACCCGCGCCAACCTGCTCGGCCCCCTGGTCACCATGGCATTTCCCATCCTGGTTGTAGCCAAACTGATCTACTCTTGGTCCACCACCGGCTTCAGCGCATGGGAACTGGCGCTTGCCATCATCGCTATTGCAGGCGTATGGATCGTCGGCTCTGTAGGCACCTTTGTCATGGGGCGTGTGCTCTACGGCGTGACCGTCAGCGACAAGCGCGAAGCTGGTGCTGGTGTTCAAACCCCGGTTAACGGCAGTGAGCAGGCCTGAGTACGACTATGTGACCAACCTCGCCCTGCAAGCAGGACGAGGTGATCGCGCTGCCCTTGAGCAGTTCATCGCCGAGACACAAGACGACGTCTGGCGGCTTCTCACCAACCTGGCCGGGCGCGAATACGCCGACGACCTAACCCAGGAAACCTACCTGCGCGTACTGAAAGCCCTGCCGCGGTTTGCAGGACGCTCCAGCGCACGCACCTGGCTTCTGTCCCTTGCCCGACGCACCTGGGTGGACTCCGTACGCCACGACATGGCACGCCCCCGCTCCGCCGAAGGCGACTACTCCGACTACTCGGACGCCGCCGCCCTAGAACCCAGCCCAGACAACGCCACCACCTGGTCCGAAGTCATAGACGCCCGCGCCATGCTCGACGGCCTTGCGCCCGAGCGCAAAGAAGCCATCGTACTCACCCAAATCCTTGGCTACACCTACGAAGAAGCAGCCAAAATTGCCGGCGTGCGCGTTGGCACAATCCGCTCCCGCGTCGCCCGGGCACGTGCCGACCTCATCGCCGCCGGCGGCGCCGGCGCCGCGGATGACACACAGTAACTTCTGAGACGGTCTAAGATAAGAGCACTGTTTTGTTCAACTAAAAACCCGTTGGGAGCGGGCTCACATGCTCAGAACCGCAACAATTATTTCTTTTGCCTTCATTGGCACCCTGGTCGGCGCAGGCTTCGCCTCCGGCCAGGAAGCACTTTTGTACTTCGCCGCATTTGGCACCCAAGGCATCTGGGGCGCCGTCTTGTCATCCGCACTGATGATCATCGCCGGCGTGACCATCCTGCAGCTCGGCTCCTACTTCCAGGCCGACGAACACATGGAAGTCTTCGGCGGCATCTCATCCAAGATCATGTCCTGGGTGCTAGACATCGCCACCATTGTCACCCTGTTCTCCATCGGCTTTGTCATGTTCGCCGGTGCAGGCGCCAACCTCAACCAGCAATTCGGCATACCCGTCTGGATCGGCGCCGTCATCATGCTGGTTGCCACCCTCGGCGTGGGCATGCTCGACGTGGACAAAGTCACCGGCGCCATCGGCGCACTCACCCCAGTGCTGTTGATCATGGTCATCTTCGGCTGTGGCTGGACCCTGATCAACGCCCACCCGGACTGGGGTGCGCTCAACGCATACGTGGCACAAAACGTAGACACCACCCTGCCTAACTGGTGGATCGGTGCGCTGAACTACACCGGCCTCAACGTCATCTGCGTTGCCTCCATGGCAACCGTGATTGGCGGCAACCAGCTGGACACCCGTGCAGCCGGCCTCGGCGGCCTCTTCGGCGGCATGGGCTACCTGATCATGCTGCTTCTTTTGTCCATCTCCCTGCTGGTGAAGATTGAGACCGTCTCCGGCGAAGACATGCCGCTGCTCTCCCTGATCAATGAGGTGCACCCAACGCTTGGTCTCATCATGGCCCTGGTCATCTTCGGCATGATCTTCGCCACCTCCCTGGGCATGTTCTTCGCCCTGGGCAAGCGCCTCGCCCGCGGCCGCGAAAACCGCTTCCGCCTCATCTTCATCTCCGCCTGCCTCATCGGCTTCGTCCTGTCCTTTGTGGGCTTTAAGGAACTGGTCAGCGTTGTCTACCCGATCCTGGGCTACTTGGGCGTCCTGCTCATCGCCGTGGTCACCGTCGCGTGGCTGCGCGGCGCACCGAAGTTGCGCAAGGAAGGCGACCGACGCCGCCGCGCGCTCGAACTGACGCGCCTGAAGATGGACCCGCGCGAGCGCTTTACCAAGAACGACCAGCGCGAGCTGGAGCATGTCACGTCCATGTCCGTGGTTGATGACGAGGAGCTGTCGGAAGCTCTGGAGGAGGAAGTGGCACAAGAGCTTCTTGACGACGACGACGTCGACTTCAGCCACGAAGACCGCGACTCCGACCCCGTTGTCTACGTCTCCTACACCGATCCGGTCACGCACGAAGAGTACGAGCGTGAGCCCGATGAGCCGTGGAACGACAAATCCATCGACGAACTGATCGCCGCCGACGCTGAGGAGGCTGCCGAGGCAGCAGCCGAAGAGGAGGAAGGCGGCCAGACCCGCCTGTAGTTGTTGTGCGGCGTGCGTGCGCGCCACCCGTCAAAACGCTAAATGCAGCTACTTACACCCGGCTACCAGTCCCTTTTATCGAAGGTAGCCGGGTGTAGGTAGCTGCAAACGTTTTACTGGGCATCGGCGCTACTGGGCGTCGGCGCTACTGGGCGTCGGCGCGCTTCTTCGCCAGCGACTCGCGCACCTTAGCCTCCAGGTCCTTGTCTACGTTGCCCCAGTAGGCGTAGACGCGCTCCTCAACATCCTTGTTCTTGATTGCCAACATCTTGTTGGTGATGTTGTGGACGAAGCGCTCCTTCTCACCATCATCGAACACGTCGCGGTAGAGCGTACGGGCCTGGACGAAGTCATCATCCTCAGCATGCTTCACGTACGCCGCGCGCACCAGGTCGGTGCCGTGCGGGTCCGGGTTGACGTAGAGGTTCTCCGCCTGGCCGTAATCGGTGAAGTTGGAGGAGGAATCCTCGCCATTGTCCAGGTAGCCAGCGCCCTTGCCGGTGCGGTTCGGCGAGTAGTTCGGCTCGTTCTCCTCGTTGAAGAAGTACGCCATGGAACCACGCTCCGCATACGTGTTCACATCGTTGATCGGGCGGTTGACCGGCAGGTCCTTGTAGTTCGTGCCGATACGGTAGCGCTGCTGGTCAGCGTAGGCGAAGACGCGCGCCTGCAGCATACGGTCCGGCGACAGACCCACACCCGGAACCAGGTTCGCCGGGTCAAGCGCCAACTGCTCAATCTGGGCGTGGAAGTTCTTCGGGTTACGGTTCAACACGAAGTAGCCAACCGGGATCAGCGGGTAGTCCTTCTGGGACCAGGTCTTGGTCAGGTCGAAGGGGTTAAAGCGGTAATCCTTCGCCTCTTCGAACGGCATGATCTGCACCTTGACGTCCCAAATCGGGTAGTCGCCCTGGGCAATCGCGTTGAAGAGGTCCGCGCGCTGGAAGTCCGGATCGGTACCGGCCTTCTCGGTAGCTTCCTCGTCGGTAAAGCACTCCCAGCCCTGGCGGGTCTTGAAGTGGTACTTCACCCACACCGGGGTGCCCTCTTCATTAATCCACTGGAAGGTGTGGGAACCGAAGCCGTCCTGGTGACGCGAGGTCTTCGGGGTGCCGCGATCACCCAACAGGTAGGTCACCTGGTGCGCGGTTTCCGGGGTGCGGGTCCAGAAATCCCACTGCATCTCATCATCACGCAAGCCCGAGTTCGGCTGACGCTTCTGAGAGTGAATAAAATCAGGGAACTTCATGCCGTCACGCAGGAAGAACGTCGGCGTGTTGTTGCCCACGATGTCGTAATTGCCGTCCTCGGTGTAAAAACGCAGGGCGAAGCCGTGGACGTCACGCCAGGTGTCCGGCGATCCGGCCTCACCAGCCACTGTGGAAAAACGAGCCGCCATCGGGGTAACAGTGCCCGGCTGGAACAGCTTCGCCTTCGTGTACTTGGACACGTCTTCCGTAATGTGCAGCTCGCCGAAGGCGCCGTGCCCCTTGGCGTGCGGGATACGCTCCGGAACGTTTTCCCTGTTGAAGTGGGCTAACTTCTCGATCATGTGGACGTCGTTAAGCACATTGGCTCCCTGACGCCCCTGGGTAACCGAAATATTCTCCGAGGCAACCGGCTGCCCACTCAGCTGGGTGGTTTTGCCCTTGCCCGCGGGACGCTCGCCCTTTGCGACGATCTCTTCCGCCCTACTCTTCTCCGCCATTGGTAGCTCCTTGAATCGGGGTTATGTGCGTGTACCCGCCCACCGTAGTGATTTTCCGGAGCCGACGTAAGGAGAAGCTAGACCAGGAGCTCGGCGATCTGGACCGTGTTCAGCGCCGCACCCTTACGCAGGTTGTCGCCGGAGACGACGAAAATGAGGCCGCGGTTGCCGTCCACAACCTGGTCCTGGCGGATGCGGCCCACAAGGGAGACGTCCTTGCCGGTGGCCTCAAGCGGCGTTGGCACCTCAACAACCTCCACGCCCGGCGCGCCCGAGAGCACCTCGGACGCCTGCTCGGGCGTGATTGCCTCGGAAAACTCGGCGTGCACCACCATCGTGTGGCCGGTGAACACCGGGACGCGCACGCAGGTGCCCGACACCTTCAGCTCTGGCAGGCCGAGGATCTTGCGCGATTCGTTGCGGAGTTTTTGTTCTTCGTCGGTTTCGTGGGTGCCGTCTTCAAGCAGGCTGCCCGCAAGCGGCAAAGCGTTGTAGGCGATCGGCGCGACATACGGGCCGAGGTTGGCGGGGCTGAGCAGCGAACCGTCGGAGGCGAGCTCGGTGTTGCGCACGCCGATTTCCGCGACCTGGTCTGCGAGTGCCTGGACGCCCGCGACACCCGAGCCGGAAACCGCCTGGTAGGAGGCAACGCGCATAGACACCAAACCGGCGGTGTCGTGCAGCGCCTTGACCACGGGCATGATTGCCATCGTGGTGCAGTTCGGGTTGGCAATGATGCCCTTCGGCAGCGCCTTGGCGTCCGCCGGGTTGACCTCGGAGACGATCAGGGGCACCTCGTCATCCTTGCGCCATGCAGAGGAGTTGTCCACAACCTTCGCGCCGGCGGCGGCGAAGACGGGGGCCCACTCGCGCGAGGTGGAACCGCCTGCGGAGAACAGCGCGATGTCCACGTCCGCCACGGACTCTTCGGTGACCTTGGTCAGGTCTTCAACCTCAACGGGTGCGCCGCGGAACTCCAGCACCTTGCCCGCGGAACGCGGCGAGGCGAAGAAGCGAACGCGGTCGCATGGGAAGGAACGGTCCTCCAGAATGGAGCGCATTACCTGGCCTACCTGGCCGGTGGCGCCAACTACAGCAACGGTGGTCATAACGTGAAAACTCCTTAAACAGGCCGTTTTAGCGGCCGGTACCTGCGTAGACAATTGCGGCTTCTTCGCCGCCCAGCTCGAACTTGCTGTGGATGGCGCGTGCGGCCTCTGCCAGCTCGTCCTGGTCCACCACTGCGGTGATGCGGATTTCAGAGGTGGTGATCATGTCAATGTTGATGCCGGAGTCACGCAGCGCCTCGGTGAAGTCTGCGGTAACGCCCGGGTGGGACTTCATGCCGGCGCCAACCAGGGAGACCTTGCCAATCTGGTCGTTGTAGGTGATGTCGTCCCAGCCTTCGGCGTCCTTCATAGCGCCGAGCATCTCCATGGCACGCGCACCGTCTGCCTTGGGCAGGGTGAAGGTGATGTCCGTCTTATTGTCCTCAATAGAGGAGATGTTCTGCAGGACCATGTCAATGTTGATCTCTGCATCTGCCAGCGCGCGGAACACCTTGGCGGCTTCCCCTGGCGTGTCCTGGATGCCCAGGATGGTGATCTTTGCCTCCGCGTTGTCGGTGGCAACACCGGTCAATACTGCTTCTTCCACAGGGATATCCTCCAATGCTCCGGCGACGAGGGTGCCGGGGTCGTTGCTGTAAGAGGAACGTACCCGCATTGGTACGTTCCAGGCGCGCGCGTATTCAACGCTGCGCAGAACCAAAATCTTCGAGCCGGACGCGGCCAGTTCCAGCATTTCTTCGAAGCAGAGCTTGTCCAGCTTGCGGGCGTCCGGGACGATGCGCGGGTCTGCGGTGTAGACGCCGTCTACGTCGGAGTAGATCTCGCATTCGTCCGCACCTAGTGCTGCCGCCAACGCTACTGCGGTGGTGTCGGAGCCGCCGCGGCCAAGGGTGGTCACGTCCTTGGTGTCACGGTTGACACCCTGGAAGCCGGCGACGATGGCAATGTTGCCCTGGTCAATGGCTTCCTTAACGCGGCCCGGCGTGACCTCAATGATGCGGGCGTTGCCGTGGCGTTCAGTGGTGATCACGCCGGCTTGGGAGCCGGTGAAGGACTGCACGGCCTCACCTTGTGCGGCAACTGCCATGGCCACAAGGGAGTTGGAGATGCGTTCACCGGCGGTGAGCAGCATGTCCATCTCGCGTGCGGGTGGGGTTGGGTTGACCTGCGCTGCCAAGTCTAGAAGTTCATCGGTGGTGTCGCCCATTGCGGAGCAGACGACAACCACGTCGTTGCCCGCGCGTTTGGTAGCCACCACACGCTGAGCCACGGCGCGAATACGCTCGGCGCTTTCTAGCGACGATCCGCCGTATTTCTGAACGATAAGGGCCATCCGTACCTCCCACGGGTCCGCGTGCATTCCGACATACAAGAATAGCGTCTCAAATCCACAGCAGGAACACCCGCATTAATATCATTCACCGTGCACAATATTTACCTGTCTGCAATCCTCGCGCTGATCTCAGCCGCGACGATGGCCGCAGGTACCGTGTGGCGCCACCGCATCATGCGCGCGGGTGCCTCCCCGCTTCGCTCGATGCGTCGGCCGGCATGGTGGGCCTCGATGGGGGTGGCATTCCTTGCATATGCCTTCCAAGCTGCGGCGTTAGCGTTCGGATCCTTGCTGGTGGTCCAGCCTGTGCTCGCCCTGTCGCTGATGCTCACCTTGCTGTTTTCGGCACGCCAGGAGCATCGCCGCATGCACCCGGAGGAGGCGTTTTGGGGTGCGTTGCTGACCATCAGCGTGGCCGGGGTTGTGCTGCTCGGCCGCCCGCTTGCCGGCACGCGCGAGCCGCTTGCCTGGGAGTGGGTCATCGTGGTCATCTCAGCGGTTGCGGTGGTTGCGGGAGCTTTCGCTTTTGCTTATCGACGCCCCACCGCAACCCAATCCCTCACCTACGGCATAACCTGTGGCGCCCTGTTTGGCTACCAAGCCCTGTTTTCCAAAGTGGCCGTGGACGACTTTGTCAGCGGCGGCATCATGGGCCTTTTGACGTCCTGGCAGCTGTGGGCGATGCTGCTGGCCGCCACGGCGGGCACGGTCGTGCAGCAGTACGCCTTCGCCGCCGGCAACCTGGGCACCTCGCTGCCAGCCGCGAAAGTGGTAGAGCCGATCGTGGCGTTTACACTCGGCATCTTTCTCCTTGGGGAAACGTTTCGGGTTACTTCGGGGGCGGGGTGGGCGGCAACGGGGGCGTCGATAAGCATCATGCTCATAAGCGCGGCGATGCTCACGCGTGCCAGCGTGCGGTAATCCTGATGACAATTGTCATGTTTGATTGGTGACAAACGCCTCTACCAGCAACAACCTGCTGTGGGCAGAGTTGGAGGCATGGAAAAAGCAATCGAAGTTACAGGGCTGAAGCGCCGCTACGGCGACTTCACCGCAGTTGATGGCATCAGCCTGCACGTTGCCCCCGGCGAGGTCTACGGGCTGCTGGGAACCAACGGCGCGGGCAAGACCTCCACCCTAGAAGTGATGGAGGGCCTGGCCGAACCTAGCGAAGGCACCGTGCGAGTGCTGGGGCACGATCCGGTCAGCGGCCGTGCCAGCGTGCGCCCGTACACCGGGATCATGCTGCAATCCGGCGGCCTGCCCCAGGCACTGACCGTTGAAGAGACAGTAACTATGTGGGCGGGCACGTGCTCCGCGCCGCTGCCCACTGATGAGGTGCTGCGCCGCGTCCAACTTGAGCACCGCAGCGATGTCAAGGTGGGATCGCTCTCCGGTGGCGAGCAGCGGCGCCTCGACCTCGCATGCGCCCTGGTAGGCAACCCGACCTTGGTGTTTCTTGATGAGCCCACAACCGGCCTGGACCCCGAATCCCGCCGGCATGTGTGGGGACTACTCAAAGAGCTCAACAACGCCGGGGTGACCATGGTGCTAACCACCCACTACCTGGAAGAAGCAGAGTTTCTTTGCCACCGCATCGCCATTATGCACCGCGGAAACATCGAGGTAGAAGGCACCCCTGCCCAACTGACGGAGACGGTGCCCTCTGCAATCTCGTTCGGGCTTGGGGGTGGCGTGCCTGCTTTGTCTGGGTTGCCTGATTTGCCGGGCACTGCCACGCATCTTGCCGACGGCCACGTAACCATCACCACCTCCCACCTGCAGCGCGACACGCTTTCAATCTTGCAGTGGGCGGACCAGCACTCGGTTGTATCGCTTTGGGTAGATGAGCCATTGCAGTAGGTAGACGGCAACCATGGGAACTCCGCAGAGCGTAGCGATTACGTAAATAATCCTGACGGTATTTGCAGAGGTTTCATATACTTCAGCTACCCCGGCACAGACCCCTGCTATGCATTTATCTTTTTGAGATCGATGCCATTTATTTTGTGGGAACATTATGCGCAACTGTACTCGAATGATGGTAATGCTACATTTCTCTGTGCTGTAGAGGTGAAGCGTGGTGTACCGTCGCCGTGGGGACAGATCAGCTGGAGCACTAAGAACGCTACGCAGGGCGTGGTTGGAGATGGCAACGGTAATGTGATTAATCAGGGGTGGATGTAAAATTTCACAAATGCAGTTACCTGCTCTGAGAAGCGATGGGGCCTCTCCATTAGAACCATCTCCGGTGGATTATGTTTTTATGCTGCTCACAGCACAGTGCAACCCTGCAGCCATCGACCAAGCTATATCAGCACAGCTGACGTTTCGCTCCCGCATTGGAGCCAACTGCGACCTCAAGACGCTTTTAATTAGGGCAGATTGTTCCAATTTTGCTACCTACGTCCACGCCCGCTGTCTGAAGTTAGGACTTAGTTGACAACCCGTGCCTGGAGCAAAACCCTCTGGTGAGCCAAGCATCCGGTTAACGTTTCTGGCTAGTTGGGGAGTCTTCTCCACCGCTTCGGAAAAATGGCCTCTTTTTCTTATTGGGGTCGGGTGTCGAGTAGTTCTGCTGGGTCGTAGTTTTCCGGCCACCCGTAGTCATACTCTGGGTCTGGGAAGGGTGGTTCGGAATAATCGGGTTCTTTTGGCAACGGCTCCGGAAGTACCGCCTTGATGAGGAAGTGAAGGCCGTATTCTTCCTCCAGTGTTTTGATTTGCGCGTCGGCTTGGTCCAGGTTGTGGTGGTGGTCAAAATCATCAAGGATTTTGTGGCCTTTGGCGTAAAACTGCGCCACAGTACTGCGACGAGCACACACTTGCTCAAGGTTGCTCTTCCATCGTGGGGCCGCCGCTTGAGTGTTGTAGTCAATCAAGCCATCCGGCATGCAGGTTTCATACGTGCCGTTGGAAAATAACCACAAGATTTCACCGGTATCAGGATCCGGGACGTAGAAGCCGCGCTTATCGGTTT